>JAGAOK010000071.1 GCA_017623815.1 Lachnospiraceae bacterium
CTTTTTTATGAAAACAGGGCTTGTGGTGGAAGGCGGCGGAATGAAGTGCGCCTACAGCGCAGGTGTTCTCGACCGGTTCTTAGATGACGGTATTTCTTTTGATGAGTGTATCGGTGTTTCGGCAGGGGCTGGAAATGCTGCGTCCTATCTTTCCGGACAGCGGGGACGAAATCTCCGGTTTTTCGTGGAGCATGCACAAAAGCCTGAGTATATGGGATTTTCACATTTCATAACGAAGGGTTCGTTTTTCAATCTCGGCTACATTTATGGAGAGCTTTCCAATGCGGACGGAGACGACCCGTTCTTCTATGCACGGGCAAAAGAAAATCCGTCAGCGTTTCTGCTGACGACAACCGATGCCGAGACAGGAGATGCCCGCTACTTTACCAAAGAGGATATGAAACCCAATGACTACCGGGTGCTCATGGCAGGATGCGCTATTCCTGCGCTTTGCCGTCCGGTAGAACTCGACGGCAGGAAGTATTTTGACGGCGGCGTTGCAGACCCGATTCCTTTGCAGAAGGCATTCGACGACGGATGCGAGAAAGTTGTGGTGATTCTGGAAAATCCGCGAACTTTTGTCCGTCCTCCGCAGGGGATGAAGCCTGCCTATCATTTCCTGCTTCGCCGGTATCCGAAGATTCGGGAAATGATTGACAACCGGCATCTCCGCTACCGGGAGACCTTGAAGCGGGTGTATGAGATGGAGCAGGCGGGAAAAATCTTCATCTTCGCACCGCCGGAAGGAAGCGGGGTTTCTACCAGCACAAGAGAGGTTTCGCTTCTGCAGAAGCTCTATGAGGCAGGAATTGCGGATTATGATGCTCAGCGCGAGGCGATGCTTGCGTATCTGGAGGAGTAATTATGGGAAAAGAGAAACTGTGTCACAAATGCAAAGACAAATACGATAAAGACTGTAAAGACAGAAAGACTGCAAAGTGCGGACTGAAAGCCGCAAAGAAGGAGGCAAAGCGTCTTCGCGAAGAGGCGGAGATGATGCAGGTCTTAAAGAACTGCCAGAACTCGATGTGCCAGGTGTTTGCGGAGCAGACTGCTGTCCTGCAGCTTACAGACGAGGACTTTATGGAGAAGTTTGCCGAGTCTCCGGAGTATGCCGAGGCGCTTGCGGCATTTAAAAAACGGTTTGATGCAGAGCACGGCAGATAATTCTGCCGGACATATGCTTTTTTCGCGCTTCGTTTCAACAGCCCTATAATCTTATAGAGCCTATTATATCCTCATGTCAATATCATTTACCAAGCTTCACGGAAACGGAAACGACTTCGCGTTAGTCGATGAGATGGCAGGCGTTGTTATCCCGGATGATATGAAGGCAGGATTTGCAATAGCTTACTGCGACAGACGCTTTGGAATCGGTGCGGACGGTATTCTCTTTATTGGTCCTTCTGCTGAGGCGGATGTGAAAATGACGCTGTTCCAGCCGGACGGAAGCGAGGCTGAGATGTGCGGAAACGGTATCCGCTGTCTTGCAAAATATGCCGCCGATAAGAAATACGCAAAGACAAAGGCATTCAAGATTGAGACTCTTGCAGGAATTATGCAGGTCAGAGGAGATTATGATCAGGACGGGGATTTCATGGCGACCATCAATATGGGTTCTCCGGTTTTTGAGGACTCTCTTGAGATTGACGGTATGACGGTCCATTCAGTAAATACCGGTGTTCCGCATGCAGTTATTTTTGTGGATGATGTCGAAGCGGTCGATATCAATGCTGTTGCCCCGAAAATCAGACACCACGAGCACTACAAGAACGGAACGAACGTGAACTTTGTGCAGGTGACCGGCGAGTCTGATATTACCATCAGAACCTTTGAGCGCGGTGTTGAAGGAGAGACGCTTTCCTGCGGAACCGGTTCTACCGCCTGTGCTTTAATTGCAGAGCGTACCGGTAAAGTTTCCGGTGATGTTATCCATGTTGCAACAGCCGGCGGACCGCTGGATATCACGATTGCAGAACTGCCGCTTATGACCGGCCCTGCTGAGACGGTCTATGAAGGAACAATTACCTTCTAAACAAAAATAAAAAAAAAAAATCGTCCCTTTTTCCTTTTGGACTGACGGCTTCCAACTACATCAGTTTCACCAAACATTGATTCGAACAGAAAAATATGATAAAGTGAACCCGAAAGATAAATAAGAATTTGACGAGGTGCATTATGCTAATCAATTTTAACGATGAAAAAGAAATGACCATTCCTTGTATGAACAACGGCACAGGTATGATGACTGCAAAAATGTTTGTTGATAATGGAGGCAAAATCATTACTTGTTCCATTCATAAAGGTGGTTCTATCGGAACTCACAAGCACGAAACAAGTGATGAAATAAATTATGTGTTATCAGGTGAAGGCAAAGCAATTTGTGACGGTATTGAAGAGATTCTTACTGCGGGGCGTTGTCATATCTGTAAAAAAGGTTCAGAACACACTATTTTCAACACAGGTCACGATGACTTGGTATTGCTTACAGTTGTAGTAGAAAGATAAACAAATTCCAATTTATCGAACAGTTATGGTCTGTGAATATACCTCCTTCCGTGATTTTGACGGAGGGAGGTTCTTTATGTCCCAAATCAGTCCAAAGGGTAAAAGGGAGAAAAAATCTTTTTTTTTATTCTTCCAGCGTTGCGCGAATCGCGGCACGCACGGCATCTTCCGAGGTCACACCCGGATTCCAGCCGAAGGATTTCAGCTTGTCAACGGATAACTGCATCTTCGGGACATCGCCGATCCATCCGCGGTCTCCGCCGGTAAAGTTGAACTTGACTCCTTCAAGTCCCATCTCCTCGACAACCAGCTCGGCAATCCGCTTCACGGTTACCCAGTCTTCCGAGCCGATGTTGAAGAAGTTAAA
>JAGAOK010000072.1 GCA_017623815.1 Lachnospiraceae bacterium
GGCGGAAGCTATGAACTGGAGACGGCAGAAAGCCTCGGGATGAAAGCGGTACAGGCTGTTTGGTATTTAAAAGAGGGGACGTTTCAGCCGAAAGGCAGAATGAAGGAATTTGAGCAGATGGAATCACCGATGTGTCTGCTGGAATATGTGAAGTGAGAAGATGATACAATAAAGGAAGATATATGTAAGGAAGTGTGAGAAATTATGGATATCAGACGGGCAGATAAAAAAGATATGCCGGGAATTAATAAATTACTTCATCAAGTATTGATGGTGCATCATAATGGAAGACCGGATTTGTTTAAATCGAATGTCAAAAAATATACAGATGAAGAGCTGGAAAGGATTATGGAAAGTGATGATACCCCAATCTTTGTTGCAACGCAGAAGAATACTGCAGAAAGTGGTGACGAGGTGGAGGAGGTACTCGGTTATGCATTTTGTATGTTTCAGCAGCATGTAGGCAACAATATTCTCACAGACGTGAAAACATTGTATATTGATGATTTGTGTGTGGATGAAGAAAAACGCGGCTTACATATCGGAAAGCAGTTGTATGAATATGTGCTTTCTTTTGCAAAGGAGCAGGGATGCTATAATGTGACCTTAAATGTGTGGGCATGCAACGAACCTGCAATGAAATTTTACGAAAAATGCGGGCTGGTTCCACAGAAGATAGGAATGGAAAAAATTTTGTAAAATATAGGTTCAAAATGAAGATATTTCTAGCCAAATGGTTGGCTGTTTGCTATAATTATCAGAAAGAGAAGTTTTATTTTGGGGTTGGAGTAACAGTGTTTTAGAAAAAGGATAGCAAGAGCCTATGGATGATAAGTTTTATCTTAAAGATATAGAAGAAGGGCAGGAAATTACCTTGTCCTGTAAATTGCCGGGTCAGGAAAATGAGATTGAGTTTAAAGCGACGGTGATGCAGACCAGTATGCAGTACATCATGCTGGATATTCCGAGAGTGGATGATAAGCGTTTGTCGTTTAAAGGGGTTATGACGTCCATTTTGACAGAGCGAGACGGAGGGGCTTATGTTTTTACCCCATGCAATATTGTCTTTTATCAGGGAAATTATATTGCACAGTGCGTAAAGGAAGGTCGTAAGATCAATCGCCGTAAAAATTTCCGTGTCGGTATCAGTATTATGGGAAGTATGCTTCGTGGCACAGACAGTCCGATAAATGTGTATATAAGGGATGTTAGTGCGAGCGGATTTTCGATTACCACAGAGAGAGTTTTGGGAATTGGAGAGGAAATCACGGTCAGATATACAGATATGGGCATTAAGCTTTCTTTGACGGGGACGATAGTACGTAAGGTGGAAAATCAGGAAGACGGAAAAAATATATATGGTTGCAAACTTTTGCGTGAGAGCGAAGGAATTGCCCAATATGTACAGCAGAAGCAGAGAGATATTCTGCGAAAAAGAAATCGTTAAAAAAAATTAAAAAAATGCAAATTGCCTATTTACGAAATGGCGATTACCCTTTATAATGGAGCAAGTGAAAAAATTTTCGGAGGAAAAGGATGAAGGCACACAGGAGCATACAGCTGAATCTTTTGTTAGAAGTAACAAGGGTTTCGTATTCCCTTTTTTCAGAAATTTCCTATATAGAAAATGAATAATTGTCAATTTTGAAAAGTCAGTTACTTTCAGTACTGACTTTTTTCATGGAATGGCGCATGTGCCAGGTAAAGTATGAATAGAAAGAAGGAGAGCAAAGATGAGTAAAAGAGAAGACATCAAAAAGGTATTGATCATCGGTTCCGGACCGATCATTATCGGACAGGCATGTGAGTTCGATTATTCGGGAACACAGGCGTGTAAGGCTTTAAAACAGCTTGGATATGAAATCGTTCTGGTAAATTCCAATCCGGCGACGATTATGACAGATCCGGATACAGCGGATGTAACTTATATCGAGCCGTTAAATGTAAAGAGACTGGAGCAGATTATTGCAAAAGAGCGTCCGGATGCAATTTTACCGAACCTTGGAGGCCAGTCAGGACTGAATCTTTGTTCAGAACTTGCAAAGGAAGGTGTCCTTGATAAATATGATGTTAAAGTAATCGGTGTTCAGGTAGATGCGATTGAGCGTGGTGAGGACCGTATCGAGTTTAAGAAAACAATGGACAGACTCGGCATTGAGATGGCAAGAAGTGAAGTTGCTTACACAGTGGAAGAGGCACTTGAAATTGCAGATAAATTAGGTTATCCGGTTGTACTTCGTCCGGCTTACACAATGGGCGGCGAAGGCGGCGGTCTTGTATATAATGTAGAAGAATTAAAGACGGTATGTGCGCGTGGTCTTCAGGCCAGTCTCGTAGGACAGGTTCTTGTAGAGGAGTCCATCCTTGGCTGGGAAGAGCTTGAGGTTGAGGTTGTGCGTGACTCTAAAGGTCAGATGATTACCGTATGTTTCATTGAAAATATCGACCCGCTCGGCGTTCATACAGGAGACTCTTTCTGTTCTGCTCCGATGCTGACCATTTCCAAAGAATGTCAGGAAAGATTAAAAGAGCAGGCATTTAAGATTGTAGATGAGGTACAGGTAATTGGTGGTACAAACGTACAGTTTGCACATGATCCGGTTTCTGACCGTATTATCGTTATCGAGATTAACCCGAGAACATCACGTTCTTCCGCACTTGCTTCAAAGGCGACAGGTTTCCCGATTGCGCTTGTTTCCGCAATGCTTGCATCAGGACTTACACTGGATGAAATTCCATGCGGCGTAAACGGAACACTTGCAAATTACGAACCAAGCGGAGATTACATCGTTCTCAAATTTGCGAGATGGGCATTTGAAAAATTCAAAGATTCTCAGGACAAGCTCGGCACACAGATGCGTGCGGTAGGTGAAGTCATGAGTATCGGTAAAACATACAAAGAGGCGTTCCAGAAAGCAATCCGAAGCCTTGAAATCGGCCGTTACGGTCTTGGTTTTGCGAAAGACTTCAATGAAAAGAGCAAAGAAGAACTTCTCAAGATGCTTAACACTGCAACAAGTGAGCGTCAGTTTATTATGTATGAAGCACTCCGCAAAGGTGCTACCGTAGATGAGCTCTTTAATCTTACAAAGATTAAAAAATACTTCATTGAGCAGATGAAAGAACTTGTAGAAGAGGAAGAAGAGCTTCTGTCCATGAAGGGTAGTGTACCTTCTAAAGAAGTAATGGAGAAAGCAAAGAAAGATGGTTTTGCAGACAGATATCTTTCCAAACTTCTTGAAGTTTCTGAGGAAGAAATCCGTAAGGCAAGAGTTTCATACGGTATCACAGAAAGCTGGGAGCCGGTACGCGTAAGCGGAACAAAGGACAAAGCTTACTACTACTCAACTTATAATGTAGAAGATAAGACAACGGTAAGCGACAAGCAGAAGATTATGATCCTCGGCGGCGGTCCGAACCGTATCGGCCAGGGTATCGAGTTTGACTATTGCTGTGTACATGCAGCTTTTGCATTAAAAGAACTCGGATTTGAGACAATCATCGTAAACTGTAATCCGGAGACGGTTTCAACAGACTACGATACTTCTGATAAATTGTATTTCGAGCCGCTGACACTCGAAGACGTTCTCAGCATTTATGAGAAAGAAAAACCGGTTGGCGTTATCGCACAGTTCGGTGGCCAGACACCGCTGAATCTTGCAGCAGACCTTAAGAAAAACGGTGTAAATATCCTCGGTACTTCACCGGAGATCATCGATATGGCAGAGGACAGAGATTTGTTCCGAGGCATGATGGAAAAACTTGAAATCCCGATGCCGGAAGCAGGTATGGCTGTCGATGTAGAGGAAGCACTTGAAATTGCAGAAAAAATCGGATATCCGGTTATGGTTCGTCCTTCCTACGTTCTCGGCGGACGCGGAATGGAAGTTGTCAATGAACCGGAAGCTCTGAAGAAATATATGGCAGCAGCTGTCGGTGTGACACCTGACAGACCGATTCTTATCGATCGTTTCCTGCGTCACGCAACAGAGTGTGAGGCAGATGCGATTGCAGACGGTAAGACAGCATTTGTTCCGGCGGTTATGGAGCATATCGAGCTTGCAGGTGTACATTCCGGAGACTCAGCTTGTATCTTGCCTTCAAAGAATATCCCGGCAGAGACGGTGGAAACAATCAAAGAGTATACAAGAAAGATTGCAGAGGAAATGGGTGTCTGCGGTCTTATGAATATGCAGTACGCAATCGAGGACGGAAAGGTATATGTGCTTGAGGCAAACCCACGTGCATCCAGAACGGTTCCGCTTGTTTCAAAAGTATGTAATGTTAAGATGGTGAAGCTTGCAACAGAAATCATGACAAGAGAACTGACAGGTAAAGCGTCTCCTATTGAAGGAATGAAGGAAGTAAAACCGGCCTACTACGGTGTAAAAGAAGCAGTGTTCCCGTTCAACATGTTCCAGGAAGTTGACCCGGTTCTCGGACCTGAGATGCGTTCAACAGGTGAAGTTTTAGGACTTTCTAAGAGTGTTGGTGAAGCGTTCTACAAAGCACAGGAAGCAACACAGACAAAACTGCCTACTAAGGGAACGGTTCTTATCAGTGTAAATCGCAAGGATAAGCCTGAGGTGGTTGAGGTTGCCAAGAAATTTGTTGAGTGCGGATTTGACATTATGGCGACAGGTTCTACGCATGATCTGCTGGTTGCAAATGGTATTCCGTCAACACGTGTCAATAAAATGTATGAGGGAAGACCACATATCGGTGATGAAGTGATGAACGGAAATATTCAGCTTATCGTTAACACGCCGAAGGCAACGGAAGAGTCTAAGAATGATGACAGCTACATCCGTAAGACAGCTGTTAAGGCAAAAGTGCCTTACTTCACAACAATGGCAGCTGCAAAAGCGACTGCAGAAGGTATCTATACGATTCTCAAAGAAGGCGACAGCGAAGTAATGTCACTTCAGGATATTCACGCAGCAATTCAATAAGAAAAGAAATGATTTAGGCGCGTCTGCATTTGCAGGCGCGTCTTTTTGCAGATGTTTTATGTAGGCAGGTGCGTCCGGAAGGGTATTGGGAGCAGAAAATGCCTTCTAATACCCAATTTTACGACAAAATTTGGTCGAAAAGGGTACCAGTGATTGTTTTTGCCTTGTAATACCCAGAGATTTCAAAAACCCTGGGTATTAGTGACTGAAACCTGCATAAAATACCCGCGGGCGAGTCGGGCGGCGAGGCAAAATCAAGGCGCGAGAGGTGAGGCAAAATCAAGGAGCAAGCGGTGAGGCAAAATCAAGGCTCCCTTCTTGTATAACCTGCTGACTAATAGTATAATAGCCGAGAGGGAAGATGCCGAAAAGTTTGGCGGATTGCGGAGAAATGATGGAAAGTGAGAATAGATATGAAGTTTGTCATTGCAATGGATTCTTTCAAGGGAAGCCTGACATCCATGGAGGCAGGGGATGCGGCAAAAGAAGCAGTGCTGGCACAGCTGCCGGATGCGCAGGTGGTGGTAAAACCACTGGCAGATGGAGGGGAAGGAACAATGGAAGCGTTGATGTCAGGGCTTGACGGTGCGATGATTTCTGTTCGCGTGCAGGATCCGCTCGGAAGAGAGAAGGTGGCAAAATATGCCATTGTTACAGATGATGAGCAGGTAAACATATCGGAAAAAGCAGGCCAAGGCAGGAAGAAAACCGCTATTATTGAAATGGCACAGGCGGCCGGGCTGACACTTCTTTCAAAAGAGGAACGGGATCCGAAAAAGACATCCACATTCGGTGTCGGGCAGATGATTTGCGATGCCTTGGATCGGGGCTGTCGGGATTTTGTGATTGGAATCGGCGGAAGCGCAACCAATGATGGTGGAATCGGAATGCTGCGTGCTCTGGGAGTTCATTTTTACGACAGAACCGGGGAGTGTGCACAGAATTTGATGGATGGCGTACAAAGAATTGACATTTCCGGAATCAGAAAAGAACTGGCAGAATCCACGTTTCGCGTAGCCTGTGATGTGGACAATCCGCTTTGCGGACCGGACGGAGCTACTTATGTCTATGCAGAGCAAAAAGGATTGCAACCGGAAGAATTTGGAAAAAGCGATGCTGCCATGGCATCTTATGCAGAGGCGGTAAAAAAATTAACAGGACAGGATAACAGCCGGGAACCGGGAGCCGGAGCCGCCGGCGGAATGGGATTTGCTCTTTTGAGCTTCCTTGATGCGAAGTTGATTCCGGGGGCAGAGCTTGTCATGCAGGTGACGGGACTTTCAGAGAGTTTGAAAGAAGCAGATGTTTTTTTGACCGGCGAAGGCAGAATTGACAGTCAGACAGCGATGGGAAAAGCACCGTGGCTTGCAGGAAAGTTGGCAAAAAGAGTGAGTCCGAAGTGCAGGGTATATGCTTTAGCGGGACAGACAAAAGAAAATCTGCATCAGGCTGCAGCGCAGAATACCTTGAGCGGATTTGACGGAGTTTATGTCATTACGCCGCCGGGAATGCCGATAGAGCAGGCGATGCAGACGGAAACGGCCATGGAAAATATGCGACGCACCGTGATGGAACTTAAGTTTAACGAAAAGAGGAGAGATTAGTATGAGCGTACCGGTAGTAATAGGGGGAGCGGACGGACCGACTTCCGTATTTTTAGCAGGAAGACTTGGCGGAGGATGGATCAATATATTCGGACTTTGCATTGTGATTGCAATACTGATTCCGAATATAATCTATGCATGTAAATTCCGGGGAGTGGAAAACAAATGTACCAATAAAGTGATGAATATTCTGGAACAGATTGGAAGATACGGATGTATGCTTCTGCTCGTGTTTTCAATTGGTCGGGAAGAGTTTGCTTTTGGCAGTATTTTTGCATTTTTGGTTTATCTGATTGGTAATGCGACGCTTTTGCTTGCATATTGGCTGGTTTGGATTCTTTACTTTGTCAAACAAAGCAAATGGAAAAGTCTGACACTTGCAATTCTTCCGACACTCATTTTCTTGTTGTCGGGGATTACCTTGCAACATGTGTTGCTTATTGTTGCGGCGATTTTGTTTGGTGTGGGACATATCTATGTAACATGGAAAAATATCCAATGATGTGCTATAATAACATACTAAGCATTTAGTGAGGAAATGATTTGATGTATAAAGGGGAAGGTGGAAAAGATGGCAAGATATATATGGGAAGACTTGAATTTATGGGACAGTCAACGAATGGTACTTGTGACGGAAGATATGCAGGAGGTGCTGCAGGTACTTGTGTCAAATATGAAAACCGGTGTTGGATTGTTTGAATTAAAAGAACGCGAATGCAGAGCGCTGTATCTGAATCAGGCTTTTTTTGAGCGCATTGGTATAGTAAAGACCAATTTTCCGGATATTCCGAATTGTATCATGGAATGTGTGCAGGCGGGGAAGGTTTTAGAACAGACAATCTGTATCAAAAAGCGTGACAAATCAGAAAGCTGGTTTGCGGTAAAAACAGCACCGATTACAGATCCGAAGACCGAAGGAAGAGTCGTGCTTTTGATAATGCGTGACATTACAGATAAAAGAGAAAATGAACTGAAAATGAAAGAACTCGAAAAGATGAACGAGGAACTTCTGATGAGAGAAGCCCGTTACCGTGTGCTGGCAGAGACGGTACAGGGAATTCTGTTTGAGTATTTTCCTACCAGAGATACGATGGTATTTTCGTACAATCTGCCACATAATCGTAAGACGAGAGAAATTACGGGTTACAGTTCCTATGTAAAGAAAAATCCGATTGTGCACAGCGATCACATTGCTGCGTTTGCTCAGACATTACAGGGAGCGGTAATGGCAGAAAAGGAAGGAAGTCTGGAATATCTTTCGGCAATTTCCGGCGGAGGATATCGCTGGCACCGTGCATATTATAAGAGCGTGGTCGGCGCAGACGGTAAAGTGGCAAGTGTCATGGGACGGATTACGGATATCCATGCAGAAGTGCTGGAGAGAGAAAAAAGGAACTATCAGGCGCAGATTGATCCGATGACCGGATTGTACCGTAAGGAAATCGTATTTGAGAAGATGGAGGAGCTGGTAAATGAGGCGCCAAGTGCAGATTTTTATTTCACACTGATTGATTTGGATGATTTCAAGGCAATCAACGATCAGCACGGACATCAATACGGAAATAAAATTTTGAAAGAGGCGGCGGATGCAATTCTCGGCATTTATGCGGAAGACTCTGTCGTTGGCTGCTATGGCGGAGATGAATTCGTTGCACTGTCAAAAGACGTATCAGAGCAGGAAGTAAAACGAAAAGCGGAGACACTGCTTGACAAGGTACCGTGCAGTATCGGAATTGTTCCATGGATGAAAGGAAGGGACGTAAGCGATATGTTTGACTGGGCAGAGGACAATATGTACGAAGCAAAGCGCGCCGGAAAAGGAGCGGTATGCTATCAAGTGGTTCCTCTGAGAAAAACAGAGAAAGCAGAAAAGTAAAATGACGGAAGAACTGATTGCGTATTATAACAAATTTAATGAAGATAAAAGACTGTTATCACGTCACGGGCAGGTAGAGTATATTACCTCGATGAAATACATACATAAGTATCTGGAAGGAAAAGAAAATGCATGTATTCTGGATGTCGGTGCGGGAACCGGAAGATATAGTGTGGCGCTTGCTCAGGAAGGCTATGATGTGACGGCTCTTGAACTGGTAAAGAGCAATCTGGGCGTGCTCAAGAAAAAGGGAAGCAGTGTAAAGGCTTATCAGGGGAATGCCATGAAGCTGTCGAGATTTGCAGATGACACCTTTGACCTTACGCTGGTGTTCGGGCCGATGTACCACCTGCATTCGTTTGAAGATAAATGCAAAGCACTATCGGAGGCAAAACGTGTGACAAAGCCGGGCGGAGTAATTCTTGTTGCTTATTGTATGAATGATTACAGCGTGCTTACGTATGCATTCCGGGAACGACATATTTTGGAGAGCATGGAAAAACAGGTTCTGACAGAAGATTTTCAGTGTAAGCCGGAAGCAAATCCGTTGTACAGTGTGGTCCGGACAGAGGAGATTGCACGCATCAATGAAGCGGTAGGACTCTCCAGAATCCAGATTATTGCGGCGGACGGACCGGCAGATCATATGCGACAGGTTATCAATGCCCTGAGTGAAGAGGAGTTTGCATGGTTTATAAAATATCATCTGGCGACTTGTGAAAGACAGGATATGATCGGTGCAAGTTCGCATACCGTGGATATTTTATCGGTTTCATAAAAATAAAGCAGTTCCGACAGGGACTGCTTTTTTGGAGTAGGATATGAAAATAATTGCACATATATATACGGATTTTTCGGAAAAATTCGGAATTCCGAGACAGAGCGGTCTGGTGGAAGGATTGCGCGGAAAAATAATATTTGAACCGGAGTATAGGGTGACAGAGGCGGTAAAAGGATTGGAAGAATATTCTCATCTCTGGCTTTTGTGGAAGTTTTCAAAAGCGGAGCGCGGCAGCTGGTCTGCGACAGTAAGACCGCCGCGTCTTGGCGGAAAAAAGAGGATGGGAGTTTTTGCAACACGGTCTCCCTTTCGGCCGAACCCGATTGGTTTATCCTGCGTTTCGCTGGAGCGAATCGAATACGATGAAACACTGGGACCGGTGATTTACGTGACCGGTGTGGATATGCTGGATGGAACACCAATCTATGATATCAAACCTTATTTGTCCTACTGTGACAGCCATCCGGACGCAAAGTGCGGTTTTGCAGATGAGGTAAAGTCGCATGAACTGGAAGTGAAATATGAGGAAGCGGTTGTCAGAGGAGTGGAAGAAGAGAAACTTCGCACCATCTGTGATTTGCTCAGACAGGACCCGAGAACGGCTTATCTGGACGATGAACAGAGAATCTGGGGAATTACGTACGCAGCGTATAACATAAAATTTATGGTTAGCGGAAAGCAACTTCAAATCTTGGAGATAAAAGAGGATGGGAGAGTAGACAGTGATGCAGCAGAGAAATGAAAACCAAGAGAATATAGTGCTTGGGATTCTCGCACATGTAGATGCAGGAAAGACAACCTTGTCGGAACAATTACTCTTTAAGACAGGGAAAATCAGGGAGCGCGGACGCGTGGATCACGGAAATTCTTTTATGGATACCGATGCGCAGGAAAGAGAACGCGGAATCACTATTTTTTCCAAACAGGCGATTTTAAAACTGGGGAATACAACCTGCACACTTTTAGATACACCGGGACATGTGGATTTTTCTGCCGAGATGGAGCGCAGCCTGCAGGTTTTAGATTATGCTATTCTTGTTGTGAGTGCGCCGGAAGGGGTGCAGGGACATACGGAAACACTTTGGAGTCTGCTGAAAGAATATCAGGTGCCGACCTTTATATTTGTAAACAAAATGGACCAGCCGGGCATGGAAAAGGAAGCGGTATATGCGCAGCTGAAAGAAATGCTCAGCAGCGAGTGCGTAGACTTTACGGATACCATGGCAGAGGCGTTTTATGAAGAGGCAGCGATGGCGGATGAACAGATGCTGGATGAGTTTTTGAACGAAGGAAAAGTTAGCCGTGAGCAACTGGTTTGGGCGATTGCACAGAGAAAACTGTTTCCGTGCTTTTTCGGATCGGCACTGAAAGATATCGGGATTAAGCAGCTGATTGAAGGAATGACGGAGTATATTAAGGAGCCGTACCGAAGCGATGAGTTCGGTGCAAGAATTTTTAAAATTACGAGGGATGCGCAGGGGAACCGTCTTACACACATGAAGCTGACAGGAGGCTCGCTGAAAGTAAGAACTGTGTTAGCA
>JAGAOK010000073.1 GCA_017623815.1 Lachnospiraceae bacterium
ATTTTTTTCTCCCCATCTCCGGTCGTGCCCTGCGCGCTTCCGCCATCGGAACCTCCACATGCAGTAAGTGCAAACACCATGCTTACACTGAGTAATAATGCTACTAATTTTTTCATCATTTTAAACTCCTCCTTTTATACATCTGACTGGTTGTCATGATCTGCAACCAAATGTCCTATCAGCTCCCGGCAAGCTCCTGACATAAATAAATCTTTGTTATAAGCAACATATATATTTCGTCCGGATATGCTGTCCGGGAGCGGATATACACAAATACTGCCCAAATCCTGATTCCCTTCCAGCGCGCCTTCCGAAGCAAAGCAGCAAGCCTCTCCTTTTAACACAAGATTTACTGCTGTGGACACCTGATTCACCGTAATTTTATTTACCGGGACAATTCCGTTTTCTTCAAAGAATTTCTCCATCTGTCCGTGAAGCGGCTGTCCCTGTTCCAAAAAAATGAATTCCTCTCCGTCAAGAAGCGTATAATCGAACAACTTCCCTCTCTCCCCCGGTTTCACCTGACAATCCGCGATTTTTTTATTTAGAGGATTGTTTTTTGGAACACATAAATATATCTTTTCCTGTTTGATACGTTTTGTTTCAAAATTTTTCGGAATATCTTCACTTGTACTCACAAAACAACTGACCTCGCCCTTTAGTGACATATCAATAAGCTCCGCGAGCGGCGAACATTTGATTTCAATCCGATAGTTTGGATGTTCTTTCCGAAGTGCAATTACTGCATCCGTCACGATGGATTCTACATACGCAACCGGACCTCCGATAATAACCCTGCTGTTGCGCTCCTCATGATAACTATCGAGTCTCTGCTGAAAATCATCTGCAAGCACCTGCATTTTTTTCAGATAATCAAAATATAGTTCTCCTTCCGGTGTAAACGTAATCGGCACTTTTCTCCGATTAAAAATCTTAAACCCCAGTTCATTTTCAAGCGCGGTCAGCCCGGAGCTTAAGGCCGGCTGGGAAATGCCAAGATATGCTGCTGCCTTACTCAGATTCCCATGCTCCACAATTTGTATTACATAATTGTCATATACTCTTCTGTCCACTCTGATTATTCCCTTTCACTTATATATTATAAGCATTTTCTTATGCCAGTTTACTTGACTTATGTCAATCTGTCAACCCTCTTATGCAAAATTCACATTCTTTCCACAATTTTCTGCACAAAAAAAAGAACTTCTCTTAGAGAAATTCCTTTTTTCATCTTTATTCATGTATTTCACTTTTCAGACGCTCACGCAACCCCTTGGATAATTCCGGGTGAAATTTTCTTGCAAACAGACATCCGCTTGCCTTCACTTTATCATAATCTTCCTCCGTCAGATACGCGGGACTTGCGCCGTCGCCCTTGCTCCAGTCCATATATCGGAGTTCCCTGTCCACCACTTGGTGGGACCATGTTTCATGGTTCATAAACAGCGTTTGGAAGAAAAATTCTTCCGGAACCTGACACTTGTACAACTCCTCCCAGAATTCTTCATGACGCGCCAAATATTCCACCACATACGCCGCTGCCTCTTTTGGCATCGAAATGTATACAAGTCCTTTGTAAATACGTGTAAACTCTCCGATTCCCTCACGGAAAACACCACAAAGTTTCTGAAGTTTTACTGTCATATGCTGCAAACTCCAAAGTACTTTATTTTTGACATTTTTATCCTGAAACCAGTTATAATACCGATAACGCACCGTCACGGTTTCCGGCAAATCCTCAGGTTTTATATAACTCATATAAATATTATCGCAGTCACGAAACTGCGCATCAAGCTTTTCCGGTGACACCAGCGGAAAATCCTCTCCGGTCAGCATATGGATATAGGACACATCCGAATTTGCAACCGCCATCATAACAAGCTCAAGTATTGCTTTCACATGATTAAATCCGCCCCACTTGATATCATACTTTCGAATGGCAGTACAGCCGGAAATATGATTAAGTTTCTCAATATCCTCGTCCGTAATCGTACGGCTCTTTTGATCCACATGGATATAAACATAAGCATTTTTTGCAAACATCTCTGCCAGCTCCAAAAGCGAGCCTGCATCCTTATATGCCGTAATCAGATAGGCCAGTTTCATTCTTATTTTTCTCCTGACAGAATTTCAATTGCTCTGTCGAGCTGATTGTCACTTCCGTCCTTTACATATTTTTCAACATCCAGTTCCAGTTCCTCGTCCGGTGTTACACCAACCTTGTGGATATCATTTCCTTTCGGCGTATAATAGTGACTGATTGTCAGTTTCATACCGGAACCATCCGTAATGCCGAATACTTTCTGCACGATGCCTTTTCCGAAGGTCGTCGTTCCCACTAGAGTACCAATCTCATAGTCTTTGATTGCACCTGCAAGAATTTCTGCTGCCGATGCACTGTTTTCATTAATGAGTACAACGAGCGGAACATCCAGCTGATTTTTACCGTCACACGCATATTCCACTCTCTTTCCCTTCTTATCTTCCATATAGACAATCAGCCCTTCCGGAAGCAGCGCACGGGCAACCTCTACCACACTTTGCAGCGTTCCGCCCGGATTTCCGCGAAGATCGAGAACCAGACTTTTCATTCCATCCTCTCTCGCCTTTGCAAGTTTTTCCTCAAACTGATCCCCGGTCACCTCTTCAAACTGCATAATCTCAATGTGTGCAATACCGTCATCAAGCATTTCATAATTCACGGTCGGCGCTTCCACACGTCTGCGCGTCACGGTAATTTCAAGGTAATCCTTTTCTCCGGTACGTGCGATAGTCAAAACCACATCCGTATTTTCTTCACCTTTGACAAGCTTTACTACCTCCGTTGTCTCCATCCCGAAGGTATCCTGACCATCCACTTTCACAATAAGATCCTCTGCCATCAGACCGGATTCTTCTGCCGGTGTACCTTCAATCACACCACTGATTTTACAATATTGTGTCTTTGGATCCAGTCCGATATACGCACCGATACCGTAATATATTCCGCTGGATGACTCCTGCAGTTCCTCAAGTTCCTCAGGGGTATAATATTCCGAGTACGGATCTCCTGTCGCCTCTAAAATACCACGATACAAACCGGTTTCCAAATCTTCTTTGGTAATTTCTCCCAGATAATATTCGTTGATGCTATCCTCTATAATTCCGAGTTTCTGAAGAGACAATGCATTGATAGCGCTCTCAGCCGCATCTGTCTGCGTAGCTTTGGCTCCGAGAACACTGACGTCCCTGCTGTTTTTCATCTGCACCAGATATACCACGCAGGAAATCAGGAGTGCCACGAGCAAACCGGCTATCACTCCGCCCATAAAATAAAGGCGCTTTGACTTTGCCTGTTCTTTTCTGCGACCTTCTATCTCCTTCAGAAGTTCCTGCTGTTGTATTTCATTTGTCTCCTGCATTATATCATTCAATTTAATATTCCCTTTCCACTATAAATAATTCCACGGACTGACATAAGATCCGTTCAAACGTACACCAAAGTGCAGGTGCGGTCCTGTTGAACGCCCGGTTGAACCAACCGCAGCAATCTCATCTCCTGCGGACACAACATTCCCGGAAGAGACAAACAACGCAGATGCATGCATATAAATGGTAAACAATCCGCCACCATGATCAATCATGACATAA
>JAGAOK010000074.1 GCA_017623815.1 Lachnospiraceae bacterium
CGCCTTTTCATCCAGCGCCTTTTTTACAGATTCTTCATAAAACTCCAGCGCTACAATCTCTTCATAACCCAAACAATAGTCCGCATACTGTGCATCACCCTTACGTGTCTGACCGCTGTAGTCATACGTAACATCCATCTTACGGCGGATTGCTACATACTCTTCTTCAATTCTGATAAATGTAACCTGCGTTGTTGTTGTCTTATTTCCCTCAATCAAAAGATCGCGACTAAGTTTGGTTCCATTACTTAGAATAACACTTACCAAAGTCGCATCGATATTATCCATAACAATCTGATTAAATACTTCTTTTCTCATTTGAAAACCCTCCCGTAACCACATTACTCATATATTTTACCACGGCAAAATGCAAGCGTAAACTGTTTTTTGAGAAAAGTAGGGCAAAAAAAACAAAGAAATTTAATTTTTCGAAAAAAAAGGCTTGTTTTTTTTTGTCATTTATAATATTATATTCAAGGACGCGAAAAAAGCGGTTCCTAAGGCTCGTTGGTCAAGCGGTTAAGACGCCGCCCTCTCACGGCGGAAACAGGGGTTCGATTCCCCTACGAGCTGCGCGAAAGCAATGAGAATTGCAATAAAAAAAGAAAGGCTGGTTGTGAGCTTGCTCACATAAAACAGACTTTCATTTTTTATTATAGGGCGAATCCCACGACAAAATAACTTGCGAAGCAAGTTATGAGTGCAATTCTCCTGCTTAACAGCCCAACCCGAGAAAGTGTTGAAATCCTATGATTTCGATGCTTTTTTTATTTCTTGTATCAAGTTTCTTTTATGGCCTTTACCGGCATTGGGTCTAAATCAGTTCTTTTTTCCTGCAATACCCACACTCTTTCTTTTTTTCCGGGTACCGTCCCCGCAAAATCGGGAATAAATACCCAAAGATCTACTTATTTCCGCTGATAGCATAAAAAATTGGGTCATGGCAGAAATTTATTTCCGCGCTGACCCAATCCTCATAAATCACATCAAATCAAACAAACTATACTGGTTAGACTCCGGGATATCTCCCAAAAGTCCCATTTCGCCCATACGGTCGAGCACTCCCTGCGGAACTTTACTGCGGCTTTTGAGGTCGTCCTTTGAAAGGAACGGTCCGTCTTTTGCCGCCTCCATAATCTGTTCGGCCGCTTTATCTCCCATTCCGTCAATACTTGAAAACGACGGCATAATCTTTCCGTCGATAATCTGGAAATTACGGGAATGAGCCCGGTAAATATCCAGCTTCATAAACTCAAACCCGCGGGCATACATCTCCTGAACGATACGCATATCACGCAGTGTATCCTGCTCTTTATTGGAAAGGCTGTCCTTTCTGCGTCTGTAATCTTCAATCTGATGCTCGAGATGTTCTTTTCCCTGACACATCAGTTCATACGAGAAGGCCGTGGCACGGATACTGAAAAACGCCGTGTAGTAGGCGAGCGGATAATACACCTTACAATACGCAATACGCCACGCCATCATAACATATGCCGCTGCGTGTGCTTTCGGGAACATGTATTTGATCTTTTTACAAGACCAGATATACCAGTCCGGAACATCGGCCGCTATCATTGCTTCTTCCCATTCCGGCTTAACACCTTTTCCTTTACGCACACTTTCCATGATAGTAAAGGAAAGTGCACTGTCCACTCCCTTACTGATCAGATAAATCATAATATCATCTCGGGTACATACCGCGGTGGAAATCGTTGCCTTCCCTTCCTCAATCAGCGTCTTGGCATTGCCGAGCCACACGTCGGTTCCGTGGGAAAGTCCCGAAATACGGACAAGATCGGAAAACGATGTCGGACCTGCATCAATTAACATCTGCATCGCAAAGTCGGTACCAAACTCAGGAATTCCGAGCGCTCCGAGTTTACAACCGCAGACCAGCTCATCCGGTGTCACACCAAGAGCCTGCGTCGACTGAAACAGACTCATCACCTGCTTATCATCCAGCGGAATCTTGGTAGGATCGAGCCCTGTTAAATCCTGCAGCATACGAATCATCGTCGGATCGTCGTGTCCGAGAATATCAAGTTTCAAAAGGTTATGGTCAATTTTGTGATAATCAAAATGTGTCGTTATAATATCCGTCGTCATATCGTTTGCCGGATGCTGTACCGGAGTAAACGAATCAATTTCCTCTCCGAGCGGAAGTACGATAATACCACCCGGATGCTGACCGGTCGACCGGTGCACACCCTCGCATCCTTTAGCGACTCTCTCAATCTCACAGCGGCGCTTTGTAACGCCTCTTTCCTCAAAGTAATTCTTTACATAACCAAACGCTGTCTTTTCCGCCAGCGTACCGATGGTTCCTGCACGGAACGCCTGCCCCGCGCCGAAGATAACTTCGGTATACTTGTGCGCCTTACTCTGATATTCTCCTGAGAAATTTAAGTCAATATCCGGTTCCTTATCCCCCTTAAATCCAAGGAAGGTCTCAAACGGAATATCAAATCCGTCTTTTACCAGAAGTTTTCCGCAATTTGGGCAATACTTGTCCGGCATATCACATCCGGCCATACCGGAGTAAGCCTTAACTTCCTCCGAATCAAAGTCATAATAATGACACTCTTTACAATAATAGTGAGGGCTTAGTGAATTTACCTCCGTAATTCCGGCTGCGTACGCCACAAACGATGAACCTACAGAACCTCGCGATCCCACCAGATATCCGTCCTCCACCGATTTCCACACAAGCTTCTGCGCAATGATATACATCACGGCAAATCCGTTGCTGATAATGGAATTCAGCTCTCTTTCTAATCTTTCCTCCACAATGGCAGGCAACGTTTCTCCATAGATTTCGTGCGCCTTGCGGTAACAAATGTCCGTAAGCGTCTGATCACTGTTTTCAATGACCGGCGGACACTTATCCGGACGAACCGGATCCACCACATCAATCATATCTGCAATCCGATTTGTATTTTCTATGACAACTTCTCTGGCTTTGTCACTTCCCAGATAAGCAAATTCTTCGAGCATCTCATCCGTGGTACGCAGATAAAGCGGTGCCTGGGAATCCGCATCCTTAAATCCTTTTCCTGCCATAATAATGCGACGGTACACCTCATCCTGCGGATCAAGAAAATGCACATCACAGGTCGCACAGACCGGCTTTGAAAACTGCTCCCCGAGTTTGCAGATTTTGCGGTTGATTTCCATGATGTCTTCCATGGACCTGATATCTTCCTGCTTCTCCGACTCTATCATGAATGCATTGTTTCCAAGCGGCTGAATTTCCAGGTAATCATAAAAGCGCACAATCTGTGCGATTTCTGCCTCGGAACGCTTGTCCAAAAGCGCCCGGTACAGTTCTCCCGCTTCGCACGCACTTCCTAAAATAAGTCCTTCTCTGTACTTCATGATCAGACTCTTTGGTACTTTCGGTCTGCGGTTAAAATACTTAAGATGTGACTCTGAAATCAGCTTATATAAATTTACACGGCCGACGTCGTTTTTGGCCAGAACAATTGCATGGAACGAAGGAAGCTTTGCCACCGCACTTGCACTGTCGTCACCGAGCGCATTTACCTTATCCAGACTGTCGACTCCCCGCATGCGCAGCATGTCTATAAACTTAACAAAAATCTCTGCCGTCGCTCCCGCATCATCGACTGCTCTGTGATGATTTTCCAAAGACACTCCCAGTGCTTTTGCCACATGATCCAGTTTATACTTTGCCAGATGCGGCAAAAGTACTCTCGCAAGTGCCACCGTATCCAGATACGTCGGTTCAAACTCTCTCTCCTGTCTGAGGGCACATACACGGATAAAACCAATATCAAAATCCGCATTGTGCGCTACCAGCACAGCTCCTTTACAAAAATCAAGAAACTTTGGCAGCGCCTCCTCTATATATGGTGCATCTGCTACCATGGTATCATTAATCCCCGTAAGCTGTTCAATGCGGAACGGTATCGGCTCTCTCGGGTTTACATAAGTCGAGAACCTGTCCGTAATCACGCCCTGCTCTACTTTCACTGCACCAATCTCAATAATGTTATTTTTCTCATTTGAAAAACCGGTCGTCTCAATGTCAAACACCACATAGGTACTGTCAATCGACTGGTTTTTCGATTGGGTCACGATCCCCTTTAAATCATCGACCAGATAGATTTCCGAACCCAGAATCACCTTGAAAAAGTCCTGACGATCCAGTGTTTCTCCGTTCTCTTCCGCTGCTTTTTTCGCTGCTTTATACATATCCTGCCAGGTATGGTGCATATCTGCCAGCGCAGCCACCACACCATGATCTGTGATTGCAATTGCCGGGTGTCCCCACTTGTGCGCTCTCTTAATTATGTCAACCACATCTGCCACGCCATCCATGTCACTCATTTTCGTATGGCAATGCAATTCCACTCGTTTTTGCACCGCATAATCATTCCGCTCCACACGAAAATCCTTTGCCATCTGCAGACTCTTTATCATGACAACGATATCCTTGTCAAAAGAATCATGTGTCGGCAGTCCTTTTACCATAACAAACGAACCTTTTCCTGCTCCCTTTCGAATCCTGTCAAGTTCTTCATTTGGACAGAACATCTTACATTTAATGGTATCGGTATAATCCGTTACCGTAAACGAATATATTGTTTTTTCGTTACGGATTTCTCTTTCCTCCACGCTTAGAATCTGTCCGCGGATTACCGTTTCACCGATTTCCCCTTCAATGCTGTCAATCGGTGTTACTTCCCCTTCAATATCAAATCCATAAATCACATTCGGATTATCCGAACGCCTCTGCGGTCTGCGGTATGGCTTGTCCGCCTGCTTTGTTCCGACAGCTTTCGGACTTTCCTCTTTCTTAGCCGGTGCTGCTGTCTCCTTCGGTGCTGCCTTTTTATCTTTTGCTCCGTCTGCACCTGTAAGCAGATCATCACCACCTGTCTGCGAAAGATCCGCATACTCGCTGTCACTGCTTTTTATGCCTTCGCCGAGTCTGCGCGCAATGTCATCCACCTGTCTTTGAATACGGATATCATCTTCTTTGCGGAACCTGCTTTCCTTTGGCTCTGTATAGGCAATCTCAAACTCCGCCGAAAGACCGCAACGCTCACATATAACTTTATCTAATATTTCTAAAAGTTCCTGTTGCTTCTGATGATGCAGAGGAATATCCTCCACCGTCAACAGAATACTCATATCATTTCGATATTCCAGTTTCCCGTTTTTCAGCATACTGTACAAAACAGGGCTGTATGCGCGCAGTTCAAGCAGAATACTCTCCATATATGCGCCCATGAGTGCTTTTAATGTATACTGCTCCGAAAGCCGGAATTTCTCATAAATCTTAACTTCCGGCAGCACCGCCGATAAATCTGCAGTCGAAAAAAGCTGCCTTTGCAGCTCTTTTTCGATTTTATATATCACTTCTTTTTCAATTAATCGATCACAAGTTATGTAAACCCTATACAGGTCCCTGGCACGGGTGGCAGAAATACGTTCCACCTGCGTCTTTTCCATATAGGCCTTACATTCGCCCTCCAGTGTAAGGGTCGGAAATACCTCGAAAAATTTTCGTTCCATCCTAATTACCCCAGTTTAATAATTCATCTCTCAAAACGCTAAGGAGCTGATCCTCCGGTACTTTTTTTACAATCTCACCTTTTTTGATCAAAAGTCCTTCTCCGATTCCGCCGGCAATACCGATATCTGCTTCTTTTGCCTCACCCGGTCCGTTTACCACACAGCCCATTACAGCCACTTTCAGATCCAGCGGAATGTCAGCCACCATTTTTTCCACTTCGTTGGCAAGTCCGATCAGATCGATTCTTGTTCTTCCGCAGGTCGGACAGGATACCACTTCAATCCCACCTTTGCGAAGACCGAGCGTGCGAAGAATCAGTTTTGCTGATTTTACTTCCTCAACCGGGTCGCCGGTAAGTGACACACGAATGGTATCTCCGATTCCCTGATGCAGAATAATACCAAGACCGATAGACGATTTGATATTACCGCTTGTAATTGTACCGGATTCCGTAATACCGACATGCAAAGGATACTTTGTATGTTTTACCAGTTCCTCATGTGCTGCTACGCACATAAGAACATCCGAAGACTTGATGCTGATGACCAGATTGTCATAACCGAGGTCTTCAATGATTCGAACCTTATCCAAAGCACTTTCCACGATACCTTTTGCTGTTACACCACCATATTTTTCTACCAGATCCTTTTCCAAAGAACCACTGTTCACTCCGACACGGATTGGAATATTTCTTTCCTTTGCCACATCAACCACTGCTTTTACGCGGTCGATACTTCCGATATTTCCCGGATTGATACGAATCTTGTCTGCTCCGTTTTCCATTGCCGCAATCGCCATTTTATAATCAAAATGAATATCCGCCACCAGCGGAATATGAATCTGTTTTTTAATCTCAGCCAGTGCTTTTGCCGCCTCTAAGGTCGGAACCGTACAACGGATAATTTCACATCCTGCCTTCTCCAATCTGAGGATTTGGGATACGGTTGCCTCCACATCCTCGGTATGTGTATTTGTCATCGACTGAATCAGAACAGGATTTCCTCCTCCGATTTTGCGGTCTCCGATTTGAATTACTTTTGTATGGTCACGATACATCTGCTGCATCCTCCTCATCCAAGTTTAAAATAATCTACTGATATCATTAAATAATACAAACACCATAAGTAACATCAAAAGAACCATTCCGATCATGTGAACGATTCCTTCTTTTTCCGGTGGTATCGGTTTGCCTCGTACTGCTTCAACCAAAAGAAATACCAGTCTTCCTCCGTCAAGCGCCGGAAACGGAAGCAGATTCAGTACGCCGAGATTGGCGGAAAGTAAAATGGCAAAATTAAGCATATTAAGCCACACATAATAAACTCCATCCGGTTTGGACTGTGTATAGATATCATTCACCGTCTGTGCCATACCGACCGGCCCTGATACATCATCCTTACCAACCTGACCCTGCACGAGCATTTTCAGGCTCATAAACGTTGTTTCAATCCAGTATCCGACTTCATACGCACTGTATTTCAGTGTTCCCGGAAGACTAAACTTCTCATACACTCCCTGACCATACAGCCCCATATAGTATCGTCCCGCCTCTTCATCATAAATCGGCGAAACCACCACATCATACGTCTTTCCGTCTCTTTCATATGTCACCGGAATATCCTCACCCTTGTTCAACATAGAAGCAAGGCTGATCTCGCGATAGAGACGAATCTTATTTCCGTTCATTTTTACAATCTTATCGCCATCTCGAAGTCCGGCTGCATAAGCGGCCCCGTCTTCTGCCACCTTCTGCACCACCGGAGTATCTGCACCATAACTACTGATAATAATTGCAGAGAAGATAAACGCAAGAATGAAGTTAAATATCGGGCCTGCCACAACCGTAGCAATTCTCGCAAACACCGGCGCATCCGGAAACGCGCCGGATTTTTTTCCAAGTTTTGTTTCCTGCACCATATCTTCCGCGGCAGGCTTTTCTCTCTGCTCCTGCGCAGGCTGCTCCTCATCGGATTCTTCCTCCGGAAGATACAGTCCGTCTTTGCCTTCAAACATACACGCTCCGCCAATCGGAAGGAGACGAATCGCATACTTGGTCTCTCCTTTGGTAAAGGAAAAAATACAAGGTCCCATTCCGACCGAAAATTCCACCACTCGGATGCCATTCATCTTTGCAATAATAAAATGTCCGAACTCATGTGCAATTACGATCACACAAAATATAATTAAAAATAATACAATACCCAAGTCTTAACACCTGCTCTCAATATATTCATAGCATGAGGCCTCTGTTTCCAGAATCTCCTCCACCGTTGGATTTGCAATCACCTTATGCTGCTCCATGGATGCTCCGATTAATTCCGGTATCTCCAAAAAACGGATTTTACGTTCGAGGAACAGACTGACTGCTTTTTCATTTGCCGCATTAAATACGGTTGGCATACTTCCGCCTGCGCGGAACGCCTCATAAGCCAGTTTCAGTCCGGTAAATACTTCCGGATCCGGCTCTTCGAATGTGATTGACTTAAGCGCAAAGAAATCCACCTTATTGTCCTGCATCGGCAGACGATCCGGGTAAAAGAGCGCATACTGAATCGGCAGTTTCATATCCGGAACACCTAATTGCGCCATCACTGCTCCATCCACATACTCTACCATAGAATGTATGATGCTCTGAGGTTGTACTACTACTTTTATTTGCTCCGGTGATACATCAAACAGCCATCCGGCCTCAATCACTTCAAGCCCTTTGTTTACCATGGTCGCAGAATCGATGGTTATCTTGCGCCCCATCGCCCAGTTCGGATGCTTGAGCGCATCTTCCACCTGCACGTTTGCCATCTGCTCCTTCGTCCATCCCCGGAACGGTCCGCCGGAAGCTGTCAGCAAAATATGCCTGATTTTATCCTTCGGCTCTCCGTTTAACGACTGAAA
The DNA here is from genome assembly GCA_017623815.1 of Lachnospiraceae bacterium. Classification (GTDB taxonomy): domain Bacteria; phylum Bacillota; class Clostridia; order Lachnospirales; family Lachnospiraceae; genus SVFI01. Next base: position 8,435 of record JAGAOK010000074.1, read on the forward strand.
AATCGCACTGTGTTCACTGTCCACAGGCAAAATGGATACCCCATATTCCTTTGCAAGCGGCATAATAATATGCCCTGCCGTTACAAGTGTCTCTTTATTGGCAAGCGCAATATCCTTTCCCGCCTTAATCGCTGCAATCGTCGGACGGATTCCGATCATACCGACAATCGCCGTCACTACAACGTCCGCTTCCGGAAGAGATGCGATTTCCAAAAGTCCATCCATGCCTGCAAGCACTTTTACATCGGTATCCTTCACCTGCCCGCGGAGCTTTTCTGCCGCCTCCTCGGACCACATGACTGCATAAGATGGTTTATATGCCCTGATCTGCTGTTCCATCAGCGTTACGTTGCTTCCCGCTGCAAGTGCAAGCACCGACAAACGGTCGCTATAGCTGTCTACTACTTCCAGCGTCTGGGTTCCAATGGAACCGGTTGAACCTAATAAAACAATTTTTTTCATTTTCCAATTTTCCTCGTATATTCTTATTAAAGTATGACCTCTTTTTTCGTCTTAATACCTACGTGTTCTCACTCCGGCTTTTATTGCTCGTTACTGCAAATGAAGAAGAAGCATCGCTCCGTAATAAATCAGCGGAGCTGTCACAATCACACTGTCAAAGCGATCCATGATTCCACCATGGCCCGGAATCAGTTTCCCGTAATCTTTAATGTCATTATTTCTTTTGATTCCGGATGCCGCAAGATCTCCGATCTGACTAAGAACCGCTCCGACTGCAGCAATCAGCGGAAACGCTCGAAGCACATCTCCCTCTACAAAAGTAACTCCTGCTTTATATAATACAAATGCATATAAAAAACCTACCACTGCCGAACCAACGATACCGCCAACTGCACCCTCGATCGATTTTTTCGGACTAAGTACCGGAGCAAGTTTATGTTTCCCAAACAATACCCCAAAAAAGTACGCACAAGTATCACATACCCACGACGCAATGAATACCAACCAGATAATAAAAATTCCGTTTTCCAGCATTCGCGTACGATAGATATAAGATAACATCATCGGTGCATATACAAAAGCAAAAACTGCCGCCATCGGCTGACGCGCATCATACTTTGGAAATGTAAACACATAAACGAGCATCATTCCCATGATGGTCAAAATAATGGTTGCCATCAAAAAGTCCTTTGCCACCGGCGTTGCAAGCAGTATGTAATATGCAGTAATTCCGATATATCCTACCAGTTCCACACCACATATTTTATTCTTCTGCGGACGTACATGCGTCGCTTTGATCAGCTCGTTGTATCCAATCAGCGAAATCAGATAGGTCGCCCCAAACAAAACCCATCCGCCGCAAAGCATAGTAACCCCTAATATAATTACAAGAATAATTCCGCTAATCACCCTTGTCAGCATACTACTCCTCCTTTACCAGACCAAATCGTCTGTCGCGCATATTGTATGCCTCAATTGCCTTCTCAAGTTCTTTTTTATCAAATGCAGGCCACGGAACCGGCGCAAAATAAAACTCTGTATATGCCAGCTGCCAGATCAGGAAATTAGATATTCTCTGTTCGCCGCTTGTACGAATCATAAGATCCGGTTCCGGAATTCCTTTCGTGTCCAGATAATCCGCAAAGTTCTCAATCGTAAGATCTTCCGCTTTTAACTTTCCGTCTGCTGTCTCCGTCATAATTTTGCGCACAGCACGCACAATTTCGTCCTGTCCTCCATAGTTAAGTGCAATCTGGAAATGAAGCCCGCTATAGTCTTTGGTCGCTTCTTCAAGCTCTGCAATACGTTTTTGCAAATCCGGATCCAGTCCGGCCTTATCTCCGAGCACCTTTACACACATATTATTTTTTGCTGCCGTTTTTAAGCAGGTACTCATATATTTGTCTAACAGTTTCATCAGCGCATCTACTTCATCCTTCGGACGGTTCCAGTTCTCCGTCGAAAATGCGTAAACGGTCAAATATTTTACTCCCAGATTATGCGCCGCTTCACAAATCACTTCCACATTTTTACTTCCCTGTACATGGCCGTAATTGCGCGGCATTCCTTTACTCTTAGCCCATCTGCCGTTTCCATCTAAAATTATTGCAATATGATTTGGTATTATCATGTTCTTTTCCATCTCAAATCTCAAACCTTTCTTCTCGCTCCACAATGCGTGTGAATATAAAACGAAAGGGGAAAGGCCGGACGGCCTCTCCCATAACTTTTGTCCTAAATTAAACGGTAAGGATCTCCTTCGATTTCTCCTCGATCATCTCATCAATCTTCTTGACATATTTGTCTGTCAACTTCTGTAACTGATCTTCTAACTGTTTGATCTCGTCTTCGGAAACATCTGTCTTTGCAAGCTTTTTAAACGCATCATTTCCGTCACGTCTTACATTGCGGACAGCAACCTTATTTTCCTCACCTTTTCTCTTAACATCCTTTACCAGATCTTTACGACGCTCCTCTGTAAGTTCCGGGAATACCAGACGAATCACAGAACCATCATTGGATGGTGTAATACCAAGATCTGACATCATGATTGCTTTCTCGATTTCCTTAATCAATGTTTTTTCCCAAGGTGCAATCTGGATCATACGTGGTTCCGGAACTGTAATGTTACCCACCTGCTGAAGCGGTGTCGGTGTTCCGTAATAATCCACTTTGATTTTATCAAGCACGTGCGGATTTGCTCTTCCCGCACGGATTGTTCCGTACTCTGACAAAAGAAAATCTACTGCCTTCTGCATTTTCTCTTCATAAACTTTAATTCTTTCATCCATTTTTATATCCTCCCTATACTGTTACTTTTGTTCCGTTAAACTTTCCTTTGATTGTATTTACAATACTGTTTTCTTCATTTAATCCAAATACCCACATTGGCATTTTGTTCTCTTTTGCCAAAATAGACGCGGTCATGTCTACCACCTGTAAATTCTTGGCAACCACCTCATCAATGGATACCTCATCATATTTCTTTGCAGCCGGATTGATTCGCGGATCGTCATCATAGACTCCGTCGATTGCCTTAGCAAGCAGGATAACATCTGCCTCCACCTCAATGGCTCTGAGCATTACCCCTGTATCGGTCGAAAAATACGGATGTCCTGTTCCACCTGCAAAAAATACAACCTTTCCCTGACCGAACCATTCATTTGCGCGGTCTTTTGAAAAAAGCTCAGTAAAGGCTCCGCAAACAAAAGGTGTCAGAATCCCGGTCTGCATTCCTACGCTGCGAAAAATCTCCGAAACATAAATACAGTTCATGATTGTAGCAAGCATTCCAATCTGGTCAGCCTTCGTGCGGTCGATATTTTCACTGGTACGACCTCTCCAGAAATTGCCACCGCCGATAACAATTCCGACTTCCACACCGCCATCCACAAGCTGCTTTACCTGAAGTGCTACTCCTCTGACTGTCTCCTCGTCAAATCCTGTCTTTTTTTCTCCTGCGAGTGCTTCTCCACTCAATTTTAACATGATTCTCTTCATGACGTTCTCCTATCTCTTTCTATCTCTATTTCTGAATCAGATCATCAAAGAAAGATGTCGGATTTACTTCCGCGTAACACTGTGAACACATACCTTCGATCACAGCACCATTGTTGATCTGTACTGATTTTGATTTGATATTTCCCATCACAATAGCGGATGCATCCAATATTACCGGTCCCTGTACATCGATATCACCTTTTACTGCACCTGCAATCACCGCGCTGCTTGCCATAATATCACCGATAATTACGGAATTCTGTCCGATTTTAACAGTTCCGTCCGCATTCACCTTACCTGTAATATGTGCAGAATCTGCAAATATCTCTGCTGCCTTCGAATTTCCCTCAATCGTTCCGGATACATTTAATTTACCCAAAATCTCAACATTTCCTTTTACTTTTCCAAGAACCTCTACGCTTCCTTTGGAAATCATATCTCCGGCGATCGTCATACCTGCTGTAATTACAGCTGTCTCATCCGCCACTTCTTCTTCTGCCAAGTTCATAATCTGTTCTGCCATTGCTTTTTCTACCTCTTTTTCTATTTCTGTATCTTCTGTATCTTCTGCCGGTACTGCTTTCAGAAGTTCTTCCGGTGACTGAATCTCTCTTTCTTCAAAATCTTCATCCCCGAGTTCTTCCTTCGCTACTATATTTGCAATACTTGCAATCTGTGCAGCTGCGGCATCAATTACAGGCGCTGTCGCCGGTTCCGAAACTTCTTTCTCCGGCTTCGGTTCTTCCTCCGGCTCTTTTGGCTGCGCATCTTCCTCTGCCACCGGCTCTTCCTCCGGCTCTTTTGGCTGCGCATCTTCCTCCGCTACCGGTTCTTTCACCTCTTCCGGATTCTCATCCTCTACCCGGTCATCTTCTGACATTTCTTTGCCAAATTCCTCCGCCAGAGCCTTTTCTACCTCTTTCATAGCCTCGTCAACTGCGGTATCCTCTTCAACATCCAACACTTCTATTTCTGACAAAGCCTCATCCGGCATCATTTCACCTACTGCAAGTGACAAATCTTCTTTCAAATCCTGAAAAAAACCCACTGTACCATCCTCCGTTTCTCTATTATTTCTCCTGTTGTTCCAAATGGTGCACCATGGTCATCTCATCATCTACCGGTGCAAATTCCATATTCTCTGTACCCTGTATCTCTTCAATAATCAGAGGCAACGCCTCCACCGTCGAAGTTTTATCGGCTGCATCATGCAAAAGCACGACTGCTGTATGATATTTCCCAACATGATCCGTTACATTTGCTGCTATTTGCTGCGGTCTTAAGTTTCTGCCCGTCGCATCCTGACAAGAAACATTCCAGTCGAGATAAAAAATATTTTCCTCTGTCAAATATTCTGTCAGTTCTGCCATCGGAACTTCGCTCACACCATTTGAGCTTCCTCCCGGAAAGCGATAAAATCTGGACCACACTCCGGTGGTATCGTACAAAAACTCCTGCAACGCATTTAAATCCTCTACAAACTGCTCCTTGGATGCGTATATCTCCCCATATCTGTGACTGTAAGAATGCATACCAAGTGTATGCCCCTCTTCCACAATCCGCTGATATAGCGGCAGATATCTTTCCTGCTCCTTTCCCGTTACAAAAAAGGTCGCTTTGACATCATACAATGCAAGGATATCAAGGATAGCTTCGGTATTCGAACTCGGTCCATCGTCAAAAGTCAGATATACCTTGGTCAGATTTTCCTGCGCATCCGCTTGATCCGGCTCTGTCTCCGTCTGCGAAATTTCTTCGTATGGTTCCTTCCGAATCAGTACTTCTGGTTCCTCCACACTGCTCTCCGGTTTTGGCTGTGCCATGACCGGTTCGCTCGCCACTGACATCTGTCTCTTTGCACTTAATGCATCAATCTGCCTTTGCAGCTGTCCCACCTTAATAAACAGCAAAATGCATAACACGATAGGAATCAAAATCCCGCAAATCAGGAACGCAATGATTAACTTTTTTAATACCGCGACCCGTCTGGTCCTTCCGTCTTCCTGATTGGACATGGCATAAGCTCTCCTTTACATATTCGTTTTATTGTACCATAAAACGCCATGTAAAAAAAGCATTTTAACAGATTTTATTTTACATCATTTCATAAATATATGCAATGAAATAGAGGAACATCCTAAGATATTCCTCCACAAACATTTCATTATTTTATTCGCTTACGCGTTCATCTGAGCAGCAACTTCTGCAGCGAAGTCTTCGTTCTTTTTCTCCATACCTTCACCAACTTCAAAACGAATGAATTTAGCGATAGTAAGCTCTTTGTTTACTGACTCAAGATATTTACCAACCGTCTGTTTTCCGTCTTCAGCTTTTACATAAACCTGATCAAGAAGGCTGATTTCTTTCAGCTGTTTTGAAATACGACCTTCAATCATTCCGCCAAAAATCTTGTCTGCAACGATATTTGCTTTATCCTGCATTGCAAGGTCAGCCAATGTAGCTTTAGCAGCATCTGAAAGGAAGTTAAATAAATATTTGTCATTTTTCTTCTCTTCATATGCAGCAAAATCTTCATCTGAGAATAATTTACCATCTACTACTTTAGCAAATAATGCATTTAAGATCGGTTTCGGAAGTGAAGCCGGATCATTTAATGAACTGTCTACTGTGATATCTCTCATCTTATCGATTTCAGCCTGTGAAATATCAGCTCTTCCAACGTACTGCGGATTCATAGCCGCAACCTGCATAGCAACATTTACTAATGCTTCTTTCTCAGCATCACCGCTTGCACCTGTAGCAGCAACTAAAACACCAATCTTTCCACCGCCATGAAGATAAGTAGCTACGCAATCTCCTGAAACTTTTGCGAATCTACGGAAAGATAATTTTTCTCCGATGGTAGCTGTCTTTTCTACCAAAAGATCCTGGAGACCGCCTGTAGCAAGAACTGCCTCAACATCTTCACCATTTGCACCACCGTTTAATCCTGATGCAAGAGCTGTGTCAGCAACTGTCTGTACAAACTCCTGGAACACTTCGTTCTTAGCAACAAAGTCTGTTTCAGAGTTAACTTCAGCTACAACTGCCTCTGTGCCGTTAGTAGCTACACGAGCAATACCTTCCGCTGCAATTCTGCTGGCTTTCTTTTCCATCTTAGCAGCACCGCTTTTTCTTAATACGTCAACAGCTGCGTCCATATCGCCATTTGTTTCTGTAAGAGCCTTTTTACAGTCCATCATACCTGCGCCTGTCATTTCTCTTAACTCTTTTACCATACTTGCTGTAATTGCCATTCTATTTTCCTCCGTTATTAACTAAACTTGTTTACGAAACCAAATTATTCTGCATCTGCCTCTTCTACTGCTTCTACAACTTCTTCAGCTGCGCCCTGGTTTGCTTCGATTACAGCATCTGCCATTTTAGAAACGATCAGTTTTACTGCACGGATTGCATCATCGTTACCCGGAATTACGAAATCAAGTTCTTCCGGATCACAGTTTGTATCAGCGATACCAACTAATGTGATTCCAAGTGCGTGTGCTTCCTGGATACAGATTCTTTCCTTCTTAGGGTCAACAACAAAGATAGCATCCGGAATATGCTCCATCTCTTTGATACCGCCTAAGTTTTTCTCTAATTTTTCCCACTCTTTTTTAAGAGCGATAACTTCTTTCTTTGGAAGTACATCAAATGTACCGTCTTCTGCCATAGTTTCAATTGCTTTTAAACGAGCGATTCTTGACTGGATGGTCTTGAAGTTTGTAAGCATACCACCTAACCATCTCTCGTTTACGTAGTACATTCCGCAACGCTCAGCTTCTGTCTTAACCGCATCCTGTGCCTGTTTCTTTGTACCTACGAAAAGGATAGTACCGCCTGCTGAAGCAACTTCTGAAATTGCCTGGTAAGCTTCATCCACTTTACCTACAGATGTCTGTAAGTCGATGATGTGGATACCATTTCTCTCTGTGTAGATGTATGGAGCCATCTTAGGGTTCCATCTTCTTGTCTGATGTCCGAAATGAACACCTGCTTCTAATAACTGTTTCATTGAAATAACGCTCATGTCTTTACCTCCGTTTGGTTAAAATTTGCTTCCGCAAACATCCTCTTTCCGTGCCACCTCCGCGTTAAAGAAGCACCGGCCGGAAATCCGTCTGCGTGTTTACTCGTTACCCGCTGTGTCTTCGCAGACCACAACGCATAGAGTTTAACACAAAAAAGCCCCTATTTCAAGGGCTTTTGTTGTTTTTTTCACATTTTTTCCATTATATACCATGCTCTTACGGACGAGATGTAATAATCTTTGCAATTTCTTCTTCGCTTGCACCGACCGGAATCGTATGCTTCCCTGTGCAAATACGTTTATCATACCCTTTGCTGCACAAATATTTATCATACGACTTTGCATCCGCGACCAGTCCTGCCTCTGCAAGTTTCCTTGCCACCGTCTGAGAACCGTCGCCGCCCTGCACGGTAATCTGCACTGTCTCTGCAGGCGCCTCTTCCTGCGTATCACTCTCTTCCCCACCGGATGTTTCTTCTATCTCTTCCCTCTCCGGTTCTTCTACCGATTCCGGTTCTTCTGTATCCTCTTTTGTAACCGTTTCTTCTGATACAACATCTTCTGATTCCGGCTCGTTCACCAAAAGTTCTTTCTCCACTGCATTCTGCGAAACAGCTTCCGGTTCTTTTTCCGGAACACTTTCCGAAAGAACCGTGGACTCATATTTTCTCTCCATTCCAAGAGCCTCTGCTCTTGTCATAATCTCATCATCTGTAAGTTTTTCCGTCTTTCCGTCAATCGTCACGCCCATCAATATCGCCGTGACCAAAATGCCGATCCCAAGACCTCTCATATAATATCTAAGTTTCATTTTCACATCCCCTTGAACAGATCAATGACCAGTTTTACTTCTCCGACACCAAGTCCGAGTTCCTTTGCGATTGCCATGTTGCTCTTTCCTTTTTGGTGCAACTGCAATATTCTTTCATTGTTATTGTCTGATGTTCCCTGCGCAGAATCAAACTGAAGGGAGATATTTGACACTTCTGTTTTTGTTGTCTTTTTTTCCACAGTTTTTTGCGCCTTCTTTTTCTCCGTCTTCTCCGGTTTTTCCGCTTCTGCAGCCGAAGCCGCCTGTTGTAGTTTCTCAAGACCGGAAATTTCCATCGGTTTGAACGCTACATCCAGCGCCTGCGCCGCTTCTGACACTTCTTTCTTTACAATATCCGCTTCCTGCAGCGCCTCATTTGCCTCTTTTACCGCCTTATTGACTTCGGTGGCCGTTTCTTTGATATTCTCATGCTTGTCATTTAGCATATCATAAAGAAACAGTACCTCCTCGTGACTTTTGTGAATGTCTGTCAGTACCGTTTCTGTATATTCTGATATTGCTGATAACTTTTCATTTGTGATTCGTTCCAGTGCACGCTCTGTTTTCTCCATGGAATAAGATACAGTCTCTTCCATCGTATCCTCTACCTGTCCGCGAACACTTTTCACTTCCTCTTTTAACATTTCCCGGATCTGCTCCTGTGTCAGTCCTTTGTCCACTTCGTCCATTTCACTTTTTGTTTCCGGAACAATAAAACTTCCAATGAAAATAAGTGCTCCGAGAACCAATAATATTATTTCAAGTGTTGTCATTCTTCTTCCTCTCCAAGCCTGTCATGTCCTGTTTTCCGTCTATCAGATTGAAAAATCAAACCCCTGAGGGCTCTTGCGAATCACTCTGCCATCCGAATCTGCCTCAGTCTGTCTTCGGTTGCGTCCGCCATCCCCCTGATATTCATTCTTTCCCTTTTCTTTTGCATCCTGCCTGCGCTGGTAGGTATCTGTCTCATCTGACTCTTTTACCTTGGTCAGCTTCTTTTCAATATTTTTATGCATGGCATTTTGAAACACCGCCTGATCCATCACAGGTTTCATATTTTCATTTTGTTTTATCGGCGTATAATCCTGTGTTCTGGTCATAACGCCATTTAATTGCATTGGTCCGATTGCCATAACCTACTTCTCCTTTTACAGTGAACGAATTTTAACTTCACCATGCTCATCTACAAATTTACTGTACTGCACATTTCCTTTTAATGTCAGAGAATCTTCTCCGATGACAATTTTCGTTCCTGCATAAGCGGTATCCCGCACACATACGCATGCTTCTGTCCGATGCGCCAGCATCCCATCCAATTCATCAAACTCTGCATTTCCTGCATCCATCTGCTCCTGCAACTGCTGACTGAGTTGCATCAGCGAACGTACATACTGCATCTGCTCCGGTGGGAGTTTTGCCCCCGACTTAATCTTGGCTGCCGCACCGGTAAGCGTTGTCTGAATCTGCGTATATTTTTTACTTATTTCCGCCATTTCTCTCTGCAGTTCTACATATCTCATTTTCTGCTGCGGATCCACACCAACTTCCACCAGCGTATCCGCTCCCATGGCAGAACCGAGCAATTTACACTCTACTTTCTCGGTTGCACGAACGCTTCCCCCCGCAATGAATCCGCGCTTGCCGTCAACCGTCACCTGCGTTCCCGCACTGACTTTACTGTGCATAATAGAGTTAGCTTCCACGAAAGTACCCGCTTCTATTGTGGCATTTTCTACATATTTGGCAACCACACTTCCGCCTGCTTTTAATATACCCTTACCCATACCATTCATTCCCCTGGCAATGATAATATCTCCTCCTGCAGTAATGGAAGCACCTTCTACTACACCTCTTACTTCCACACTTCCGGTCGCCACAATACTAAATCCTGCCTGCACATTTCCGGATACGATTACACTTCCCTCCGACGTAATATTTCCCGTCGCTGTACCGACATTCTCTACTTCGTAAATATCTGACACAACCACTTTATCCACGTCCAGCATAACATGACCATTGATCATGGAACGGAGTTCCGTTTTATCCTCAGAAATCTCAATCTTATCTCCGTATTTTAACACCAGATGCTTCACCTCTCTGGCTTTTATTCTCTCGCCAAAAACATTAACACCCTGATTTCCACGATCTTCCGGCGTAAGCTTTGCTAAAAGATCTCCCTGTTTACAATGGTTGATTGTATTCAAATTAAAAAAGTCGACCGAACCATCTTCCAAACGTGTCGGACGAGCCTGACGGTCTGTATTAAAAAAGTACTCAATGCTTGCATCGCTTCCGTGTCGCGGTTCCAACCCCTTTGCAATCAAGACATCCGTACAATACTCACGCTTTTCTAAAAATGTTTTTATTGCTGCTTCATTGATTCCGAATTTTACACCTTTCATTGCAAGATCACTGATTATGTCTGCTTTCTGTAAATTACTTCCGCCATTTCCCGCCGGCACAAAACGCGCAATCGCTGTCATTTTATCATCCGATACTTTTAAGAAAAACATCTCATTTTCCGGTAATTTATGCGGAACCGGCAACATTATAATAGACGGCTCGGTTCCAAGCCGCTGAATCGCCTGATATATCTCTTTTACATCATACTGACTGATTCTTTTCATCTGCAGATAAGCAACCACTTCGTTGATATCAATACACGCTCCCCCATCCGTTGCCGGTATCAATTCCAAACCAGTACCCATCTGTGTTGTTATCAATCGAAAATATGAGTTCATAATTCCTCCGTTCTATTACACCTGTAATCCCCAATTACAATGACTCGTGTAAAATCCCCATGTATTTGCCCAGCTTCGTTTTCATCTTTGACAATGCCTTTGTATGCAGCTGAGAAACACGTGATTCCGACACTTCTAAAATGTTACTGATTTCTTTTAATGTCAATTCTTCATAATAATACAGCAGAATGACCTTTTTCTCTTTTTCCGTTAAAAGTTCAAGTGCTGCCATCAGCATTTCCTTAAGTTCATGCTTCTCCATCACTTTTTCCGGTTGTTCAAAATGCGAGGAAACCCTCACTCTGTCATTTGAAATGTCACTTCCCTGCTCCATATATTCATTCAGGGAAACCACACCGGTTATTTTCATCTGAGACTGCCACTCTGTGTATTCCTCATCGGAAATACCGAGCCCCAAAGCAATTTCTTCGTCCGTTGCCGGTCTGCCCGTCTCCTGCTCCACCTGACGCATTACCGCCTCAATCTGCTTCTGCTTCTGGCGAATCGTTCTCGGAATCCAATCCATTTTACGAATCTGATCCAGAATCGATCCCCTGATACGAAGGCTGGCATATGTCTCAAATTTCACTTCCTTCATGGAATCAAATTTATCAATCGCATCGATCAAACCGAAAATCCCGTATCCAACCAGATCATCAAACTCCACATTATTGCCGAGGTACATACCCAGTCGTCCTGCCACCACTTTCACAAGCGGTGCATACTCCAAAATAATTTTTTCTCGGATCTCCGGACTTTTGGTTCGCGCGTAATCCACCCATAAACGCTTTCTAGCCGCTTCATCCATAATGGTACCCTCCCATTATTTTCCGCTCCGGTAACTACTTTTTCTCAATCACAGAGCCATCCTCATCACCCTGTTCTTCTTCCGGATCTTCCTGTTCTTTTTCATTCTCAGATTCATCCTCCGACTTCGAAGGCAAACAATACTTATCCAAAATTTTTTTCACAAGAAGTCCAAGAATATAAAACACAAAAAAAACAATCAGAATTGTTACTAACGTCACGCTCAGATCATACTTGTTTACATACATAACAATGCTTGTAACAAGCGCTGCCACCAGCATGACAATGACCGGTATATTCTTTGTTTTCATACTATTCTCACTTTATGTAAATCAATTGTTATACACATCAGATGGTATATAATTCTTTTCCTACAGCACGAATTAAAAATTCTCCGTTTTCCGGTGAGAAAACCACCGTTCTTCCGTAATTTTCTCCTGTATCCTGCGCCAGAATCGGTATCCCGAGTTCCTTTAATTTTGCCTTTGACGCCTCGACATTCCGCTCTCCGACTCTGACAAGATTTGAGTTATTCTGAAACGCAAACATCTGTGCACCACCTGCGATTTTTGCAACCAGACGCCTTCTGGCTCCTCCGGCTTTCACAATGCACCTAACCAGTTCTTCAATACCGGTATCTGCAAATTTCGCTATATTTGAATTTTCTTTTATCTGTGTACTGTCAGGAAGCATGATATGTGCCAATCCACCGATTCCCGTTTCCGGGTCACGTATTGCAATTCCGACACAGGAGCCAAGTCCCAGAGTCGTAACTTTATCCGGACTGATACAAACCTTTAAATCTGCCATTCCAACTTTAATCACTTCACTCATTACGTTACCTGTTATCCTTCCGGGTTAATTGATTCCTAATGATCCCAAAATCTTATCATACGAATCCAGATCCGGTACAAGAATAAAAAATCCGTCCAGTGTCAAATCGTCCGTAAACTGCGTCTGTATCAACAATATCTTGTCTCCGAGTTCCCCGAATTCAATCGCCGGAACACTGAGGATTGCACCGGCCATGTCAATGCTGATGGCCGGTACAGAAGGAATAATTTTCATATTGGTCAGCATCGAAAGCGAATTCAGATATGCACCGGTAATAATATTACCGATTTCTTTTAACGCTGACAATTCCATTTCACCAAGCGAGCCGTCGGATGTCGCAGGCATTCCCATAAGTTTTGCTACCAGTTCCCGGGCGGATTGCTCATTAAGCAAAAACATAATACTTCCGGTAATATCCCCCTCTACAAGAAGATATATTCCCGCCATAATCTGTTCTTCACCGCCCATGACTGCTCCGACTTCCCTGAAATCGAGCAATTTCACCTGTGGAACTTTCATATCTACTTTACATCCCAACATCTGGGCAAGAGCTGTTGTTGCATTGCCTGCTCCGATATTTCCAAGTTCTTTGAGAATATCAAAATATTGCTGGGAAACATGATTCAAATCAAACTTACTCATCCGGTGCTGCTCCTTCTATTTTGTCTTATGCCTCTTTTTCCGCAAATGTACCCGGAATATCCAAAAGAGAAATCAAACCATCCCTTTCTTTTCCGACACCGCTCACAAAATTTGCTCTCGGATCCTTAGAATCATATGCAACTTTTTCAATCATCGCATGTTCCAATGTCACCACTTCTTTTACTTCATCCACGAGCACACCGATACATTCGTTACTCTCTAACTTGATAATGATGATACGTGTCGCTTTCGTGATCACATCTTCTTCCAGTCCCATTTTTAATCTCAGACTGATTACCGGAATTACTTCACCACGCAGATTGATTACACCCTTGATATAGCTTTGCACCTTCGGTACTCTTGTGATGCGCTGCATACGCACGATATTATCTACATATTTGATATCAACCCCGTACTGCTCATCGCCGTATTTTACAACAATAAACTGGGTAGTTTCATATTGTTCTCTGATCTCGTTCATAGCTGCCTCCCTCTACTATAACAATGCGTTTGTATCCAGAATGAGTGCAATTTCACCATCACCGAGGATTGTAGCGCCACTGATAATTTTCTGCTTGTTAATGTATTTACCGAGTGATTTGATAACGATTTCCTGCTGTCCCATAACCTCATCAACTACAAGACCTGCCAGTTTGTCTCCCTTCTTAACAATAATAACAAGAAGGTTTTCATCCGGTGACTTCGTTGACTCGTTATCAAGCACCTCATTTAATCGAATCAGAGGGATTACGGTTCCACGAAGATTGATCACTTCTTTTGCCTGAACATGCTCAATTTCATTTGGATCAACATCTTCCAGTGTCTGGATAGATCCAAGAGAAATCGCATATTTTTCTCCGCCTACTTCAACCATAAGAGCCTGGATAATTGCCAGTGTAAGCGGAAGGCGGATAATGAATGTACTTCCCTCTCCGAGTTTGGTTCTGACATCCACTTCACCGCTTAAGGACTCAATCTTAGACTTTACAACATCAAGACCTACACCTCGACCGGATACATCTGTGACCTGTTTTGCTGTTGAAAAGCTAGGAAGGAACAAAAGTCCTATAATATCTTTATCTGACATATTCTCTGCCTGTTCTTCCGTAATCGCACCACGTGCAATCGCTTTTGCTTTTACAGCCTCCACATCGATACCATTACCATCATCTCTTACTTCGATGATAACGTTGTTACCCTCCTGGTATGCATCCAGGAAGATAGATCCCATCTCCGGTTTTCCTCTTTCTTTACGCACCTGCGCAGACTCCAGACCATGATCGGCAGAGTTGCGAAGTAAATGCATCAGAGGGTCTCCGATTTCATCTACCACCGTACGGTCAAGTTCTGTCTCTTCACCTGACATATACAGTGTCATCTTTTTATTTAATTTCTTAGAGAGATCGCGAATCATCTTAGGGAATTTCTGTACTACTGATTCAATCGGAACCATTCGTACTTTCATTACCGACTCATGAAGATTAGTCGTAACACCCTCAAGATACTCCATCTGCTCATTGAATACCGCATTTGTAAGCATTCCCTCCTGTGTCGATGTAGAAACAAGAGAGTTCTTTGCAATAATAAGCTCGCTGACAAGGTTCATAAGGGAATCCAGTTTTTCGATGTCCACACGAACCGTACGGTTTACAATCGGTTTTCCTGCCGGCTTCTTATCCTGTTTTGCTACCGCACCCTGTGCAGCCGCATCCGCCTTTACCGTCTCTTCAATCTGTACAACTTGTACCTCTTCTTTTACCTGCGGAACTTCAATTTCAAGTTCACCCACATATGCCGACTCAATTTCCGAAACATTGAGCACTGCTTTTTTTACCGTCTCAGCATCTGTTTCTGAAATTAAAATCATGCTGAAATCAAAATCAAAGCGCTCGTCCTCTATATCCTGTGCCGAAGGTACTGATACAATAATTTCTCCGATTTCTTCCAGTGCTTTAAACACAAGGAATGCACGTGCTGCCTTTAAAATACAGCTTTCCTGCACATACACAGAAATACCGTAACACTTCTTACCCTGTTTTACCGCCTCTGCAAGAACTGTATTTTCTGTATCACCAAGTTTAATATCACGCCATTTTTCTTTCGCCGGATCTGCATCTGTCTGTGGCGCATCTGTCACTGTCTGCGGCGCTGCTTCCGGAGCAGGTGCCTTTGGCGCAACCGTAGCAGAATCTCCCGAATTGCCTTCCAGATAGTCCTTCAGTGCTTTGATCAGATGTTCATTATCATTGGTACCTTCTTCTGTTGTATTCTGAATATTTTCCGTATACTCTTCAAGTGCATCCAGTACCTGAAACAGAAGATCCACCATTTTACTGTCTACTTTAATCGTATTGTTGCGAACTTCCGAGAACACATTTTCCATATCATGAGTCAGTGCCTGCATGCGCTTATACCCCATGGTACCGGCCATACCCTTAAGCGTGTGAGCCGAACGGAAGATTTCGTTGATCGTATCCATATTTTCCGGTTCCTGTTCCAGAATCATGAACTGATCACTTAAGCTTTGCAAATGTTCTTTTGTTTCATCCAGGAAAATCTCCAGATATTGCGTTACATCCATATCATTGTACCCCCGTGTTTAAATTAATAGCCGTTGCTATGTTATCTAGTGGTTCTATCTGATCTACCATACCGCTTGCCACAATGCTTCTCGGCATTCCGTAGACCGCACAGGTTGATTTCTCCTGTGCTATGACGTGTATAGGTTTTTGTCTGGAAAGGTTCTGTATTCCCTGCGTTCCGTCCTGCCCCATTCCGGTAAGCACTACGCAGATTACGCTGTCGTAATCAGATGCTCCGAGTGACTCATACATGAAATTCGCACACGGTCTGACTCCTTCCCGCGTAGGACCATCTTTCAGTGCCAGATAATGTTTCCCTGCTCTGGATATCACTTCCATATGCTTTCCGCCCTGCGCCAGGTATACATTTCCCTTTTGGATTTCCATGCCATCCGTCGCCTCCTGCACATGAAGCGGGCTGAGTTCATTCAGCCTCTGTGCCAGCGACGCCGTAAATCCCGGCGGCATATGCTGCACAATCAGCACCGGCGCATCGATCTGCTCTGACAGAAACGGAATCACAGCCTGCAGTGCTTTCGGTCCACCTGTAGAACTTGCAATAGCGACAATTTTCCGACTTTTCGTCTTCGCCGCCGTCATACGCATTCTGGTATCTTCTGCCTGTTCCCTAAGTTCCTGTGTCCGATTTGTAGCACACTCCAAAATGGAAATAAACTGCTCCATAAAGCGATCCGTCTTAGCTTCCAGAATCGCATTCGGCTTATGCATAAAATCGAATGCTCCAAGTTCCAGTGCGCGAATGGTAGTCTCTGCCCCCTCCGTCGTTGTGGTACTAAACACTACAACACTCGTCTTTATGCCAAGCTGTGCAATTTTCTCCAAAACACCGATACCGTCTATCTTTGGCATAATCACATCCAAAACTACTGCATCATATGTATTTTCCTGAAGAAGTTTCACTGCTTCCTCGCCGTTTGCAGCCATGTCCTGAACAACAAACCTATTGTCTGCTGATATTATATCACACAATATTCTTCTCATAAGTGCAGAGTCATCTGCAATCAGTATTTTTTTCTTTTTACATTCCATTTTCTTTCCGCCTGTTTTTTCTTTCTTCTTCAAAAATATACCGGATAATCTCTTCACGCTCCATGTTATTTATATTCATATATTGTAACCTGTGCTCAAATTCTCCCGGTCGATTTTCAATTGGTTTGCTTGCCAGTATCTTACCCGCAATCTCATATGTTTTTTCTTTTCCTGCAATCATCAGCTTATACGTCAGATATATGATGGTCTCTTTTTCATAGCGGTAATTTGATACGAATCGGACACCGCCGCCACTGATATCTACTATCACACTCTTCTGAAGCGGAAGTCCCGGCTGAAAAACGAGTTCATTCTTTTCCATCGCCTCAAGTTCTTCTTCTACAAGCTCGCGACTGTCCATATTTAAAATACAGGAAAAACGATAATATTCTCTTCTTTGATATTTGCGTAAATTGCTTGTCGGTTCGCACAACAGAATAAATGTATTATCACTTTTATACCTGTCAATAATTCTCACATAGCACTGGAACAGTCCCTGTTTGGTGTAAAAACACACATCATATTCTCCGTCTACAGGAAGAAGAATCAGTTTCGTCTTCTCCATCGGCATCAGAATTTCTATCTGCTCATCTGAAATCACGTCATAAACCTTGGACGTATACGCTTTTTTGTCCGACACAGATCCTAAAATCGATCGTTCCATGGTTTGTAATTCTACTTTTTCACCCGGCTTTACATATCTTGTAAGCATCTATCCTATCCACCTTTTACATTTCTGATTTTTGATTCTCTATCTCTGTTTTTTTCTTGTTTACCACAATATGTGAGAAAAACGCTGCCATTCCTCTCTTTTTGACTCTTTCCGCCTCTTCTCCATACATCATGATACGCGTTATTTCTTCAAATGCACGCGAAGATTTTGCATTCTCGTTCTGTAATGAAACCGGCTTTTGCTGCATCACCGAATTTGAAAGCTGTGTATCTTGCGGAATCGATCCGAGATATTCGAGCGGAATTTTTAAATATCTTGAAACAACCGTATTTAGTTTCTGATATAAAGTTTGCCCGTCCTGCGGCTTATCCACGCGGTTTGCCAACACTTTTATCTGTGTCATCTCACTGCTGAAACGAGGATGACGATTCAAAGATTTCAAAAGTGAATAAGAATCCGTAATGGATGTCGGTTCCGGTGTCGTAACCAGAATTATTTCTCCGCTTGCTACCAAAAATTCCAGCACTGCATCCGAAATACCTGCACCGGTATCAATAATAATAACATCTGCCATGGAATCCAGTTTTGCCAGATTCTGAATAATATACGTAAGATATTCCCGGTTCAGATTTGACAAACCTGCAATACCGGATCCCCCGGATATAAATCCTACTTCACCCGGTCCCCATGTAATAATCTCTGTAATATCCTTCCCATGATATATCAAATCACATAGATTATGCTTTGGCACTGCCCCGAACATAATCTCGATATTGGCAAGTCCGAAATCTGCATCCAGAATAATCACCCTCTGTCCAAGTTTGCGAAACTGAATTGCAAGATTAATGGAAACATTCGATTTTCCGACACCGCCCTTTCCGCTTGTCACTGTAATTACACGCGCAAGCGGCCTTGTCTTTGGATTATTCATTTTAATAATATTTCTCAGCTGTTGTGCCTGATCCACGCTTACACCGCCTTTTCACCTTTTACACCTTTTACACCACTATATTCCCCATTTATAGTCGTCCGCCTCCAAGCAGAAGTTTTACCGTCTCCTGCGCATTAAAATCGGCAATATCATCCGGAACATTTTGTCCGCAAGTCACATAGGACATTGCTGCTCCCGTATATAATTTTAAATTCAACAAATTTCCCAATGTTGTTGTCTCGTCAAGTTTTGTGAAAATCAGGCTATAATCCGTCATCTCCTTATACGAATCAGCAATACTGAGAAGATCTCTGTACTTAGTGGTAGCACTTACTACCAGATAGACTTCTTTTTCAATCTTATCATCAAGAGCACATATCATCTCTTTCATCGTATTGTGAAGTTCTACATTATTCTGCGAATGTCCGGCCGTATCAATCAAAATATAATCATACTCTTTGAAATCGGAAATAGCTGTTTGAATTTCCGACGCTGTATATATGACACGAAACGGCACTTCCAAAATACCGGCATAGGTACGAAGCTGCTCTGCTGCTGCGATTCGATATGTGTCCGCAGTCAGAAGCGCAATCTTTTTCTTCTGCTCCACAGACAATTTTGATGCCAGTTTTGCGATGGTTGTCGTCTTTCCAACTCCGGTCGGTCCCAGAAAATATATCACTTTCGGACCGTTTCTGGCCGGTGTAATGGTATGCGATTTGCCAAACTTTAATACCATCTTCTGATATACATTAGAAAGTATAAAATCAATTGGCATATTCGGTTTCATAGTCCGATCTAAATCATCTACCAGCTGATTTGCATATTTTTCATCAAGCTCATTTTCCATCATAACGTTGTACAGCAGTTTGAAAAATTCCACATTTTCATTTTTTTCACCCGTCTGCTCGTCCTCTTTTTGCACAATCTGCTTTTCCAACATGTTTTGAATCATCGTATTCAATTTTTCTTCTATCACGCTGTCGTCTTTTTTATCCGGCGCCTTTTCCGCAACTGTCTTCTCTGCTTTCCGGCTCTCTTTTCCCGATTTTTCAGCAGCCGACTCTGCCTTCTTCGCTTCCTCTTTACGTACCTGATTTTGCGCAATCTCACTGACTGCTGCCACAGCGGAGCGAAGATTTGCCGTCTGATCCACCGGCTCTTCTTCCAGCGCGACCGTAACTTCAATCATCTGCGGTTTCAGTATACTGAACAAACCTTTTCTCTTCACTTGCTTGACATTCATCAGAACAACGGAATTGCCAAGCTCTTTTTGAGCCAACGTCATTGCTTCCTCTTCCGTTTTCCCTTGGAACTTTTTGATAATCATTTATGCACTCACCATCCCTACAGATTGTAACTCTACATTAGTTTCTACTTCATTGTATGACACCACGATCAAATCCTTAAAATAGTCCTCCGTCAGACGTTTGAAATACATACGGACAATCGGTGATGTTATGATAATCGGATTTTTACCGAGACTTTCCAGTTTCTCCACCTCTGCCTGAACACTTGCCATCACCGCTTTTGTACGCTCCGGTGCAAGCGTCAGATACGCTCCCTGTTCTGTCTGTTTGACACTACCCATAATTTCCTGCTCTACCTTTGGATCCAGCGTAATTACACTGGTGGTTTCATTGGCCGGAAAATAACGGGCAGAGATTGCACGCTTTAAACTTTGCCTTGCATACTCTGTCAGAATATCCGTATCGCGTGTTGTCGGTGCATAATCTGCCATCGTCTCAAAAATTGTAAGAAGATCACGAATAGAAATACCTTCCTTGAGCAAATTCTGAAGCACTTTCTGTACCTCACCAAGACCGAGCATCTTAGGCACAAGCTCTTCGACAATGGACGGATTGCTTTCCTTTAAATTGTCCACCAGATTCTGTACATCCTGACGACTTAGCAGCTCTGCAATATGCTGGCGGATGACTTCCGTTAAATGTGTTGCGATAATCGACGGCGGATCTACTACGGTGTATCCGAGACTTTCCGCACGCTCTCTCTGGCCTTCGGTAATCCATACCGCCGGGAGATGGAAAGACGGCTCATACGTCTTGATACCGGTAATCTCTTCTTCCACATAGCCCGGATTCATTGCCATATAATGATCGAAAAGGATTTCCCCTTCACTGACCTGAATACCTTTTATTTTAATAATATACTGATTTGGATTCAGCTGAATATTATCCCGCAAACGGATAATCGGAACTATCGTACCAAGTTCCAGCGCAATCTGCCTACGAATCATAACCACGCGATCAAGAAGATCTCCGCCCTGGTTGACATCTGCAAGCGGAATAATTCCATAACCAAATTCAAGTTCAATCGGATCAACCTGCAGAAGCGATGTAACATTTTCCGGCTGACGGATTTCTTCGACCGCCATCTCTTCTTCACTTGCTTCGCTCTCAATCTGTGCCATTTCCAGCGTACCTGCCATCATTCGGCCTACGACAATAAACACCGCCCCCACCGTCAGGAAGATCAAAGTATTTAAAGGTGTTACAATTCCAAGCGCAATTAAAACCGCACCAACTAAATACATCGTTTTTGGTACACCAAAAAGCTGTTTTACCAAAACAGCACCAAAATCCGCATCTTTGCTTCCTTTTGTCACCAGAATACCCGTCGACAAAGATATAAGCAGTGACGGAATCTGGCTGACCAGACCATCACCGATTGTAAGCACGGAATACTCCTGAAGCGCAGCTGCAAAATCCATATTCTGACGAAGCACGCCCATTAAGATACCACCAATGATATTTACCGCTGTAATGATAAGACCTGCGGTCGCATCTCCCTTAACGTACTTCACCGCTCCATCCATGGCTCCGAAAAAACTGGCTTCCTGCTGAATTTTATCACGTCTTTCCTTTGCCTGTTTATCTGTGATGGCTCCGGTATTTAAGTCCGCATCAATTGCCATCTGTTTACCCGGCATTGCATCCAGGGTAAATCTGGCCGTCACTTCCGCTACTCGCTCGGAACCTTTGTTGATTACCATAAACTGTACAATAATCAAAATAATAAAGACTACCGCTCCCATAACCAGGTCATTACCACCTACGAACTCGCCGAACGTACGCACGACGTTACCCGGATCGCCGGTTGTAAGAATCAAACGGGTGGACGAAACGTTCAGCGCAATACGGAAAATGGTTGTAAAGAGGAGAATCGTCGGATAATAAGACATATCGAGAGCTTCTCTTGCAAACATACACCCGAACATAATGGCAAATGCAACTGCCATATTGCATGCCAATAGCACGTCCAGAAGCCCTGACGGAATCGGTACAATCAGCATAATAAACGCCGCAAGGACATACGCTGCAACGCCGATATCTGCTTTTTTCATTCCGTCACCTTCCTTTCGCTGATGTTATTTTTATATTTTTCCTTTTATATGATATACCATAGCAAGTACCTCTGCCACTGTCTGATAGAGCTCCGGCGGAACCTGTTCGCCAATTTCTACATTGTAGTAGAGCATACGTGCCAATGGTTTGTTTTCTACTATTTCTACTTTATTTTCCCGCGCCACTTCTTTTATTTTGGCAGCCAGATGATCTTCTCCTTTTGCCAGTACAATCGGAGCCGGCGCAACCTCAAGATCGTATTGAATCGCTACTGCAAAATGCGTCGGGTTCGTAATAACGACATCCGCCTTTGGAATATTCTGCATCATACGCCTGCGGGATGACTCCTGCATACGCTGACGCTGTTTTCCTTTGACCGCCGGATCTCCTTCTGCATTCTTGTACTCATCTTTTACTTCCTGCTTTGTCATCTTCTGATCTTCATGAAATTTATGCTTTTGATAAGCAAAATCAAGAAGCGCAATCACTATGTACACAAAAGAAATTTTTAATCCCAGACTGATTGCAATATCTCCCGCCACGGCAATTCCCTGCCAAAGCGTCATGTTAAAAATTAAATATAATACTTCCAACTGATCGCGTAGCGTGGTATAAACCATATACCCAATCAGGCCGATCTTCAAAATAGATTTCAAAAGCTCCATCAGAGCCTGTGAAGAAAACAGTCGTTTAAATCCGGCTACCGGATCCATCTTACTGAATTTCGGTTTTAAAGGCTTTGTCGTTACATGCCACTTTACCTGGATCAAATCTCCCAGAAAAGACAATACAAAGCCAACGGCAAGAAACGGTGCTGTTACCAAAAGAATGTCTGCCAATATTGTCCGCAAATATGCGACCATGTCATTCATCCTAAACTCTCCGTTGTGTAATTTTATAAATTCCGGAATCCGATTATATCCTTCTGAGAAAGTTCCCAAAAAACGCTCTCCAATAAACCCCATGGTCACTTTCAAAATAAGGAAAAGACCAATCAGGGTAAGTGCATTTGCTATCTCCTTACTCTTTGCAACCTGTCCTTCGTCTCTGGCATCTTGAAGTTTTTTGGCGGTAGGCTCTTCCGTCTTCTCTCCGCCCGGTCCTTCTTTTGCGAAGAACTGCAGATCTAATTCCATCATGGCATCATCGCCTCCACAAATGCAACAATCATCACCTTCATCTCCTTATAGATAAAGTCGCTGACATACGGAAGCATTCCGGTTGTAAGCAGCATAATCCCAAGACCAATCAATATCTTAATCTGCATTCCGACCGCAAACATATTCAGCTGAGGAGACACTTTTGCTAAAATACCGAGAATTACATTCACAATCAAAATCGCTGCAAATACCGGCAACGCAATGCGGAATCCTATGTTAATATACGTACTCAAAAACTTAATAACGGGTTCCACCATCAGCTCTGATTGAAATACTGCCCTTCCAACCGGTATTAAATCATACGTATCCACCATAGCCTGTATCAGATACCTATGCATCCCAGAAAACATAAGTATCAGCATAACCATATATTGATAATAAAATCCTGTAATTGTCACATTTTCTTTTGTTGTCGGGTCCATTGCATTTACCATGGCAAATCCAATCTCCATATCTACCAATCTTCCCGCAAAAAAAACAATAGAGCTGCATATATTGGCTCCCCAGCCAATCATCAGCCCGACAATCGCTTCCTTTAGAACAATCGTCGCATACTGCAGCACCGTATTGTATATGAGCTGCTCGTGCGGCATTGTTGAAAAATATATAAGATAAGATACAAACAAGCCAAACGCAACTTTAAACTGCCCCGGCGTGTTATTCATTCCAAAAAACGGGGCTGCATATATAAAGCATGTCATACGGACAACGATCAAAAGAAATATTTCAAGTTCCTGAATCGAAAAGCTATACTCTATCATATTCTACCTTATATACACCGAAAAATCTGACCATAAATCCGTAATCAATGTCGTGAGCTGTGTCAGCATCCAGTGCCCAATCAGCATCATGGCAATAAAAACCCCCAGTATCTTTGGAACAAACGTAAGTGTCTGTTCCTGAATAGACGTGACCGTCTGAAATATACTGATAATCAATCCTATGACAAGTGAAACTAACAAAAGAGGAGCGGACGTCACAATTATGGTATACAATGCTTCATTCGCAATTTCCATAACCACATCAATCGACACTTTTCATCACTCCATTCCTCTTTTCACACTTCTGTATTCTTTTTGAACGCAGACACGTCACATAAATGTTTTTACCAAATTTACAATTACCAGATTCCAACCATCTGCAAGCACAAAAAGCAAAATCTTAAACGGCATGGAAATCGTAGTCGGCGGAAGCATCATCATACCCATACTCATAAGCGCCGAAGAAACTACCATATCAATTACCAGAAATGGAATATATATGATAAATCCTATGATAAATGCAGTTCTAAGTTCACTAATCATAAAGGCAGGAATCAATGCACTGGTCGGGATATCCTCAAGTTCTCCCGTCCACTCATAACCGCCAATCTCGCAAAACATCTTTGCATCCTTCATTTGTGTCTGCTTATACATAAAATCCCGAAGAGGATCCACTGCTGCTTCCAGAGCCTCCTCCTGCGAAATCTGCCCTGACTCAAACGGAATCAGCGCCTCCTCATTGATCTGTGTAATCGTCGGACTCATAATAAAATAGGTTAAAAACAATGCCAATCCGATAATCACCTGATTCGGCGGCGCCGTCATCGTATTTAATGCCTGTCTTGTAAAATGAAGCACAATCAGTATTCGCGTATAGGATGTCAGACAAATCAACAGCGTAGGCGCCAGTGTGATTGCCGTAAGCGTCAACAGAATCCGAATCGGACCTGCCACGGTTCCGTTTCCGTCATCGTATGTAATTGTCATCGTATTGGCTATATTCAAATCCGCCAGTTCGTCCGCCGTCTCAGATGTTCCGGGACCGTTTATATATGTACGGTCTTCCGTGCTCCCTGCATCTCGATCTCCCAGCGAAGTCGCATAAACCGCCATCGTGGTGCAGTATACAAATATTCCAAGTAACAGCGCCAATGCCGAAATACGTAACGCCTTCTTATTCATTGTCTCTTTCCTGCTTTTTTCTGCTGTTCTTTGCCTTTTCCAGTATGGCTTTAAAATCCAAACACTGCCCTGATACCGCTGTATTTTCTTTCAGTTCCTCCGGTTTTACCTGGCCGATCATACTCACAGTATCTTTGCCAATCGCAATTACAAAATACTGCTCACCCACACGGACAAGTTGAAGATACTTATTGGGCGCGATACCAAGCGTCTCTATTACTTCCATATTGCCGGTCATCATTTTCTGTTTCTGGTATCCTCCGATAAACTTCGATGTCCAGTATGTAAGAAAAAGGACAAATCCTAAAATCAGTACCAGTGTAATCAGCCTGACAATCGGTTCCAAACCTCCAGAAGCCAAGAGAGCCATATTATCCCACTACTTTCTTTACTGCTTCCAGTACACGATCTGCCTGGAACGGTTTTACAATAAAGTCACGCGCACCGGCCTGAATAGACTCGATAACCATTGCCTGCTGTCCCATTGCAGAACACATAATAACCATAGCACCCGGATCCGCTTCTTTAATCTTCTTTAACGCCTGAATACCATCCATTTCCGGCATTGTAATATCCATAAGCACAAGATCCGGTTTTACCTCTGCATACTTCTCAATGGCTTTCACACCATTCTCAGCCTCACCGGCTACATTATATCCATTCTTTGTAAGGATATCCTTAATCATCATTCGCATGAAAGCTGCATCATCACAAATTAAAATATTTTTTGCCATTTCTTTTTCTCCTATTTTTATCTTATTTTACGATTTCCGTTACTCTGATACCGAAACTTTCTTCGATTACAACTACCTCTCCCTTGGCAACAAACTTACCATTGACAAGTACATCTATCGGTTCACCGGCGATTTTATCAAGTTCAATAATCGTACCCGGCGTAAAATCAAGAATTTCAGCAATTGATTTTTTCGTTCGTCCAAGTTCTACCGTAACTTCTAGCGGAACATCCATGATAAGTCCGATATTTTCCTGACTGACACTTGCCGCCATCGGATTTCCGAATGCCTGAAACTGAGCCGGCTGAATATTCATATTCTGCGGCATTGCCATTTGCGGCATCATCTGTGGCATTGCCATTTGCGGCATCGCCATCTGCGGCATCGTATATCCTGCCATCGGATCCGGCTGCGGCTGCGGCATCGGTTGCGGCATTGGCTGCGGCACAGGCTGTGGCATTGGCTGCGGCTCTACCTTCTCCGGAACAAACGGCTGCGGCTCCGGTGCCGGTTCCGATGCAGTTCCCATCTGGTTACCGATAAAAATATCATACAGGGATCTTGCAAAGTCCACCGGATACAACTGCATGATTGTACTATCCACAAGCTCGTCAATCTGCATCCTGAATTCTATCTTTACAAAATCATCATCAAGGAACGGTGCGATATCACCTCCGCGTTTGTTGTCCAGCAAATTCACCAGGCTGGCATCCGGCGGACTAATATCAATCATCTTACCGAGCATGGACGAAAGAGATGTCGCAGAAGATCCCATCATCTGATTCATCGCTTCCGAAATTGCACTAAGGTGCAATTCGCCCAGTTCACCTTCTGTATTTGTACCATCCCCACCCATCATAAGATCGGTGATTACCTTTACATCATGTTCTTTCAGTATTAAAATATTGGCTCCATCAAGCCCTACTGTATATCGAATCTGAATAAATACACATGGCCTTTCCTGGTCATCGATAAAATTGTTCCAGTTTGCAATCGATACAACAGGAGTTGTAATATTTACTTTACGGTTTACCAGCGAAAATAAGGTTGTCGCCGACGTTCCCATGCTGATATTGGCAATTTCACCGATCGCATCTTTTTCAATGTCGCTCAGTTCAACACCGCTTCTTTTTGGCTCATCTGCCGCAGCCGGTGCGTCACCACCAATATCCATGCCATTTAGTAACGCATTTATCTCATCTTGAGACAGCATACCGTCCATGGATTATTCCTCCTCTCTTACTACTGACATTACCCGTACCGCATATTTATCTTTATTGGTACCCGGTAATACAGTGAATTTTTTTAAATTTCCAACGTAGACAGGCAATTCCTCATCCACCTTAGAATCGAGTCTGATGACATCGCCAACCTGTAAACCGGCAAAATCCATTACCGATATCACACTCTTTCCAAGCACGGCTTTCACCGGTACGCTCGTTCTCTTAATCATCGACTCAATATATTCTGCATAATTCTCATCGCTAATGCTCTGCATCGTTGAGAACCAGAATTTTGTATTTAATTTATCCATGATATCTTCCAGTGTAATATACGGAAGACAAGCATTCATATAACCTTCAACCTCACCGATTCGCACATTTAGTGTTACGATTGCAATCATCTCATTCGGTGCGATAATCTGTGCAAACTGCGCATTTGTCTCAATTCGTTCCATAAACGGGTCCAAATCGACCACATTCCTCCACGGCTCTCTCAGAAGCTGCATACACGCAATCATGATTTTGTCTAAAATAGACATCTCTATCTCTGAAAACTCTCTGTTTTTTTCCAGCGGAACACCGGAACCACCAAGCATTCGATCCAGAATCGCAAAACCGAGATTCGGTGAAAGTTCTAAAATAATGTTACCGGCCAGCGGCTCAAAATTAATAATTCCAAGTACAACCGGATTACTAAGGGCATTTGTAAATTCGGAAAATGTAACCGTCTCCGAACTGGCCACGTTGACCTGCACCGTCTTTCTAAGGTACACCGGCAGGTTGGTAGACAAAAGACGTCCGTAATGTTCAAAAATAATCTCCAGAGTTCGCAGATGTTCTTTTGAAAACTTGGCCGGTCGCTTAAAGTCGTAATTCTTCGCTGTCTTTTCCGGCGTTTCCTTCATATCTTCCACATCCAGTTCACCTGTGCTCAGCGCATTCAGCAAACTGTCTATCTCACTTTGAGATAAAACGTCTCCCACCTGACTCACCTCCTGTTTCTTGTAATGTCCGTTCGCGCTTACTGCTCTATAATATCCCGGAATGTAACTTTATAAATAAATTTCGAATCAAACATAGTCTGAATTCTGCTTAATATATCTGCTCTGACCGCATCGCCGTTATCTGCCTGAATCTGCTCCATCGTATAATCACCAAACGCTTCAACGATCAGCCCCTTGATCAAACTCTCTTTTCCGGCAAGTGCCTCACCTTCACCATATGCCTTGTAATCCTCATCCTTCATATTCATAACAAGCGTTACGGATACAAGTGCAAAATGATCTTTACCATCCGCACCTTTCTTCAGCGGAATTGTCATTTGTTCCTCAATGTCATATACCGCCGTATCATCAATG
The DNA here is from genome assembly GCA_017623815.1 of Lachnospiraceae bacterium. Taxonomy (GTDB): domain Bacteria; phylum Bacillota; class Clostridia; order Lachnospirales; family Lachnospiraceae; genus SVFI01. Next base: position 36,781 of record JAGAOK010000074.1, read on the forward strand.
GATACTTCCGGCAAATTTTTATCTGCCTCTCCACTTGCAAGCTCAAGATTCAGCACTGTCGCAATATCACCGATCACCGCTGCTGTCTTTTTATTCGTTGACGTAACACTAATCATGATGACCGTAGAAAAAACAAGATTTACGATCAGCAGTGCAAGTATAATAATCGATAATAAATTCTTTTTCATTATGGATTCTCCCTTATATTCTGCTAAAAATTCTGTTAATAACCGGATAACTCGGTGTAAATCTTAATCTCAACACGTCTGTTCTGTGCTCTTCCTTCCGGTGTTGTATTATCTGCAATCGGAATGTACTCCCCACGTCCCGAATGCTTTATCGATGCCGCTTCTAAAGATGTTGTCTGCATAAAATAATCAAACACAGACAACGCACGAAAACTTGACAACACGTCGTTGTTTGCAAACTTCGATGTACTGATCGGAACATTGTCCGTATGTCCCTCTATCTCTATCGTACTTTCTGCATAACGGACTAAAATCATTCCGACTTTATCAAGCAGAGGCTTTGCCTCATCTTTTAATTCATCACTACCGGAATCAAACAAGAACGCTCCGTTCAATGTCAACGACACATACTGCGATGTGAAATCCACATCTATCTCGCCTTCATACTGATTTTTATCTTCCATCAAAGCTTCTTCTACCTTCTCAGCCAACTCTTCCGACTCAGACAGTTTTTTCTCCTCAAACTCTTCAAACACGTCAACATCTTGTTCCGATTCGGCCGTCTTACCTGTAGTGTTTATGTATTTATCCAGTTCATTCAGCTGGCTGACGCCATTGCTGATCAATATTCCGTCTCCTATCGCCGTCGCACCCGCCTCAAAAATGCTGAACGTCTGAGAAAACGAAGCTGCGACTTCCTCAAACTTCTTGGCATCCACACTGGACATCGAGAACAAGAGCACGAAGAAACAAAGAAGAAGATTCATCAGGTCACTGAAGGTGGCCATCCACGCCGGCGCCCCCGGTGTCGGCATCTCTTCTTTCTTTTTCTTAGCCATCCATTTCACCACCTTCATCCTGACCCGACTCTCTATCCTTCGGTGCCAGGAATGATTTTAATTTTTCCTCGATAACACGTGGATTTTCTCCTGCCTGAATTGACAAAAGACCTTCCACCATAATTTCTTTAATCATAATTTCTTCATCATTATTTGATTTCAACTTACTTGCAACCGGCGTACA
>JAGAOK010000075.1 GCA_017623815.1 Lachnospiraceae bacterium
CGCAATCTGATGCACAATCTCAGAAAAACCTTCCGAATCCGATTCCAACAATCCATGTGTCATATTTTCCATGAGAAACATTTGTTTCTGCGGTGCATTTACCTGCTCAAAATATTCCTGCGCCAGTTTATAATTCGTTTGATAATCTTTATCCCCATTTATGTTATAAAAAGGCACCTGATAATCCGTTCTTCCTTTTATGGAAAACGAAGCAAATTCATCGGAATCAAAGAACTCCAGAAAAACACTCATATCACTCCTCAGATACTTAATCCAGTCCGTAACAGAATAATTCGGATTAAATATAACGGTTGTGATTAAGTTGTAATCCGATCCGTTTACCATCATGTTATAGCCATATTTTTCCATAAGTGCATTTCTGGCCATAATGTGCTCCATCGTAACATGCTCCGGCGTCAACTGTTCAACCAGTTCCAAGGCTTCCATATCACCTTCTGCCCACAGCTTTGCTTCCTGCTTAAATGCCTCTTCATTCTCCAGATAATCTACAAGTTGGCCCGTTCCGATAAAACATTCATAATACTGCGGATATTCCAGCACCAGATTGGCTCCGTAAATGGAACCCCAGGAATGCCCCAGAACGGTGATTTTATCTTTTGAAAGATGCTCAAGCAAAAACTCCGTCACTTCTTTTCCGTCCGTCATAAGCAAATCCCGCGTCAACACGATGTCATTTTGCTTTGCGTCATAACTTTTTCCGCAATTGCGCTGATCCCATGTCACCACGGTATATACATCTGCCCACTTTCTTGTAATCACATAGTCAATGGAACTTGTGGATGACCCCGGACCGCCATGCAAATATAACAGGACAGGATTATTCAGATCCTCACCATAAATGTTAATCCACTGCTTTGTGCCATTCACATCGATATACATGGACTCATTAATGCCGCCGTCCGGTGTCTGATTGTAGATTCCTTTTCCGATTGCCCGGACCAGAAAGAATGCCAGCAGCACGATACATACAGTTGCCACGATTCCTTTTAGAATTTTCACTATCTTTTTTCTCATTCACTCCTCCTCGCCGGCTCCTTCCTTGTCCGGCTCCTCCTCGACAGCTCCGCCTGCCAGTTCCTCCTGCCCTGTTCCTTCTTGTCGGCTCCGCCTGCGGTTCTTCCTGCCTTGTTCCTTCTTTCCGGCTCCGCCTGCCATGCGGCGGGTATTGCAGTCCATTTTCGTGCTCCAATACCCAATTTTTCTCGCATTTTGGCTCCAAACGGGTACTGCGCATCCAAAAGCCGTCCAAATACCCAGAATTTGCAAAATTACTGGGTATTTAAGGTATATTTACCATGCTAATACCCGCCGGCCCAAAGTGCGCTAATACCCGCCATCATTACCCTTCAGCCATCACCGGCTTACTATAAAATTCAGATATCCGTTCACCGTATGAACGATAAAAAATAACGTGGCGCCGGCGACCAATAAATAATTGCTTTTCCACAATCCGAAAAACAGATAATACAACGGAACCACCGCAAATTGAGTGATTACAATCAGCCACCCATATTGATATCCCCGATAGTACAATGCCCATCCGGCAAAATTAATCAATATCATAAGAATCGTTAATGCAAAAAATACCTTTTCTTTTGTTGTTGCTAACGAAAATAATTTCACATCATCTCTGACAATCAACATCAAAAAACACATGGAAAGTACTCCGACGATTCCCTGTACTCTCTCTATCCATTGAATTTCATTTTGCATATTCATAATCGGATTTGATGCAGGTTTTATGAAAGGCATAATTATGTATGGGATTTCCTGAATCACAAATACAAGTATTCCAATCAATGAGATTCCCAAATAGTAGTTTCTAAATAAATGAACAAACTTAATCACTGACTTCTCCTTTTTCTGCTTTTAACCATCTTGTGTTTCAACGATCTTGTGTTTTCAAGGCAAACTAAGTTCTCATATGCATGTCACTTCCGGGAGGCGGGTATTGAAGACCCTTTTCGCACTCCAATACCCAATTTTTCTTGCATTTTGGCTCCAAACGGGTACTGCGCATCCGAAAGCCGTCCAAATACCCAGAGTTTGCAAAATTACTGGGTATTTAAGGCACATTTGCCACGCTAATACCCGCCAGCCCAAAGTGCACCAATACCCGCCGGTGAAAAGAAAGTGCGCCAATACCCGCTGGCAAAAAGAAAGCGCGCTAAAAGTTCGATGAAAACTTACTTAAAGCGCAATAAAAGCACAGCCATCACCGGAAATCCACTACACAACAAACATTCTCACAAGCGTATTTATAAAATCATATAAACCATGACCAAATGCAAGGCCCGGATACTTGCAATCTTTGATTTTGTATTTGGCAAATCCAAACACAAGTCCAATCCCGAATGTGAATAACACCTGCATAATATTTCCATTGATGATGTGCCACAATCCGAATAAGAATGATGCAGTCAGCACTCCCATCCATTTGTGTTTTTCAAAGAAACTGACAAAGGCATAAAATCGTCACATTTCTTTTCGTTATTTTCATGACACTACCTCATTAAACTTCTTTCGTCATCCAAACTTTCTATAAATATTTCTCTATCACGCTCTGTTCCACAACCGCTTTGCCCAGCAATGTCATAGCCTGTCTCGGACAATGATTGATGCAGCGGTAACACATGGTACACCGGTTCTTTTGTACCACTTTTTTATCAACAACCTCTATATTATTCATAGGACACAGTTTTTCGCATTTGCCGCACCCTATGCACTTATCTTCATCGATCCGCAGCTTATCTGAGTACTTCTTGGTCTTATGCCCAAAATACAATCTTTGCCCAAAGAATCCGGCCATACGCCATACTATGCCAATCCCCTCCTGTGTCGGTTTTCCTGATTTTAATAGCTCTGCCGCTTTCCTGATTTTCTGCTCTGCTTCCTTTACAAGCCTTCTATTTAACTCAAGCGGACGCTTTAGTACCTTCTCATCCCCTATGCTATCCGGCATTTTCAGATGCAGTCCGCCTAATATTTCTGCTCCATACTTGTGCAGCAGCCGCCCCAAAACACCTGCTCCGTCGCCGCTAAACAAACCCATTGTAGCGATGACAAAAACTTTCTTATTCGCCCATAGTTCTTTGTTATCAATTATAAAATCCCGCAGGATCTTTGGCACTGTACTATATTGGACAGGATACGCAAACACAAGGAGTTCCTCATTCTTCACAGCCCGTAGAAGATTCCCATCTTCTATGGAAAAGACCTTTGCCGCTTTATCATATTCGCTGCAAAACCGCTCTGCTGCGTACTTTGAATTCCCTGTTCCGCTGAAATATATTCCTACCATTTTGCACCCCCCGCAAGAATCAATAAATGTAACGGATAAAAAATATAGAAAAACCACTTCGAAAAATTCCTACCCGTTTTCGCTCTTTTTCCGTTATAAAAATATAGAATGCATATGCCTGACATTGCCATGCCAACCATGCAGATTACCACATTCAAAACACAGGTTTCCACCGGAACTTTTCCATAACGACCAATAAAATTGTACAGTCCGAATAATACTGTCGGAATGATAAATGCTATTTTCTTTTTCAGAACCGATTCTTTACTCCAAATAAACAACAATGTAAATACAGGCGCACCAATCCCCCAATCACACTTCATACTACAAATCATGAGCAGTATAATCAGTATGATTTTTAAAATCATACTTGGTACTTTTTCCACAATCAAACATATCAAAAAACACAGCAGCAGTGTAAATAGCATGTTAAAACCAATAAAACTTATAACTCCTTGCTTGGAAAACGCCATACAATACGGAATTTGTGATAAAACAGCAAATAGCAACAAGCGTCCCAGATACTTTTTCTTAGAGTGTGTATATCCATAACCTTCGACTAAAAAGAAGCACATGGTTATCGCTGTGAAATTCCCAATACCAAGTAAAATCATACGTAACACTGTTCCCTGCTCCAGAAACACCGCTGCAAAATGATTGGCTGTCATTGCTGCAATTGCCAAGTACTTTATGGTGTCACGATTTAACCCTTTTTTATTTTCAACCATCCTCTTGCAAAGCCTTCTTTCTTTATCCTCTACAGCACAAACATAAGCAGTATCCAAAAATAAGTTTTTTTCACATCACGATTTACCAGCAGATACGTCACTCCATACCCTACACTGGTAAGAATCAATAACAGTCCCGCAGATAAGCTTCCCTTTGTGAAAACATGAGCCAGCCCCCAGGTGAGTCCCACCAGAATACCTCCGTAAGGAATCCGCACCCGGCAATCTTTGTGAAACCATATTTCAAAGGCTTTCTGACCGAATACCACGACCAAAACAACAAGCCCTACTTCAAACACGTAATAGATATATTGAAAGATAAATTTGAGCCAGCCGTTATACTGTAACTCTTTTAATACCTTTGATCCGCTCCAGTCAATATATGAAACTATCAGCATCACTACAAAAATTGCAAGGATAGCGCACCACTGCCATCCTTTCATCTTTCCCTCATACGCAAACACATCAAATCCGTATTTATGTTTTGATGTGCGTATCAGGAAAAAGCACACAAGCCCCCAGCATATACAAGTCATGACCCAGTGGCTGATATTCTGCCATGTCGACCACTCATTCATGGCGCAGCCGTACATTGCAGGCTCTAAGAAAATGGCAAGAATCAATTCGATTCCCAGCCCTGCAAAAGCTATTAATGCATAGGAAAAAAAGTTCCACCCTTTACCGTTTCTCTGTATCTCTGTCATTTTTCGTTTTCTCCCTTTTCCTTTTTCTAATCCAATACCATATCACCGATAGAATCTTCTCCCGTCACACGCTCTCCAAGACGGTTCGCCCACTTTTCCGTAAAAAATGCCCCGTACGGAATCTGTTTTTCCCTTCGCTTTTTGCCCATCAAAAACGCCCATAAAAAAGACGGAATTCCAATTACAATCAGGTAAAGCGGTCCAAGGATCAGCGACTGAATGGTATGGCCGTATTCATGTACCAGGAGCCTCCCTGAGCATTCTCCCGCACTAACCCGACCTTCATATTTTTTTACAAAAAACGGCTCGGCAGACACAAAAACAAACATCCCCAGCGAGATGCTTGATTTGTCGCTCCATTCCGTAATAATAGCGCCGTGGTAACTGTAATGTTTACATTTATAATGCTTAAAAAACAAAATCAGTCCTGCTAAAGTCTGCAACATTCCCCAACTGCATTGCCAAAACCTGTATAGATATATTCTCACGAACCTTTTCTCCTCAAATCTCTTACTTTTCCGCCGTTTGCCCTAATCTGCTGACGCCATCCCATTTGTGCACCCATTTGATAAAGAAAACGTGGCATTGCTACAGACACATATTCATTGTCTCTTGTTTTTTTCTTCAAAATTGCATTCGCAAGTTCTTCCATTGATTTTTCAATCGGCGCTTTCGGACCTTTCCCCGATTCCATTTTCGGCATCATATCCAGACCGCCTCCGCCGCCGACACCGATGCCGCCGCCCCATGCAAAACCTGTCTTTTTGCACCAGTTCTGTAAAATTTTCAGCGCAAGATCCGCCTGCTCTCCTTCGTAAAAGCCACAATTTACAATCCCGTAAACACATATCTGCGGCTTCTGTATTCTCGCCTGTTCCAATAACGACAGACAGGATAACAAATGCCCCGGAATTCCATCCACATAGAGTGGATATGCAAATACCCAAGCGTCTGCCTGCACCAGTTTTTCGATGTTTTCCTGCGAAATCACTGGTGTGTTACACAGATAAGTGGCAACGTCTGCTCTCTGTCCCAGATATTCTTTTACATCCTCCAAAAGTGTATGGCTGGCACTGTTTTTTCCTTTTGGACTTCCATTAATCAGTGCTATTTTCATAAAACAATATCCTCCAGTTGTTCTACAGACGGATAGAAAGAAACACTTTTTACCACTCCGTCATAATTGTCTGCGTTTGCCTGCAGCAATGCTCTTGCTGTTTCTTTTTCATCCTCTGTTATATTCTCACCATAAAGGTGAGATGAAAGCGTAATCACATTTTGATATCTGCGTTTATGATGCATCTCACCTTTTCTCATTACAAAATCCGGATGAATGTAGGAAATTGCACGGTCCTGCACCATTTTCACAAACGGACTAACACTTCCGTAGTAACAGCGACTGACCAAAATCAGTTCCGTACATTTTCCCATTTCAATTCCCGTGTCCTGATAACCATCCAAAAGTACGCATCTTCCCGGTGTTTTCACCCAGCACCCAAAGCATCCGATGCAACAGCGAATATCTCCCTTCGGGCTGATAACCTTATACTCCCCTTCCACCGGAATACTGAAGTTTTCAATATCTGTTATGATAAGCTTCATTGTCTTATAACCTTTCATCCACTCGACGTTTCTAATCTTCCACAAAAGTAATGGTCGCCTGACCCATTCCGCAGTCCACTTCAATTTCGCGGTCCTGACCGTTTTTCTGGCTTCCGCCGCTGCCGACACCGCTGTAACTTCTTGTTCCGATACGCACCTCACCGGCTCCGACTGTTACGTCATAATCAAAATCATCTTCTTCTCCGATGATTTCCATGGCGATCTCACCCATACCAACCTTGGCATCAAAATCTTTTCCGATGGCAGCTTTTGCTTTAAATTCACCCATTGCAATATCTGCATTCACTTCTTCCGCTTCCAAAAGTCCGATGGTGCATTCGCCGGCTCCGACTTCCAACTCCACCTCTTCTGCTTTGATATAATCCAGATCACATTCGCCGGCTCCTAAACGGACCGACATTTTTTTACACTCCGGAAGGTCGCCTGAAACTTCTCCTGCTCCCATGTCAAGTGTAAGTTCTTCATACATCTGATCCGGCAGATAAACCGTAGCACTTCCTGATGGTTGCACATCTCCCACTGAAAATCCGAGAATCTGTATGTCACCAACCAGCTTCGTACTAATTTTCAATGTCTCGTCATCGTAATCGCATTCAATACGCATATCATCATCTGCCTCGATATTCACTTTCCCGTCTTTGCTCTTTCTTACCTCAATGCTTCCTGCACCAAGATTCAGCTCCACATTTTTTATTTCTCCGTCCACTTCATAGTTTCCGGTCACACCTTCCGGTGCATCAAACGGATGTCCGTTTTCGTCTTCCTTATCTTCGTCTTCATTTGTAAAGTAAATGCCACCTGTTGTAATCTTTAATTTCGCATCCTCCCACGGAAGATCAAAATCAAGTGCTTGGCTGTCTACCAGCTGCTTAAACTGTCTGGTTCCGCCGACTGCACCGCTGATACCGGCGATCAGAATTCCGCCGAAAATCAGGCAGGCAGATGTAATTAATATGATTTTTGTTGATTTTTTCATGCCTCTGCCTCCTTATCTTTTTTTGGAAATAATTTATTGTAAAGTTTTTTGCAAAGATTGTAGATTCCTTTGCAAATCCAAGGAAATACCACAACACAAATCTGCACCACCAAAAAGCCAAACAAAAGCGCCAGACCAGCAAATATAAGTGCCAAACCAATCAAAAACAGTCCGACAAGCGGCATAGAAAACAGTTTCACAATTCCGACAATAAACAGTGCAATGGCTGCCACTGCAAATCCTAATGTGATACCGCACACTCCGATGAATATGCCCACAACCGCAGCAAAAATTCCTGCAATAAGGCCGATCACTGCCGATACAAGAGCTGCTGCCAGCGGTATTACAATCGGAGCCGCAAACACACACAAGAGCACGATGCAGGCAATTTTCCAGCCGTCTGTTTTTTTGTCTTCCTGCTTATTTGCCGCATCCGGATCATACACGATTAATCCCTTTTCCGCCAGCTCTTCATGAATCCTGTCCGCAACTTCCTTCGGTGAACCGAATTCCTTTAACACATCCATCTCTTTTTCCGGTCCTGCCTCATCAAAATATTCCACATAATATTCCATCGCCTCTCTGCGCTCTTCTTCCGGAAGATCCGAGAGGAATTTTTCTAATTGACTTAAAAACTCATTCTTATTCATCGACCTTGCCTCCCTCGAAAATTTCTGTAATCTTTTTTGAGTACGTCATCCATTCACTCCGATATTGTTTCAACTGCATCTCCCCCTGCGGTGTCGTCTTATAATATCTTCTGTTTCGACCCGCACATTCCATATCATAGACTTCCAAATGCCCGTTTTTCTGCAACCGCCGAAGCACCGGATATAGGGTAGATTCCGAAACTTCCAACACCTGACGGACATCCTGTGTAATCCGATATCCGTAAGTTCCCTGCTTATCCTTGCTGACGACCGCAAGTACGATTGCATCCAGAAGCGCTGCGCCTGTATTAAATACCATACCATTACTCCCTTCTGTTTATTCTTTTTATTTTTATAATATTATACGCCGTATAATATGTTTTCTGTAGCATATTATATGTCGTATAATATTGTTTGTCAACTAGGAAAATAAAAAAGAGCCGAAAATTTTTTCGACTCTAATCACCTCTGTATTTTCATATTGAATTATTTTTCTCCGCTCAGTTCATTCCAAAGCGTAAATCCGAGAATAAAGACACCTCCCAGAAGCTGTAACAAAGTCATGCTTTCACCGAGAAGTACCACAGAAATCAGCACTGCCACCAGCGGGTCTATATAGCTTAAAATAGCCGTCTCCTGACCTTTCAATTCCTTTAATGCCGAAAAATACATGCAATAGGTGATTCCGGTATGTACAAGTCCTATTACAAGGAGACAAATCCATCCTTTACTATCCAAATTTCCCAGACTGCATCCTCCCGTAAAACATACATATGGAATCAAGATAATAATGGCTGCCAGAAACTGCAACAGTGTACGATGAATTCCCTCTACCTTTTTAATAAACTTATTCAAAAGAATCACAGTTGCATAAAATACTGCTGCTCCAAGGCCGAATAAAATGCCAATAAGATCTGTTCCGCTCTCTCCTACATTTCCGATTCCCGTAATCAAAACAAGTCCGATGGTCGACATGATAAAGCATATGATCTGTATTTTGGTCAATTTCTCTCGGAACAGGAAGGGACAGATGACAGTTACAAGTACCGGCGCGAAGTAGTAGCTCAGTGTCGCCGCCGAAATTGTTGTATATTTGTATGCTTCAAAAAGCAGGATCCAGTTGATTCCCATCGCCATTCCCGAGAGAAGTAAAAAAATCAGTTCCTTCTTTATTTCTTTAAAATGAATCCGCTCATTCTTTATCAGCAAATATACGATTAATAAAACAGAAGCTAATACAGCTCTGTATAATGCCAGTTCTCCGGAACTGACCGCAATATTCCTGCTCAACAATCCAATGGTTCCAAAGATAATCATTGATATGCTCAGCATCAGCTTTGCGTTCATTTTCATACGTAATTCTCCACTTTCGCTTAATTATAGACATCATGTATGCCAGATACATACTATTTGCATATGCTCCTCTTGGCAAATAAATAGGACACCACACACGGTGGTGTCCCGATTACTCAAGCTTAGAGCTGCATATTGGCTACAAGACGACGTTTTTCTTCATCAAATTCAGCCTGTGAGATAATACCGTTGTCTAATAAAATTTTCAGCTTCATTGCTGCTTTCTGGAACTCGTCGAGTGACATTGTTCCTCCATCCGGTGCTGCTGCAGTTGCTTCTTGAATCGCAGCTTCTTTTGCCTGCTTTGCCGGTTCCGGAATTGGTGCCGGTGCCGGAGCCGCTACAGGTGTTGGCGCCGGTGTTGGAGCCGCCACAGGTGTTGGAACCGCTGCTACCGCTGCCGCCGCTGCTACTGCCGCTGCACTTGGTGTCGGTGCTACCGGCTGCGTTGGAGCCGCTGCCGCTGCCGCTTTCTGCGACTGTCTCATAGCTTCTTCCTGATATTTACGGAATTCAAGAGCTTCTGCGGCTTTTCTTGCCTTCTCAGCTGCTTCTGCTTTTGCTCTTGCTTCTTCTTCTTTGCGACGTTTCTCTTCTTCGATACGTCTCTTTTCCGCTTCTTCAGCTTCTTTACGTGCACGCTCTTCTGCTTCCTTACGCGCCTTTTCTTCTGCCGCAAGTCTTGCTTTCTCTTCCTCTGCACGACGTATCTTCTCTTCTTCCATCTTTACAATCGCATCTTTGGCAAACTTCATCGCTGCCGCATTTGCTTCTTTTGTAACGATTTCTTCTACTGCTTTGATATTCTTAGCATCTTCCGCCTTTGCGGCCTCTGCTTCTTTTGCTCTGGCATCTGTTCCAACCTTAGCTACAGCTTCTTCCACCTTCGCATCCGCTTTTATCACTGCTTCTGCACGAATTGCCTCAATTTTAACTTTGATTTCATCCTCTGCTGCTGCTTTTGCTGCTTCTACTGTCTTAGCAGCTTCCGCCTTTGCTGCTTCGATCTTCTTAGCCGCTTCTGCCTTTGCATTTTCTATGATCTTCTGCGCTTCTTCTTCTGCTTTCTTAGTGGTTTCTTCCACTTTTTTGCGCGCGTCTTCCTCTACGCTCTGGACTTTCTGCGCCATCTCAGCTCTGGCTTTCTGATCAGCCTCTTTTACAGATACTTCTATTGCTTTATTTTCTGCTTCACGAACTCTCTTCTCTTCTGCTTCTTTTATCATTCTCACACGTTCATCGGAAGCTTTTGCAAATTCCTGCGCTTTTTTAATATTCTCTTCTGCCAGTTTTCTGGCTGCTTCTTCCGCAATCTTACGTGTATGCTCACCGGCTGCCTTGCGAATAGTCTCTTCTTCAATCGCACGTCTTGCCGGATCTGCCTCAGAAGAAGTAGCCTCTGTCACTTCGTGTGCCGCTTTACGAGCCGCTTCATCTGCGATACGGAATGCAGACTCAATGGCAGCTTTCTTAGCATTCAAACCTGCTGTCTGGCGAATTGCATCTTCCGCTGACTTGATAGCACTCTCTTCTTTGTCATTTTTTTCATTATGATTTACCGGAACGCTTTGCGCCTTCTCCGTATTTTTTATTGTTGCTGCTGCTGCTTTTCTTGCAGCCTCTTCTGCCGCCTTTCTGGCTGCTTCCATACCAATATTCTGCATATTCTTCGCCCCTGTTTCTATATTTTTTGACTATATGTCACAAAACAATACTGTACGAAGTCAAGTATAGCACAAATCTATAGACATTTCTACTAAAAAAAAACGAAAAAATCGATTTTTTTTATTCATTTCTGATTGCTGCCAACGGACTCAGCTGCATCGCCCTAAGCGATGGGAAAAATCCTGCTGCCATACCCACAAAAACTGCAAACACAAGAGATACCAGTGCCAGCCATAATGGAATATAGGAAATTCCAACCGCCATATTCATGCCAAGGTTCAAATTTTTCACTACCAGATTGATAATCGCCGACAAACCATAACTTAATCCAAGTCCGATGACACCACCGATAAACCCAATGTATCCGGCCTCCAGTAAAAACAGCCCCTGAATATTTCGCATATCACATCCAAGTACCTTCATGATACCGATTTCTTTCGTTCTTTCATAGATTGACATCATCATTGTATTGGCAATACCAATCGCAGCAACAATCAGTGATACTGCACCGATTCCGCCAAGCGCCAACTGGATATAGTTATACTGACCCTGCATGGACTGAACCCATTCCGCATTGGAACTTGCCTGATAACCAAGCGCATTGATTTCACTCTGTACCTGCTGTACATAATTCATATCATCCACTTCTACCATGATAGCTGTGTAAAAAATCTCTTTATACGCTTTCCCTCCGGCTGTTGTCGGTTGTCCCGGAATGATTTTATTTTTAAATTCTTTCTTCAAAACACGCTTCAACTCATCAATATCGCAGAATACATAATAACTGTTGCTGTTATAATCTTCCACACTTCCTTCAATCACTCCGGCTGTTTTTACAATACGTTTTTTCGGCATCGGGGCTGACGTTCCATCTTCTGCTGTGTTTCCCCACAGGAAATTATAATAAGCATCCATATCAAACACATACATAATGGTATCCGCCATCAGATCAACCTCTGCCATTTCACCATTGTACCAATAGCCCTGACCGGTCTTTTCATTATGAAACTCACCAATCACCATATTACCATAAACTGCCTGAAGCTGTCCTGCATTTGGTTCCGGGAACTCTCCTTGTCCAAGCTTTATTCCCAGATCTTTCATCTTTTCCGCACTCACTCCACGCAGTGAAATATAGCTTTGGTATCCGCCGGAAAGAGCCAGTGCCTCCGTATCCAGAACCGGATAAACATCTTCAACGTGTTCAATTCCCCTGATAGTTTCCACCACATCATCGCTTAAATGTTCAGTGCTTGCCTGAATCTCCGTTTCCGAGTCATCATATCCACCATAGTAGGACCCCTGCTCACTTACCGTAATTGTCGTAAGTCCACCATACTGTTCAATCTCTGACATGGAAGCCCTTTTCAAACCAAGTCCCAACGAAATCATAACTACAATAGAAGCAGTACCGATAACAACTCCCAATACCGTCAATATCGTTCTGACCTTTCTTTTCCAGAGACTACTTCCGCTCATGCGGAGCATATCACGAAATTTCATCCGAATCGTCCTCTCCTTCAATCTCATCGAGCAGATTTACTCTTTCTTCCTCTTCTTTCTTACGTTTATGTCTACGCACGAGAAGAACTGCAATTGTAACAACTACAGCAAGCGCAATAATAACAAGCGTTACGATAACACCCGTTTTTCCGCCTTTCTCTTCTTCATAATCAATTTCTTCCATATTCATATCCATATCCATCATATCTTCATCCATGATGGCATCTTCCGTAACACTCAGAGTTACTTCCTGCTCATACGTAGCTTTTTTTCCTGCCTCATCTTCATACTCAACGACAATTGTTACTGTATCATCTTCTGTCGACGGCGCTTCTCCTGTTACAAGCGCATCCACGGAACCGGTCGCACCTGCTTCGATCTTCCCAAGGAAGGTCTCCCCTCCGCTAATCGTATCATCTTTAAAATAAACCTTTGCATTATATAAGGTAACTTTTCCTACATTATATATACTGAACATAACATTGGCTTCATTTCCGACGCTAATACTTTCCGGAAGAATTTCCGGTGTGCTCAGTTCAAATCTTGCTTCCTGCAAAATCGGAATAGAAACATCTGCACTTGAGGTATATGCTGTATAATCCTCATCTTCATATTCCATATTCACATCAATCTGGTACGGCTTTTGCGACAAATCAGCTTTGGCAGTCATCTCAATGGACAAATCCGCAGTCGCACCTTTTCCTATCTTACTGATATATTCTGTATTCGATCCCGATGTTGGCAGAAAAGCCGCATATGTGGAATCCGTATCAAGTCCCTCTGACGGAGCCGAAAGGTTTACCAGCATATTTGACACTGCTGTTCTCTGCGACGTATTTTTCAAATGAAGTGTCAATGTAAAAGTATCACCTGCATGTACTTCTTTCGGATCTGTATCAAATCCTGTCACAATCACTCTCGGAGTAGATGTACCGCCTTCAGCCTCCACATTACCGCTTCCCGGTGCTCCCTTTACCAGTACATACGTTGTAAGTGTCGCGCTTTCTGCTTCTGTTCCTACATAATATAATACATTAAACTGAAGTTTATAATATCCGGAAAGAGCATCCTCTCTTGTTTTTAAACTCCATGTAAGTTCGCGTCGTCTGTCCATATCATTCTGACCATTTCCCTTACCCGGAAGATCTAAAATGGTCTGGGTATATCCGCTGGTCTCAATCTCAAACGGCCATTCATTTACCATATTTGAAGTAACAGGTGTTACCGTAACATTTGCCAGATTCACTGCTCCCATATTTACCACAGGAAGTACTACATTCACTACCTGACCATATGTAGCTACCGGTGTAATCCAGTTTCCGCCTACCATGATGAAATCACTGGTAGATGACGGAGCTGTTGTCTCACTGTCTGTATTTCCGCCTTCTGTACTGCTATCCCCTGCAATTGCTTCAATCGCTTCTTTCGCTTCTGCAATACATTCGGTGATTGCTCCCTCTGTCGTAAGTGCACCTTTGCCTTCTTCCCCCTGAATCAATGCAACATATTTACTTACAAGTTTCGATATTTCTTTTGCTTTTTCATCGGAAACCTTCACTTTAATAATTTTAGCATACTCTTTGATTTCCTTTACCGCATTCTTTCGAATATCGGAAATTGATATTTTTTCTTCCTCTTTTTCCTTGTCACTCTCTGTCTCTACAGCATAAGAATCTACCATATAATATGGAGCAACTCCTGTAACACTGAGCATAAAACTCAATGCAAATGCAAGAACATAGCCCATTTTTCTTTTCATTTTATTAAATCCTCCTTTAACTTTGGTTATTCTCGAGTTCCGTTTTCTATACTGATAATCTTACCGTCACTGATACGGAATATCCGGTCAGCAAACGATGCCAGGTGATCATCATGTGTTACCATAACAAGCGTTTGGTTTTTCTCTCTTATGATTTTCTTTATCAGTGCCATAACCTCTGCTGATGTTCTGGAATCTAAGTTTCCTGTCGGCTCGTCCGCAAAAATAATCTCCGGTTGTACCACAAGTGCTCTAGCGATTCCGACTCTTTGCTGCTGACCTCCCGACATCTGGGTCGGCTTATGTTTTTTATGTTTCGACAAGCCTACAAGCTCAAGTACCTCTTCCGCTTTTTTTATTCGTTTCTCTTTCGCCATTCCTTGAAACGTCAAAGGCATCGCTACATTCTCAATTGCATTCATCGAAGCAAGCAGATTAAAGGACTGAAAAATGAATCCTATATGTTCCCGGCGGAACTTTACAAGCTGATTTTCATTTTTAGTCTCCATATGCTCCCCAACGATTACGATTTCCCCTTTCGTCGGTTTCTCAAGTCCTGCCAACATGTTCAGTAATGTCGATTTACCGGAACCTGACGTACCGACTATTGCACAAAATTCCCCTTTTTCGATTGTAAAGCTGACACCATTAAGTGCCCGCACCTTACTTTCTCCCACTCGGTATATTTTGTAGAGATCTTTTACGCTGATGACTGTCTTCTTATTTGTATCAGACACTTTCCTCTCTTCCTTTCATATTATATATATATTAGACGCATATACGGGTTACATTTTACCACAATCCTTCCCTAATGAAAATACCGTTATAAAATCATTTTACCACAATCCTTCCCTAATGAAAATACCGTTATAAAATTACCCTTGTCATTTTATACCCATTCCACCTAAAAAAGTTGACATAAACAATCGTTTTTTCATTATTGCCATGCAGGATTTATTGCATATTTGCCCTGACACTTATGTTTTTTGTTTTTTTTCACATTTTTATGAGAAATCCCCAGTTTCCACATAGTTATCCACATTGGACATTCTTGTCATTTTCTGAATTTGACGCCTAAAATTGCAAAAAATGACTGTCACTTTCAATATTTCCGCGTTTTTTGACAGGTTTACCTTTTGAAAAATAACATTTTGTGTTTTTCGCTTTATGTAAACCCTCGCAAAAGTTATCCACATTTAAAACACATCTGTTTTTTATCCTCTCTTTTTAAAAAACAGCCGTTTTTATACGCACAAAAAAGAAAAATGCGTATTACTTCCGGGCTTTAAATCCACCAAAAGTAATACGCCTCTTATAAAGAAAATTTATTGTTATTCCTACCATTCCAAAAATCTTCTATGGAAACATGACAATTTTTCATGTTCACCATATCATACGCTTCCCACTCTCTCGGAAACATCTTCCGATAAACCGGAAGCTCAAATCGGTCATCCAGCAGTGCAACAATCCCTTTGTCACTCACACTTCGTATGACTCTTCCCGCTGCCTGTAAAACTTTGTTCATTCCCGGATACCGATATGCATAATCAAAACCATCTTTCCCCTCTGCTTCAAAGTAATCCATTAGAATTTCTCGTTCCCTGCATACCTGAGGCAGTCCCGTTCCCACGATAAGTGCTCCGATCAGCGCTTCCCCTTTTAAATCAATACCTTCTGAAAAAATACCGCCAAGCACACAAAACCCTACAATACTTCGATTTTCCTCCTCAATTTCCATACAGATTTTTCCTTCCAGATCAAATTCTGTATCCGGCTCCTGACAAAATCTGGACAAAAACTGCTCCCGCGCCTCTTCATTCATATATTCAGCCTGCACCAGGCATTCCACCTGCTGCGGATCAAAAAAATAAGTCAGGTAAGCATCGTACACCTGCGTCAAAAACTGATGTGACGGGCAAAACACCATATAATTTCCTGTTTTTTGACTTACAATCGTGTGTATATAATAAGCAATATTATGATATTCCACCGCATTTCTACGCACATACCGGCTTGTCACATCGGTCCCTATGACAATACGAAGCTGATCCGGAGAAAACGCTGTCTTTGCATACACTTCAAAATCCTCCGCTGTCCCTCCGAGCAGTTGTTTATAGTACTGTATCGGTAAAAAAGTGGCAGAAAACAGAACGGCTGATATCCCCTGATCCATGCATTCTTTCAACCGCATAGACGGATCCACACAGAACTGACGTATGCAAAATCTTCCATCCTCTTCCATCTTTGTATAGGTTACATAGTTTTCATCGATTCTTTCATTGACATCCAAATATCTCCCCGCAAGGAAATAGAAATCCAGAATTTCTTTCCGTACCGGGCTCTCTTCATGATCTTCCAGATAGGTACTGATCGCACTGTGAAGTCTGGAAAGCGCCATGGCAAATGCTCCTGTTTTTTCCGGAATGTCATTCTCATCATGCTCTTTTTTGAGTGCCAGCAGTTCCTTGTTGCAACGATCAATATACTTCTCCAGACCGGTATGATATGGTTTTATCTGCTTTTTCAATTCCAAAAAATCTTCTTTTACCATCTGCGCACTGAACATCTCCCGCCCACGCTCTACAAGATTATGCGCCTCATCAATCAAAAACAGATAGGGCCCTTTGATCCCCTCCGTAAAAAAACGTTTCAAATGCACATATGGGTCAAACAAATAATTGTAATCACAGATCACTGCATCTGCAAACAAACTCATATCCAGTGACATTTCAAACGGACACACTTCATGTTTATGTGCATACTCTGTAATCTTCGTCCGGTCAAAATTTTCTTCTTGCGTCAGCATATCGTATATCGCATCGTTCACACGTGTAAAATGCCCTTTGGCATACGGACAAGCCTGAGGATTGCACTCCATCTCCTCATTTGCACAGATTTTTTCTTTCGCCGTCAAAGTAACCGTTTTATATCGCAGACCGTTTTTCTGCAAAAGTGAAAACGTCTCTTCCGCCACCGTACGCGTAATTGTCTTTGCTGTCAAATAAAATATCTTATCTGCTTTTTCCTCTCCAACCGCCTTAACCGCCGGAAATACCGTCGATATGGTTTTCCCTACACCGGTCGGTGCCTGAATAAAAAGCTTTTTCTTATGACAAATCGTCTGATACACATGCCCCGCCAGCTCTTTTTGCCCTTTGCGATATTCAAAAGGAAAGGTCAGTTTTTGTATACTTTCCCTGCGAATCTTCTTCCACTGTGCCTCAAAATCCGTCCACTTTTTATACTCTGACATCACTCTGTCAAAAAATTCCCTAAGCTGCTCCGCGGTATATTTATTTTGAAAATATTTCACTTCCTCCGTATCTATATTGCAATACGTCAGCCGCACATCGATCTGCTCTCGTTCCTCTTTACAGACAATAAAATAAGCATAGCACATCGCCTGCGCCAGATGAACCTGCACCGGCTCCGTAATATATTTCAGGTCCCGATAAGTTCCTTTGATTTCATCCACAATAACCAAATCTTTGCGGCGGATAACACCGTCCGCGCGGCCCTCAATCTGCACGCAGTAGTCCTCATAATCTACCCGGAACTTTAAAGGTACCTCTGCTTCGTATTCAATTCCCATACGTTTCTGGATCATGCGGTGAATACGGCTTCCCTCCTGCATGGCATCCGTCGGTGCTTTTGCCACGCGATTATCGATGTCGCCTTCCCGCAATATAAATTCCACCAGATTTCGAACCGATACGCGTATCGTCATCTTTCTATCTCCGATTTCTTTTTTCCATTAATCTTTGTATATACCAGCTTGTAATTCCCATTGCTACCGCCAAAAGAGCCACTCCATACAAAACCGGTGTACTCCCTTTCGAAAACACGTTACTTTTGGACAATATATATACCAGCATATTTGCACTGCAATGAAACAGTAGCGGTGCTGCCAGATAGCGTCCATATATTTCATATACCAGCGCAAGTGCCATTCCCATAATCACTGCGTACATCATCTGTACCATATTCCCATGAAAACAGCCGAATATGAGCGCACTTGCAAACATTGTCACCGGCATCGGGAAATATTTTCGAATCCGGTTATAAATAATTCCTCGAAAAATCAGTTCCTCTGTAAATGGTGTCAATACTCCGTAGATCACCAGTCCCACCGGAAGTGAAACGGAATATTGGACTCCTGCCACCTGCTCATACGCTTCTGATATTCTGAACACCTGAAGAGATGCAGTTAATATATTTAACCCCAGTCCCAGTGCCACCGCATAAGCTGCTACCAACACTGCATCCCTTTTCAAAAGTGCCTTATTTCTTCGTGTAATCACATATGAAGTGTCACCACAATACGTTTGCGCATACAGCCTTGCAAGCATCGGCCAGGTAGAAATCGACGCAACAGCATTAAGCCATACCGCAAGCTGATTTTTATGTTCGGCAAGCGCAGGCACATATTTTCCAACCAAAACATAACCGACATTATACACGATTAGTTCCACTGCCCAGAATAAAAAAAGCGGCAATAAAATTTCTATCGTCTTGGTAAATGCATTTTTATTTCTGTACTTAAAATACACCGGTTCACCGGTTATAATCTCTTCCAGCTGCTCTACACTGTCAACCAGAAAATCCGATCCGCAGGCAGATAGTTCTCCCTCCGGTGCCTGACTATAAGCCACCGCCACACTTGCTATCCCTTCCTGCTTTGCCGCCTCCACGTCAAAACTGCGCGCTCCGACCATCAATGCCTTTTCCGGCTTAAAACGCCTTCCGGCCTTTTTCTTCAGTACAGAAAGCGCCATTGACAGCACCTGTGTCCAAGTCTCGCACTCTTCATCTTCCTCACATCCGATCACTGCCGAAAAACAATCATCAATCTCACATTCTTTTAATATGCCATCCACAACGTCCTTCGGTTTGTCGGCCATAACTGCCATCATTACACCACGTTCTTTCAAATCGCGCAAAAGCTGCGCCATCCCCGGATATAGCTTATTTTCTTTTATTCCGTCCAGATTAAACACTATATACTGATACATGTTTTCTTCCTTTTATACCGCTGATTTGGTTGCCTTTGCAACCGCCTGTTTCCAGTATACAACTTTTTTTACTTGACGAAAAGGCGAAAACCATATATAGTGTAATCGTTTCAACTAAACAAACGCTAGGGGAGCTAAAGGCTGAGATTGAATGCCCATCCGCATTCTGACCCTCACTACTTGATCGGGTTAATACCCGCGTAAGGAAGCATGTGATACGACATTTTTGCGCGCAATCTATCGTTCACGACCACTCCCCTCCTGCACACAAAGGAGGATTTTTTATGTCATTTTTTATTTCTAGCGAAGATGGTTACTTCGCCCTAACCACACCGGGCTATACCGCCCTTGCCATCATAGTACTGATTGCCTTGCTGCTGACCGCATTTGTGGCGGGACGCAAGCAGAACACCGGGAAAATCCGAGCAAAACAACTGGCATTTTCCGGCATTGCACTGGCCCTTGCATTCATCACCTCATACATCAAATACGAAATGCCTATGGGTGGTTCTGTCACTTTATTCAGCATGTTTTTTATCTGCTATGTCGGATATTTGTACGGAATCCGTGTCGGAATCCTGACTGCTTTTTCCTACAGTATCCTTCAGTTCCTGCAAAGCGGCGGAAGCTATTTCCTGACTCCGTTCCAAACGTGCTGCGACTACTTTTTCGCTTTCACTGCCCTTGGTATCGCAGGTCTTTGGTATGGCAAAAAGCACGGTCTTACCATAGGATATATCATTGCCTGTCTGCTGCGCGGACTATTTCACACCATCGGCGGATATCTGTACTGGATGGACTACATGCCGGAAAGTTTCCCAAAAGCTCTTTCCGCTATTTACCCAATCGTTTACAACTACAGTTATATTTTGATTGAAATGATTATCACTCTGATTATCATAAATCTGCCACCGGTCAAAAAAGCACTCGGCAAAATCAGTGATTTGTGATACGATATAAATAGAATATTTTTCGAACAGGAGGGATTCCATGATTACCATCAGTCTCTGTATGATCGTCAAAAACGAAGAAACCGTTCTTGCCAGATGTCTGGACTCCATTGCCGACCTTATGGACGAAATTATCATTGTCGACACAGGTTCTAAGGATAAAACCAAAGAAATTGCGGCTAAATACACATCCAACATCTACGATTTCGCATGGAACGGAAATTTTGCAGATGCTCGAAACTATTCCTTTTCCAAAGCAACCTGCCAATATATATACTGTGCAGATGCAGATGAAGTTCTGGACGAGGAAAACCATGCCAAGTTCCGTCTGCTGAAAAAAGGTCTGCTTCCTGAGATTGATATCGTACAGATGTATTACTGTAATCAGCTCTCCTACAATACCATCTACAACTACGATAAGGAATATCGCCCGAAGCTCTACAAAAGGCTCCGCACTTTCACCTGGTTCAATCCGATTCATGAAGCAGTTGCACTTGAGCCGGTGATTTATGATAGCGATATCGAAATCCAGCACAAACCGACCGGCTTTCATGCTTCACGTGATTTAAAAGCGTTTGAAAAAATGCACACGGACGGAATCCGGCTCAGTTCCCATCTGCACACGCTTTATGCAAAGGAACTTTTAATCGCCGGCGAGAAGACTGATTTTGTACATGCTATACCAACCTTCACCGCCACTACCAAGGATGATACCCGTAGCGACGGTGAACGTATGGAAGCATATTGTATATTAGCCAAGGCTTACCGCCTGCGCGGTGAGATTGCAAACTTTTTTAAGTACACAACAAAAGCCGTCACAAGTGAAGGCGACGGCTGTGCTGAAATCTGTTATGAACTTGGTATGCATTACCTGTCTCAGACAGATTATGCCGAAGCACTCATCTGGTTCCATGCAGCAATCAACACTCCGTGTCTGCTAAATCTGCAGACACATCGTTTCGCTGAGGAACAACTCGAAAAGTGCTATTCTAAGATGTAATTTTTAACCTTTGTGCGCATGAGCGATATCTGCTCCTGCGCACATTTATTTTCCGATCCGATATCAAAAATCCGGTCAACATATCCCTTTTGATACACTATCCGGCGACTGAGCGGAAATACCAGTTCAAATGCAAGCGACGCATGTCCGACAATCCGATCAATGTGGTTTACGATATTCGAACGCAAAATAGCGCTCCTGCCCATAAACTCATCAAACACTGCCCCTGTCACCGCTTCATACCTGCACTGTTCGATATCGTCCCCGTAAATATCCTCCCTCGGAAGTTCTGTATCCAATCTCATAATATCCACCTTATCTGCATCCCGCAAAATGTCACAAAACAGTTTTGTCTTTTCATCCAGTCCCTCCGGAAGGCGGAAGGCATTGTGATGGCGAATCGCGGTATCAATTATTTCATCATAACAGTCACATTCCAAGAAACGTCGCATGTAACCATCCTCGAATAACACCCTGATACTCCCAAGTGCATGATTGATTGAAACCAGATCATTAAAGGTTCCATACTCCCTGATTTGTACAAAGCGTCCAAGGTCATGCAGCATTCCCAAAAGCCACGCAAGCTCACATTCTTCGGCTGTCAGTTCCAGCGACTTCGCAATCTGCTCGCATAGCTCTGCAACCCGTTTTGTATGATCAATTTTAAGTTGTATCATCGCATCGCCTGCATCAAAATCCGAAACATAACTTTGAAATACTTCTTTCACCTGTTGTTTGTTTACCATGTCATCATTCACTCCATCCGATTGTATCCTCAAGCGCAAAAGAATACAGTACCTTTTCTTTTACTTTCTTTCCTGTCAGTCTGCCGATAGCCTCTTCATAATAATCCAGCTGCGTGCGATACCGATCCTTCAATTCCTGCAGATTGGAAACGCGGTCGGTCTTATAATCTACAATCACAAGCTCGTCCGCTTCTTCAAAGTACACATCGACAATTCCCTGTACCAGTACCTTCTCAGCCGCCGGAAACTCTTCATTAATCCTATCTGCACCAACTGAAATGACAAACGGCTGCTCCTTAAAAAGTTTTCCGCAACTTTGCGCCTTTGCCATACGCAGCGCCGTCTCCGACTTTAGGAACCGGGCTATTTTATCCATAAACAGCAGACTCGCATATTCTTCCGATAAACGTCCTTGTGCCACAAACTGCTCTACATCCTTCTTCAGATGTTCCGACACTTTCTCATCTTCCATCTGTGCATACAGAGAAAAGTCCAGAAGTTCAAGCACTCTGTGCACCGCACTACCTCTGCTGGCCCCCTCATGCAAAGTCTCGTTTTGGCGCATAAAGGCCGGTAAATATTCTTTCTCTTTATCCTCTGTCTCAAACATCACCGGAATCGCCTCTTCCTCGATGGCCGCATGCTTCAGTTCCGATACACTCGTCTTTGTATAGAGCGTCCCCAGAATTTCATGCGGATACACATAAGAAAACTTCTCTTCCAATTCTTTCACTGCACGCCTCTCTGTATCCGTAACCTCTTCCGCGGAAATCTCCGAAAGCATACGCATTTTTTCCTCTCGGAGCATTTTCCCTGACAGGTTACGTACCTGGCTACGCTGCAATTCTTCCTCGGAAATCTGCGAAAGCTTCATTACTTCCTGCCTGCGAACCCAGGCCCGCAGCATATGATCAAGCGCATTGCTGCAATTCTCAATCACACTGACCGGAAGAGTTTCGCTATCTGTCACGCACTCTGCACAAACCTCATTTTCCAGTGCCTTGATGTCGGCTTCTTCCTTTAATGCTCCTGTAAGGATAAGCTTTTCACGCGCTCTTGTCATTGCCACATAGAGCACACGAAGCTCCTCGCCAAGGCTGTCTCTTTTCATCTTATGAGAAAGAACTGTCTTGCGCATCGTCTTTCCGACAGTTCGTTTAGCAGGCGATATCAAATTTGCTGCAACTCCCCAGTCCGCATCCAGTAAAATAGGCTCCGTTGTGTCCCTGAGATTATACTTTTTATCCATTCCTGCAACGAAACAAACCGGAAACTCCAAACCTTTACTCTTATGAATTGTCATAATCCGCACAACATCCGCCGTCTCCGTTAACGTCGCCGCCTCACCGAAATCCACCTCATATTTCTTTAACTGTTCCATATATCTTAGAAAATGAAACAATCCGTGATAACTTGTCTTTTCAAAATCCACGGTTTTCTGCACAAACATTTCCACGTTGGCTTTTCTCTGTGCCCCGGCCGGAAGTGCTGCCACATATTCCACATAATGAAACCGTGACAATATTCCATTTACCAGTTCTGTCATAGAGCTTACCACCGCTTCATCGCGCAGCTGTTTTAATACCTCAAGCATCTCTGCTGCCTTCGCCACTATCTTCTGCGGCAATTTCTCACATTTGCCTTCGACCACTGCTGCAAATCTCTCATACACAGAGGTTCCCCGCTCCGTCTCTGCCGTAATCAGTGCCAGTTCTTCATTGGTCACACCGAAAAACATCGACGTCGCCACCGCCGTAAACGGAATATCCCCATATGGATTGTTCACCACTTTCAAAAGATCCATCAGAAGGCTTATTTCCGTCGCCGAAAAATATCCTGCTTTTAATGTCACATGCGCAGGTATTCCTTCTGAAATAAGTATCTCTTTCAGTTTCTCATCTACTCCGCTTCCGCTGCGAAGTAAAATTGCAATATCCCTGTATTCCAAAGGTCTTCCGCCTACGCGAAAAGATGCCTTTAACTTTTTAATCTTATCGGCAATCATATAAGCCTCGGCCATGCGACGCTCCCGGCTGTTGCCTTCCTCTGTTACCGCCAGACAAATCTCTGTCTCACAGCCCTCCATAGCTTCATAATCTGCCCCCGGATAAAGTGCTGCTTCGTCATCATATACCACTCCTCCGATCTGCGGAATCATAATCTGACGAAACACTGCATTTGTGCTCTCTAAGACCTCACTGCGACTACGGAAATTTTGCTTCAGGCATATCAGGTGATTGTCATCATCTCCTGCCTTATAGGTTTCATATTTTTCCATAAAAATCTCAGGACGCGCCATACGAAAACGGTAAATACTCTGTTTCATATCTCCTACCATAAAGCGATTACACTCACCTTGACGCTGCGTAGATACACTCGCAAGCAAAAGTTCCTGTACCATATTGGAATCCTGATATTCATCAATCATCACGCTCTTATAATAATCGCGGTACATTTCCGCCGTTTTCGTCGGCTTACCATCCCGGATCAAAATTTCCAATGCATAATGTTCGATGTCGGAAAAATCAAGTACATTTTTTTCTTTTTTAGCCTCAGCTAACTTATCTATATAGCGGTCACAAATCTTAATCAGCATCCGTTCCAGACGTCCGGCTTCTTTTTCCCTTTCCACAATCTGCTCCGTCGACGCTTCACTGCACATCTCTTCGCCTGCTGCCTTTATCAGCTTTTTATATTTTTCACGCAGTTTTTTTACAAGTTCTTTCTTTTCCTCAGATACGGTCTCATCCTTCTTCGATGACATCCGTTTCCATTCCATATGTTTGATCTTTTCGGCAATTTTCTCATACGTTATATCTTCCGCATTCCCGTTCAAACCTGCTACTGCCGCAGAAAGCATCTGTACATCCGCCTCTATCGCATCTGCATACATATATGGTCCGTCCGTCGTGTCACAAAGACTGTCTGCCCTCTGTGCAAGTTCCAACGCCGTCTCCAGCTTCTCACGTATCAGCTGCATGGCAAACTGCATCCATTCTGTCTGCATAATAGTCTCCGGACTCAAGCTGTCGATCCGCTTCCGACACTGCGAGAGCCACTCTTTCGGCCATGGATGACTCATACTGAATTTATATAACCCTTCTACAAGTTTCTCAATTGCCCCATCCTTCCCATCCGGACAATACGCATCTGTAAAAAAGATAAACTCCTCATCTCCCAGGGCATAGAACTCCTCCAGAGTCTCTTCCAAAACGTCTTTTTCTATCAGCTTAATCTCTCCCGGATCCCCCACTCGAAAAGCAGGATCCAGACCAATCTCATGAAAATGGTTGCGTAAAAGAAACAGACAATAACTGTCTATCGTCGTAATCTGCGCATTATGAATCAGGGCTGACTGTTTCTGCAGATTTTCGTCGGCCGGATTTTCCTCCAGTCCCTTTAAAATTCTGGCATGGATTCTCTCACGCATTTCCGATGCTGCTGCATTGGTAAATGTCACAATCAGAAACCGGTCGATATCCACCGGTTTCTCTTTGTCTGTAATCATGGAAATAATACGTTCCACCAGAACCGATGTTTTTCCGCTTCCTGCAGCGGCAGAAACAAGAATACTCTTATGTCTCGTCGTTATGACTTCTTTCTGCTGGTCCGTAAACTTCATTTCTCATTTCCTCCTCTATGATTTCCTCCGGCATTTTTTCCAATCTTCGCACATCATATCCCGGAATACGGGTGTCCATACGGCAAACCCCTCTATATGCACAATAGCTGCAGCTGTCACTCTGCTCGCCTTCTATTGCCGCAGGAACCGCACCGATTTCTCCACGTCTCATCTCTTCCATAAGCTTCTGCATCTTATGATCTGTATAATCAAGCAGCAACTGAAACGTTTCCTCTGATACCGTCTGAGACTTTGCATCAAGGCTACCGTCTTTTTTGATCTTAACCCTGACAACTTCCGATGTATCTGTCAATTCTTCATCCAAAAGCCTGATTACTGTATCTGATTCATTATTTACACCCTGCGGACGCATCTCCATGCGCATCTCACGATTCACATCCGATGCCGAATCTTTTACATACGGATTGTGAAGGCGCATGTACAGCATAGACGCAGGAACCGTCTCTTCCTCCGGATATTTTTCCTTTATAAATTCCAGCGCTGCATTCATATAAGCCGGAAGCTGCAGGGAAAGCCCGTAATACAGATCCTGTAAATCAAACTTTTTGTTTCCCGACTTATAGTCAACTATCTTAACAAAGGCTTTTCCATCCTCCCTGCACAAATCGATACGGTCAATCTTTCCGACCAGCGGAAAATCACCTTTTAGCTGAAATCCCTTTTCAAAGTAAGCCGGTGCAAACTTCCCTTTGGAAAGCTGAAAACGCATCGCCTCCACACTTTGAAGAAGAACCCCTCTCATCTGTCGGATTCGCTGCATATTTCTGGCACTGTTACGCAAAATAGACGCTCCGTATTCTTCGGTGTAGGAATCAAGAATCTGATCAATCAATTCCGCAATCAGTTCTTTGTCTGCCTCTACCAAAGTTAGCCTCCGCTTACTCAATTCGCGAAACAGAATCTCCAAAACATGATGATATATAATACCGAAATCCATCGCATTGAAATCATATTCGTCCTGCTCTTTCAGTTCTATTCCGTATCTTAAAAAATGCGCATACGCACAGGCGGCAAACTGCTCCAGCCGGCTGACGCTTCCTTTGTTACGGTCTCGGTATAAAAGCTCAGCCGCCGTATCCGAAAGCGGAACATTTTCGTAGGTCGTAAGAGCCGCCTCCCGGATTTTTTCTGCCACAACGTGATCCCCATAAGCCAGTTGCAGGACTTTTAACATATTTTTCCATGCTTCTCCATGATCTGTCTCATTATTCAAATATACACGAAGTGCTTCCGCCAAATCGTCAAGACCATCCTCCGGTGTTGCCATCCGTTCCGTTGTCGGCTCTCTTAAAGCTTCGATTCTCTGTATCTTAAGCTGCGGATACAATCCCTGTATTACACGAATCAGATACGCCGGAAGCGCCGTTTTTCCGCTTCCATCCACACGCGAATACGAAAGATACAACCGGTCCGAAGGCTTCGTCATATTCTGGTAAAGATACAGTCTTTGCTCAAACAACTTCCTGCGGGGTGTCGGAGCCAGTTCTCTTCCCTGCTCCATGAAAAATTCACGTTCCATATCCGAAAGTAATCCGCCCGCTCCGCCGTTTCCCGGAATCACTCCGTCATTAACTCCGATGAAAAAGAGCACACGAATATCTTTTAATCTGGTTCTCTCCATATCGCCGACCACAACCTGATCGACATTCTGCGGGATAGTTCCGATCCGGATTTCTGCAATTCCCGCTTCAAAAAGCGACAGAAACTCCTTCTCGTCCATTTCATCCTCTCCGATAAGTTCATAAATCTGATTCAAAAGATCCATACAGGCAGGGTATATTTTCTCATATTCTTTTGCCTTTGATGCATCTCCCGCCCGGTCAAATTTCTCTGCATAAGAATTGCATTTTTCCTGCAATCCATTTGCATGACAGAGCTCAAACAATGCCTTTGCATACTCACCCGCCGTTTTACACGTTATCATGACAGGTGCCAGCTCCTGCATCATCTTCTCACGGATTCCATTCATCTCCTCCGCCTGCTGCAGATAAGCAAACGGCTCCGTATAAGCCTTCTTCCCACGGATTCCGCAGGCACGCACATACACTTCCAGACGATCGATTTCATCCATGGAAAGATTCGAAAATCCCGAACGCAAAAAGCGGAACACACTTTCATACGAAAACCGCTCCTTAAGAATACCGAGCGCACCTTTCATGTACTCTGTCAGAGGATGATGCGCAACGCTTCGGTTCTGGTCCATAAAATACGGAATCCCATATCTTTCAAACTCCGTGCGGATAAGATTCGCATAGCGATCCAGACTTCCCGTCACCACCGCCATATCCCGGTAGCACAGGCCGTTCTGACGCACCAGTTGCTTCATTTCCAGACACATCCGCTGAACTTCGCTGACAAGGGTATCCGCCTCCCATACAGCGATTGCGTGCTGTTCCCCTTCAAATATCTTACGATGATAGCGGAACAGATTCTGCTCTAAAAATGCCATCGGCGGATTTTCGTCATGACGCTTTACCGGTTTTTCAGTCAGATAAATCGGTTTACGTACCGATATATCACATTTTTGAGCCGTCTTTACCAGGCTCTGATATGTCTTTTTCGTCAGTGCAAACAAGTGCTGTTCCCCGCGCTCCTCAAGAATATCCTGCTCGCTGTCACAACACAGGGTTACAATCACTTCCTCCGCCACTTTAAAAAGCTGTGCCAGTACACGAATCTGCACCGGAGTAAATCCGGTAAACCCATCAAACACAATCACACTGTCTTTCAAAATCTGCGAACGCGGAATCATCCGGCAGAGTTCATCGAGCGATTCCTCTGTAGTAATAAATTTATCTTTGATATAGTCTGCAAATCCCTCATAAAGGACTTTCAGATCCTGCATTTTATATTTAAGAGCCCCCTTCTCCTGCGCCTGTCCGATCATTTCATCCAAATCGGCCGGTCCGATATCATACTGATAGAACTCAGAGATCATAGACTTAATCTCATGAATATATCCCGGTCTTTTTACCTTCTCTTTTAACAAAACAAGCTGCTGCTCTTTTTCCATCGCAACACGGCGAAGCACAAGGTTTTTCCCCGTATCATCCAGGACCACTCGCTCCTTGCGTCCGACTTCCTCCGCAATCCGATAAATCATACGCGAAAAGCTTAGCACGTCAACATTCATAATCCCGCCTCTCGGATGCATCATACAAAGCTGCTTTTGCGTATACATGGTAAACTGATCCGGAACCATGATCAGATAATTCTTCTCCGGATGCTGCATGGACTGCGTGATCACTTTCTCATATACGGTTGTACTTTTACCGGCTCCGCTGCCGCCGAACACAAACTGTAATCCCATTTTTTTACTCCTAAAAATCATACATTTCTTCTCTATTTTACCCTTGCTCTGTC
>JAGAOK010000076.1 GCA_017623815.1 Lachnospiraceae bacterium
CCTCCTCAAAAAAGGTCTGTACCGGTATGAAGAGTATCATCATAACAATACAAAGCAGCAGATACGTTATAATATCCGGTGAAAGTCCTGCGCTTCCCTGCGCAATCAGTGTATCGTAATAGTTCTCGATTTTTTCACGCTGGGTTAAAGGTTTTCTTTCCATGACACCAACCTCCCTTCTTCCATGATACCAAGGTAATCCATTTTCCGTTCCATTTCCTCCTGAATATGACTAATCATAAGCACAGAAACATTTCCTTCTTCAATCAGGCTCTGCAAAAGTTTAAAGTAGTCTATCCGAAAGACCGGATCCATTCCGGCTGTCACCTCATCAAGAAGGTAAAGCGCCGGATGATGCGCCATTGCATATGCGGTCTGAAACTTCATGTATTCTCCGCGCGACAGCGTGGAAAGTGCACTGCTTCTTGACACGCCCATCTCCTTCATCATCGTCTCAAACAGGTTGTAGTCCCATGTATCAAACAGGCAGGCCGCCAGTTTCGCATTATCACGCGCGCTTTTATGCATAAAAAACTGGTTTCGCTCCGACACAAACCCTATCTGCTGGCGCATGGTAATATAGTCATCATGAATCTCTTCTCCGCCGAGCAAAATATTCCCCTCATACTGCTTCTTCGGATTCATGATATAGTCTAATAACGTCGTTTTTCCCGCGCCGTTTTCACCGGCAATTCCCGCAATGTAACCGGCGGGTAACTCAAGGGAAATATCCTGCAATTTATAATTTCTCTTCGACGTTCCTGTCACATGTTCTAACTTAAAAAGTACCTTTTCTTCACTCATCTTTCTGCCCCTTTTCTTATTGTCCTTTTTCTTCATAAAGTGCGCGCACCATCTCAACAAACTCCTCACAGGACAAACCTGCGCTCTTTGCAGACGCAATCACATCCACTATGCGCTCCTCAAGCACCATCAGCTGTTTTTCACGCAGGTAGTCTGTATTATATTCGCACACATAAAATCCTTTTCCGGCAACCGAACGGATCAGCCCTTCTTTTTCCAGTTCTTCATAAGCACGCTTTGTGGTAATCACGCTCACCTGCAGTTCTGCTGCCAGTGCGCGGATGGACACCAGCGCTTCACCGGGCTTTAGCTGGCCGCTTACAATCGCATCCTTCATCTGGCTCACAATCTGTTCATAAATCGCCAGCGTTCCCTGTGGTTGTATCATTATCTTTAACATCAGCCATTCATCCTTTCATAATCGCAGACATATGGTATCATATACTTCACATGGCCCATCATCTTCACACTCAGCCATACCTGCCATACCAGTACCAGTGCTGTCAAAACAGTCACGACCCAGTGCGGCTGTGCTTTTTCCGAAATGCACATACATCCGAAAAACCAAGCTACGACTCCGATCAAAAACACCAAAAGTCCCTTTCCGTCTATCCCTTTGATTTCCTTTTCACGCAAAAATTTCGGCTGATCCTTGCTGGCCTCGAGCGTCGTCACCTTTCCTCCGACAGTCAGACAGCTCCCACCGAATAATCCCAGCACATACATGACATCAATTAACAGATAAAATATCTGAGCCGGATATATAATCCACGCAATTCCTCTCACAATGACAAACGCAAGCGCCGGTGCTAAAAACCGGATCCAAAACCTTGTTCTGACATAATCCTCTCTCTGCTCCCGGCTCATCGGCAGAAGATACATAAGCTTCGGAAGCCTAATTGGATTTAAGTGCATTCCGGACATTCCGAGCAGAAGCGTAATTGCTCCGCTGTAATAAATCAAAAACACTTCCATAACCCGGTACTCTTTATCCCAATACATATTCGGTCCAAGGAGCAACCAGAAATAGAAGATGAAAAGCTCCGGAGAATACAATTTTTTCCAATGAAAAGACCTGAAATAATCTTTGACTGCTCTAGAATTCATACTCTCTTCCCCTTTCTCTTTTCGTAACAAAATACATCAACTGTTCGATGGACGGTACCGCCAGCGTCAATTCCCTGTCGTAGTCATAATGCCTGCGATAGCGGATCAGCGCTCTGGAAGTCAGTTTCCCCTCTTCCATACAAATCACTTTATCCTTCGGCAAAAGTCTGAGTTTATAAGTTTCCCCGACCGCCACGCGGAATCGTGAGCGCAGGGTTTCGATATCGTAGTTCATCAAAAGCTTCCCTTGTTCTATATACAAAATGTAATCTGCTATCTGCTCAAGTTCCTGTGTCAGATGCGTTGCCAGAATCACGCTTCTGTCGCCGTCTTTTATAAAGTCTTTGAGCATCGAAAGGAAGGTCTCCCGAAACTTTGGATCAAAATTTCCGGTTGCCTCATCGAGGATCAAAAGCTTTGGATCATGCGCCATGGCAAACGCGAATTGGAACTTCAGTTCCTCTCCCTTGGAAAGCTTTTTATATTTCTTTTTGGCATCCAGACCGAACTTTTCAAGGTAAGCCAGAAACAACTCTCTGTCATAGTTCTCATAATACGCGCCGTAGGCATCTGCACTTACAATCAGGCTGTCGCTGTCTGCAAACAATCTCTCCTGTAAAACAAAACCCACCTGACTGCGAATCTCTGTCTCGCTTTCCTCGTAAGTTTTTCCCAGCACGCTCACCTGCCCCGCATCCGGCCGGTAGATTCCTAAAAGCAAATGAAGCAGCGTCGTCTTACCCGCACCGTTTTCACCGACAAGACCGATAATGTAACCCATAGGTAACTCAAAATCCATCTCGCCGAGCTTAAACATTCCGAGTCGTTTCGACATCTGCTTCACTTCTATCACATTTTTCATTTCTTCTTTCATACTGACACTCCCTTGTCGCATTTCCTCTGTCATGCGACCGACCGTTCCCGCTCTCTTCAAACAGAGCGTTTATATACTGTATATACGTATATATACACTCTATTCACAGTCATGTCAATACATTTATCCCATTTTTTTCATTTTTTCCAATATTTTTTTCTCAAGACGACTGACCTGCACCTGACTGATTCCAAGATGCTTTGCCGTCTCTGTCTGTGTGATGTTGTCAAAATACCGCAGTTTAATAAGATATCTCTCGTCCTCGGAAAGTGCCTGCAGAAGCTGCTGCAAAAGCAAACGATTCAGCATCACTTCATGCTCGTCCTTCTCATCGGCAATCCGCTCCCCAAGGCTGATCTGGCTTCCGTCACCCTGATAGACCACCTTGGAAAGCGACTCCACTTCCACATCCGCCTCCTGCGCCATGACAATTTCTTCCACTGTCAGCCCCGTTGCCGCGGCAATTTCATCAATGGTCACTTCCCGCCCGCTTGGGCCTGACAGTTCCCTTTGCGCATTCTTGATTTTCCATGCATTTTCCCGCAATGTCCGCGACACCTTTATTATTCCGTTATCTCTCAAAAACCGTTTGATTTCCCCCATAATCAGCGGAACCGCATACGTGGAAAACTTCACATCGTAATCGGTGTCAAAATGATCGATTGCCTTCATCAGTCCGATGCAACCGATCTGAAACAATTCTTCCGCATCATACCCGCGGTTTAAAAAACGCTTCACAATATGATGCACCAGTCCCAAATTCTCTTCTATTAACGTATCTCTGACCTGCTTGTCTCCCTTTTGTGCCTGTACAATGAGCCCTCGCATATCTTCCATACGTCACTCCTCATATCTCGAAAATCCAATCGCTTTTTCCATACGCACTGTTGTCCCCTGTCCCGGCGCAGAAGTTACCTTCAGTTCATCCATGAAAGCTTCCATAAACGCAAAACCCATACCGGAACGCTCCTGCTGCGGTTTTGTTGTAAACAGCGGTTCCATGGCTTTTTCCACATTTTCAATCCCGACACCGTGATCCTCCACCGTGACAATCAATATATTCCTCTCACTCTTGCATGTTATGTAAACCTTTCTATCCTCCGGAACTCCATGGATAATCGCATTGGTTACCGCCTCCGAGACCGCAGTCTTTACATCTTCCATCTCTTCCAGCGTCGGATGCAGGTGCGTCAAAAAAGTCGCTGTCGCCACTCTGGCGAGTGCTTCGTTTTCCGAGATGGCGTCCATCACCAGCTTCATTTCATTTTTCATACTAAGTCCTCCATAATGCAGATTTTTTCTTCCAGTCCTGCAATTTTTAACATTTTTTTGATTCTCGCATTGGCATTTGCAATAATAGTCCTGCCTCCCAGATACATAATCTTCTCATTACGCCCTGCTACCAGCCCGATTCCGGAACTGTCCATAAAAATCGTAGATTCAAAATCAAACACAATCTGCTCCACCCTTTCATCGTTCAGATAATAGTCCGCAAACTGGCGGATTTCCTTGGCATTGTGATGATCCACCTCCTCCGGCAACCGGATCAGCAGGCAATTTTCCCTTATTTCAAAGGTCCCTTTTTCTCCCATTTTTCCCATCCTTTCTACAATTTATTCACAAAACAAAAAAGAACATGGGATTTCCATGTTCTCTTTTGTATATGTTCTTATTAAATTCTCTCATTATTATGCAGCAGGTGCCTGATCTCCCTCTGTGGTTGTCTCTTCACCTGTTCCTTCGACCGGTTCTCCATTTCCGTCTGATAAAGCCTGCGAACGTTCCTCCGCCTTGCGTGCGGCCTGTGAATCCGGATAGTCGGTCATAATCCGGCTGTATGCCTGCTGTGCCTTATCTGTTTCTCCGGCCATTTGGTAAGCCTGTGCTAACTCATAAAGAATGTCCGGATTCGGTGTTTCAAGATTGGAAGAGAAGAACCATGCTTTTTCCAAATCAATGATCGCCGTCGTATAGTCACTCTGGTTGATCGCCGTGCTTCCGTTCTCATACAGAACTTCTGCCGTCTTCTCACCGACCAGTTCCATTAATTTATAATACAACTGTTTGTAGGCATCCGATGCCGAGTTTGCCACATAGTCTACATCCACTTCGTAAAGTGTATCCGCAATGGTCTCGTAGTCTTCCGGATTCTGAAGATAATCCGTTGCTGTCTGAAGCAGTACATCAATCTTGCGGCTTTCGCCGTTTGCTCCGGTATACTCATCAATCTCATTCTGAAGATCTGTCTTGGCCGTGGTCAATTCTTCCACCTTCTGCTCGAGTTCGGAAATCGTTGCAGACTTGGTATCGGAATTTTCACTCACTATTTTAAGTTCTTCCTGCATCTTGTTGCGCTCTGCCTGAATCTTTGCCGGCAACAGCAAAAAGTAAGCCACTGCTAAACCAATCAGCAAACCGATTACAATGTTCAGTACCGAAGATGACGCCCTTGCCTCTCTGACATTCAGCGGCTGAATAATCGTTTCATTTCCGCTCTGGTACGTAACCGCACCCTCTGATTCCTGTCGGCGTTTCTTTACCACAGAACCGGAGGATTCATCTCCGCCGTCCAGCATAAAGTTGACCTTTTTCAGATAAGACAACGTCGTGGTATTATTTGCATCAATCTTGCGACATTTAAGAAGCTCCTTTTTGGCCTTATCCCACTGCTCCGCATCCATATAAAGAAGCGCAAGAAGCTGATGACCCTGCACAAGGCGCGGGTTTAAGGACAGTACCTTTTTAAGCTGTATAATTGCCAGATCCTTACTGTCCTGATAGCAATATCTAAGTGCAAGATTGTATTTTTTCACCGTCTGATTAATCGTATCAAGACGTGTCGGATTGCTCTGAATCGCCTCGATATAATCGTCTGCCAGATTTTTCTTCGGGCGAAGGTTTTTACTGATAACCCATTCACTGAGCGCAGCCACAACCTCTCCCATCTCAAAATACACAAGGCCGAGAAGATTTCGCGCCTCGATATTATTTTTATTAAATTTTAAACTCTGACGGAGGCTTGTAATTGCCCCTGACAGATCCCTTACATTCGCTTTTGCCAATCCGTCATTATAATAACGATTGGAAATATGAATGATTTTTTTATATAAACCTACATCGACACCGCAACCGGTACAAAAATCCTTTTCGGACAGGTCGCAGCCGCAATTATAACATTTCATCGTTACTACCTATCCTATCTATGCGTCCTTATCAGCCTCTGCCTCTTTTAACATACCGACTAAAATATCAGCCATGTCGGTCAGATCCTGATTATATATTGCATCTGCTGCATCCTCAATCTCAAGACTAGGATGAAACTTCTTTAATTCTTCTTCAAAATTGATCATCTTAATTCCTCCGCAAGCAGCGCTTTGATCTCTCCCGCCAGATACAGTGATCCGGCCACATATACTACGCCTTCGCCTTTCAGCGCTCTGGCCGTATCCAGTGCAACGCGCACGCTCTCACACAAATGAATATCTTCTTTGCAGGTTGCCTTAAAGCAACTCACAATCTGCTCTCCTGACAATCCGCGGTCATCCGCAATTCCTGCAATGATATATGTCTCAAACAAACCGGATTGCTCCACCCGGTGTATCATGCTCTCATATTCTTTGTCACTGACAACGGAAAAAAGCAGAATCCGTCTGCGCTGATCCGGTGATGACTCCACACTTGAAAGGAATGCTGTAATCCCATCCTCATTGTGTGCACCGTCAACATAAACATCGTCTGCCACCTCTTCCATCCGGCCTGCCCATCCGGCCTTTGCAAGCGCGCTTTGTACCTTATGTAAGTCAATTTGTTCTTTCTCAAAAAGAACCTCAAAGGCCATCAGTGC
>JAGAOK010000077.1 GCA_017623815.1 Lachnospiraceae bacterium
TTTGCACGCGCACAAATGCCTCCATGAATTGTTCACTGCTAACCATTTCACCGTCAAGAAGCATTCGCTCACGCATATCCACAAGGTGCGGCGAAACAAACATCGCTGTACGATAACCATGTTCCTGCAAGAGCATGCGCAGATAATTGCAGACCGAGCCCTTGCCATTAGTGCCCGCCACATGGATAATCTTTGCATCCCTGCACGGGTTCCCAAGCAGCTTCAAATACTGCTTTGTATGCTCCAGTGTATTCTTTTTTGCAAATTTCTGTATGTCGCAGATATACTCCTGCGCCTCTGCTATATTCATGGACTCTTCCTTTCTTTTGGGGCGCCCCACGGGAGCTTCTCGTGCTCACTACGGCTAATCCGCGCTCCGCGGGTATTTCTCGCACTCACTACAGCTACCGCGCTCCGCGGGTATTGCTCGCACTCACTACGGCTAATCCGCGCCCCGCGGGTATTTCGCGCACTCACTACGGCTAATCCGCGCTCCGCGGGTATTGCTCGCACTCACTACGGCTACCGCGCTCCGCGGGTATTTCTTTAGGAATTTGCCTCGTAATACCCACACTTTTCGATTTCCCTGGGTATTCAAGCATAAAATCAGCTCCCAATACCCAAATCCTTGATTTTTCGAGCCAAAATTGGGTATTACACCTCGTTTTTGCATGCCAATACCCTCAACCGCCAGACCGGAAAACTGCTAACCTCACTCAACCGCCGACCGAGAAAACTGCTAACCGCCCAACCGCAAAGCAGCCACCGCGCAAATGAGCGGTGGCTGATGAAATTTTATCTAAGCTGAGAAAGTCTCTCCTGTACCTGAGCAAGCATCTGTGTGTACTTCTCAAGTTTTGCCCGTTCTTCGGCTACTTTTTCTGCCGGTGCTTTGCTTGTGAAGCGTTCGTTACTTAGCATTCCTGTTGCTCTGGCAATCTCGCCGGAAAGTTTCTTTTCTTCCTTCTCGAGACGCTCGATTTCCTGCTTGATATCAACGAGTTCTGCAAACGGAATGTAAAGAGTTGCTCCGTCGATCACTACGCTGACTGCATCGTCCGCAATACCTGCCTTGTCTGCCTGAATCAGAACTTCTGACGCATAAGCAAGCGGTGCGAAGAACAGTTTTCCGTTCTCGAAGATGTCGCAGATTTCTTTCTTGTCAGAAACCACATAAACGGATGCCTTGCGGGAAGGAGCCACGTTCATGGAAGTTCTTACGTTACGGATACCGCGAACTGCTTCTTTCATTGTCTCGATTTCTTTTTCTTCTTTTGCAAATGCATACGCCTCATTGTAAACCGGCCACTCAGAAATCATGATGGACTCTTCTTCGCTCTGAAGAGTGCAGAAGATTTCCTCTGTGATGAACGGCATATAAGGATGAAGAAGCTTAAGTGCTCCAATAAGCACATTCTTCAATGTCCAAAGGGCTGCATTCTGGCTGACTGCATCGTCACTATTGTAAAGACGAGGTTTTACCATCTCGATGTACCAGTCACAGAACTCATCCCAGATAAAGTCATAAACTTTCTGAACCGCGATACCGAGTTCGTAGTGTTCCATGTTGTCGGTCACTTCGCGTGTCAGACTGTTGAGTTTTGAAAGAATCCATTTATCTACCGGCTCAAGACCGTCTGCAGCGTTTGCAGGGATTTCTTTGCCTTCCATGTTCATCATGATGAAACGGGAAGCGTTCCAAACCTTATTTGCAAAGTTACGGCTCGCCTCTACTCTCTCATAGTAGAAACGCATATCGTTACCCGGTGCATTACCTGTAATCAGTGTAAGTCTGAGTGCATCTGCACCGTACTGGTCAATAATCTCAAGCGGATCGATACCGTTACCGAGTGACTTACTCATCTTTCTACCCTGAGAGTCACGAACAAGTCCGTGGAAAAGCACGGTGTGGAACGGTTTTTCGTTCATCTGTTCAAATCCTGAGAAAATCATACGGATTACCCAGAAGAAAATAATATCGTATCCGGTTACAAGGACATCGGTCGGATAGAAATATTTAAGATCCTCTGTCATCTCCGGCCAGCCAAGTGTTGAGAACGGCCAAAGCGCAGATGAAAACCATGTATCCAGCGTATCCGGATCCTGCTCAAAATGATTTTTACCACATTTCGGACAAACCATCGGTGCTTCTTTTGCTACCACGATCTCGTCACAATCCTGACAGTAGTAAGCCGGAATTCTGTGTCCCCACCAAAGCTGTCTTGAGATACACCAGTCTCTGATATTGTCGGTCCAGTTGAAATATGTCTTTTCCATACGCTCCGGAACCAGTTTGATGTCGCCTTCTTTTACTGCCTTTACTGCAGGCTTAATCAGCTCGTCCATCTTTACAAACCACTGTTTTTTGATCAGCGGCTCTACCGTTGTCTTACAACGGTCATGGGTTCCTACGTTAT
Organism: Lachnospiraceae bacterium; assembly: GCA_017623815.1. GTDB lineage: Bacteria > Bacillota > Clostridia > Lachnospirales > Lachnospiraceae > SVFI01. The sequence goes on from JAGAOK010000077.1 coordinate 2,418, forward strand.
GTGTATAATCTTCAATCTTAACAAGTAAGCCCTGGCTATCGAGCTCTTTTACGATGGCAGCACGTGCTTCATAGCGGTCCATACCTTCGTAAATACCACCGTTTTTATTGATGGTAGCATCATCGTTCATAATGTTGATTTCCGGAAGATTATGACGTCTTCCCACCTCAAAGTCGTTCGGGTCATGAGCCGGTGTGATCTTAACAACACCGGTACCGAATTCCATATCTACGTAGGAATCTTCTACGACCGGAATCGCTTTGTTCACGATAGGAAGCCATACCTGTCTGCCCTTAAGATAAGTATATCTCTCATCTGCAGGATTAATTGCAACTGCAGTATCTCCGAGCATTGTCTCAGGTCTGGTTGTCGCAAATGTAAGGAATTCAGTCTTGCTCGGCTCACCGTTTTCATCTACTACCGGATATTTGATATGCCATAAATGACCTGCCTGCTCCTCATACTGAACTTCCGCATCGGAAATAGAGGTATTACAAACCGGACACCAGTTGATGATGCGTGACCCCTTGTAAATCCATCCTTTTTCATGCATCTTGCAGAACACTTCGGTAACAGCCTTGTTACAGCCCTCATCCATTGTGAAACGCTCTCTGTCCCAGTCACAGGAAGAACCAAGTTTTTTCAGCTGCTCGATAATACGTCCGCCGTACTCTCTCTTCCAGTCCCAGGCTCTCTCCAAAAAGCCGTCTCTTCCGAGGTCTTCTTTGTCGATGCCTTCTTCTTTCATCTTTTCAATAATCTTTACTTCTGTCGCAATGGAAGCATGGTCGGTACCCGGCTGCCAGAGCGCATTGTATCCCTGCATTCTCTTAAAGCGAATGAGGATATCCTGCATTGTATTGTCAAGCGCATGACCCATATGAAGCTGACCCGTAATATTTGGAGGCGGAATGACGATTGTAAACGGTTTTTTGTCGTGATCTACCTCCGCATGAAAATATTTCTTTTCGAGCCACTTTTCATAGATACGGTCTTCCATACCATGTGGATCATATGTTTTTGCTAATTCTTTACTCATTTTTGATCTCCTTGGTGCGTCATTTTTTGCAATTCGCATACATAATTTATCTTAGTCGCATAGCCTTGATTTGTCAAGATTCCCTTGCAGACAGGAAAGTGCATCGTATGCCTCACTCTCCAGCATGTAATAGACCTGACCTTCTCATCCGATCCTCCGATTTCGCCGCATTTAATGTACAGATAATAATAGCCGCTCCGTCCTTTGGCCGGATTGGCCCCTTCATGGCGTACATATGCATCTTCTACCTTTTCATAAGGAATAATATAAAATCCGTCGGACGCATCGGCAAATACATGCTTCGGACCAATATTCAGCCATCCGAACTTCTCAGATGCATCAAATTCCTCCGTCAACGCTTTATCTCCGCCCGGATAGTTTTTTATGTATTTCATTGCCTGTTTCGGACCGTTTTTGAGTGTCAGGATTCCGCTGATAATATAAATAAGCGCTGCAATCCCCCACAGTCCGCCCACGATAACCGCAACATACGTCTCCAAATCCTCTGTGCTGAACATATATACAATAAGCGCCATCAACGCAATCGGAATCACGATTTTTAAAATCGCCTTACATCTCATTTTAAAAAACTGTTTTTTCATCGCACTCTCTCCTACAAAATTTCCTCCACAACATAAAACTCAAACTTTGCATATCCTTCTGTCGCTTTATGATAATAGACCCAAACATTCACCTTATCCCATTTTTTTGCAAGCTCCTGAGAAATCAGACACCAACCTTCGAGTTTTTCTCCATTTACCCCTTCAATTTCCATGTAATAATCTTTGTACCAGTGCGGACTCTGCCATACCTGCTTCGGTACTACCCTCACCTTATATACCTCATTTTTTCTTATCTTTTTTACAGAATCTTTCCATGCATAATATGGCCAGACTCCTCCCAGAAAATAGAGAAAAATCAGCGAAAGTACTGACACAATAAGCAATACAAAGAAAAAAATGCAGCTCACATGACCGACCTGTTTTATGGCCATAAAAAAACTGTAGATTACGATCACGGGCAATATCATCACCGCCACCAGTTTCTCCGTTCGCGGTTTTTTCGACCAACAACCGATTTTTGTTAAAATGCGTTCTTTCTCTTCTGCAGATACCAGGACTCTACCCTCAAGTTTATCAATGCAATTTCCTACCAGTTCTTTCTCATCCATCAAAATGCCTCCTATCAGCCCGATGTTTTATCCCAATCTTGCTTTTTCACATTTATCACATGCTTAAACTTCCCACTGTTTGGGTTTTGCTTAGGAAGTTCTTCTGACACCTGAATATCCACCTGCGTAATATCCTGCGTTTTCAGGAAAGTTTCCAGCCTTTCCCTGGCTTTCAAAAATGCTTCTTCTTTGCTCACACCTTCTTTTTCTTCCAAACGGAGCAGCACTTTGTTTTCCGGATACACCAGCATCTGAAAACGCCGGATTTCATGCACTTCTTTTAGTACCGCATAAACAGAGAGCGGCGCAACTTTTTTCTCCTTTCCGCCACAGATAAATGTTGTCACATCGTCCGTTCTGCCCTCCAGTTCAAGCCACGGAGCCGGATTCCCGCATCCGCACGGCTCATGATGCATAATCACCCGGTCTGTCACTTCATAGCGGATATACGGCTGCGTATAATTGTAGAGATTGGTCAGATAAATTTTATCAGAGCGCTCTCCATCCGGAACAGGATTTCCCGCCTCGTCTACCGGTTCCACGATGATCCAATCATCATTGATGTGGAAATGTCTCTTCCTGCATTCGCAGGCCACGGTTCCGCCTTCTGTGCAGGAATAGGAGGTCTGCACATAGCAGTGAAACGTTTCCGCAAGCCTTTCTCGCAAATCATCCGACAGATATTCTCCCCCGGTCATGATAATCACCGGGGAAATATGAAGTCGCCCGGCTTTTGCTTCCTCAATCAAAA
>JAGAOK010000002.1 GCA_017623815.1 Lachnospiraceae bacterium
GGTAATGCAGAGAAAGGGGTATACGCTATGAAAGCACTTTTTATTGGAGGGACAGGCACCATCAGTATGGCAATTATCAGAAGACTGGCTAAGGATCCGCTTTGGGAGGTTTGGGTCATGAACCGCGGAAACAGAGAGGCAGAACTTCCGGAGGGAGTTCACCAGATCATAGCTGATATACACAAAGAGGATGAGGTCAGGGAAAAAATAAAAGACATGACATTTGATACGGTATGTGAATTCATCGGATTTCATGTGGAGGACGTGGAACGAGACTATCGGCTTTTTGCGGGAAAAACAAGGCAATACATTTATATCAGTTCCGCATCGGCTTACCATAAACCGGCAGCATCTTATGTGATAACGGAGGGAACGACGCTGTCTAATCCATATTGGGAGTATTCGCGCAATAAAATTGCAAGCGAAGAGTTTTTGATGGAAAAGTACCGGAAAGAGGGCTTCCCTGTGACCATCGTTCGCCCGAGTCATACCTATGATGAAAGGAATATTCCGCTTGGAGTACATGGGAAAAACGGTTACTGGCAGGTGATTAAGCGTATGATGGAAGGAAAGCCGGTACTGATTCAGGGAGACGGAAGTTCCCTTTGGACGCTTACATTTAATGAAGATTTTGCCAGTGGTTTTACGGGACTTATGGGGAATCGTCATGCCATCGGCGAGGCATTCCAGATTACGGGGGATGAGACACTGACATGGACCCAGATATATCAGACGATTGCGGATGCTCTCGGCGTGGAATTAAAGCCGTACTACGTTTCATCTTATTTCCTTGCGGCAGCAGGAGATAAGTATGGATTTGACTTCACGGGAAGTCTGATTGGAGACAAAGCAGTATCTGTTGTGTTCGATAATCGCAAGTTAAAGCGGGCAGTGCCGGATATGAAGACGACGGTATGCTTTGATCAGGGGGTGCGCAGGGCACTTGCGTACGTATCAGATCATCCGGAGTTGCAGGTGGAAGATCCGGAATTCGATGCGTGGTGCGATCGTGTTATCGCCGCGCAGGAAAAGGCAAAGACAGAGGTGTAATATGCAATATCGCAGTGATAAATACGGAAATAAGATATCGGTGCTCGGTTATGGATGTATGCGGTTTTCGCAGAAAGCCGGCGTGATAGATATTGACAAAACGGAGAAAGAGATAATGGCTGCATATCATGCAGGCGTGAACTATTTTGATACCGCCTACATATATGGTGGCAGTGAGCAGGCGCTCGGTAAAATTTTGGAGAGAAACAAGATCCGGGAAAACATAAGCATCGCGACCAAGCTTCCGCATTACTTGCTAAAGACGGTGGAATCCGCAGAAAAATGTTTTCGTGAGCAGCTTTCGCGCCTGCGCACAGACTATGTGGATTATTACCTGATGCATATGCTTTCAGACATCAAAACCTGGGAGCGTTTAAAAGAGGCGGGGATTGAAACGTGGCTTCAGGAAAAGAAGAAATCGGGAGAGATACGACAGGTTGGATTTTCATACCATGGAAGTACCGATATGTTCTGTCAGCTCGTGGATGCATACGACTGGGATTTCTGCCAGATACAGTACAATTATCTCGACGAACATTCACAGGCGGGAAGAAAGGGACTTGACTACGCGGCGGCAAAAGGGATTCCGGTTATCATTATGGAACCGCTTCGCGGCGGAAGGCTGGCCAATAACCTTCCGGAAAAGGCACAAAAGCTTTTTTCGGATTACGAGATAAAAAGAAGCCCGGCAGAGTGGGCACTGCGCTGGCTTTGGAATCAGCCGGAGGTAACTTGTGTACTTTCGGGTATGAATTCCATGGAAATGGTGCAGGAAAATGTCCGAAGTGCTTCTGAGTCCCGCATCGGCGAGTTTACAAAGAAAGAAGAAAAACTTCTTTCGGATGTCGTAAAAGCGATTCAGGAAAAGATGAAGGTCGGATGTACCGGATGCGGCTATTGCATGCCATGTCCGAAGAAAGTGGATATTCCGGGAACTTTTGCAATTTATAATAAGTCTTATACGGATGGCTGGATCAAGGCGTTCGAGGAGTACCTGCTGTGCACGGTGCTTCGCAAGGATTCGACTTCGGCTTCGAACTGTATTGAGTGCGGAAAGTGTGAGCAACATTGCCCGCAGGGCATTGCGATCCGTCAGGAACTTAAGATGGCGAAGCGCCGCATGGAAGGACCGGTTTACAAGATTTCAAAGTGGTTTGTGAAGACGTTTTTGAAGTATTAAGATGAGAGCTGGGAGCAGATTTGGGGGAATCTGCTCTTTTTGAGGTGAATTGGTTGTTGTATGGCGGTGAGGTGTGATAAAAACGGAAGTTCTTTGACATTTATCAAGGATTTTTGGCTTGAAAATATTCGGAAAGGGTACTATGAAGCACAGGAAGTAGAGAAAACCATGATAAGAGTGGAAGTTTATTCATTTTTATCAAGGAAAGCGCAAGTGAAGACTTGAGAAACCATATTATTCCATTAAAAATCCTTGATAAAAAAGCAATTTTGCACATTCTTATCAAACCAGATGTTCAAAATCCCTGGTTGACACAGCAATTTTTTTATGCTAACATAACGGTGTTATCAAATAACGGTGTTATGTAGCGAGCAGGCGAGGTGCATTAAGATATGAAGCAGGAAAAAGAAACGAGAAATAAGCTTCTTGCCAGTGCGCGGGAAGAGTTTACGGAAAAAGGTTATATGAAGGCTTCTCTGCGTAATATATGCAAAAACGCAGGTGTGACCACGGGAGCGCTTTATTTCTTCTTTCAGGATAAAGAAGATTTGTTTGACGCTTTGGTAAAGGACACCGTGAGCGGGCTTTCGGCTTTGATGCAGTCTCATTTTCAGGAAGAAGGCGCAATGATGCAGGCGGGTGAGATTTCGACGCAGGCGGAGGCAATGGCGGTAGAGAGCGAGGATGATCGGGATGCGGCGCTGGGCATTTTGCATCAGCTTTATGCACACAGAGAGGAAGTTTTGCTCCTGCTGACGAAGAGCCAGGGCACGAAGTATGAAAATATTGCAGATCAATTTATTGAGATTACGGAAAAGCATTATCGTATTATGGCACAGGGCATGGCGCAGGCGTATCCGAGCAGGGAGCTCGATGATAAGTTCATTCACTGGCTGGCGCATGAACAGATTGATGCTTTCATCTATGCGGTAACGCACATAGACGACGAACGAGAGGCTGCGACGTTTATACAGAAGATGGTAACGTATATGATGGCGGGCTGGTACGGTTTGTTTACCGTGGGCGATAACTAAGAATACAGGGACTGAGAAATCAGTCCTTATTACATAACAAAAACATAACAGTGTTATGTTGAAAAATGTGCAGAAAAAATAGAAAGGAAGCAAGATATGTATTTGGAAATTAAGGATTTGAAAAAAAGTTACGGAGAAGGCGGAAGTTATATTCAGGTTTTAAAAGGTGTGACGACCGGCGTGGAGCAGGGGCAGATGTGTGTCATTGAGGGAACGAGCGGTTCCGGAAAATCGACACTTCTTAACTGTATCGGAGGGCTGGACCTTCCGGACGGAGGAAGCATCGTTGTGGACGGACAGGAGATTGTCGGATTGAAAGCGGAAAAATTATCGGATTACCGCAGGGAACGCTTGGGTTTTATTTTTCAGTTTTACAATTTGATTCCGAACCTCACAGTGCGTGAGAATGTGCAAGTTTGCGAGTATCTGTCTGATACGCCGATGCACATGGATGAACTGTTGGAGACGCTCGGACTTACTGAGCATCAGAACAAGTTCCCGTCACAGCTTTCCGGAGGTCAGCAACAAAGATGTGCGATTGCACGTGCGCTGATTAAAAATCCGAAATTATTGCTCTGTGACGAGCCGACGGGAGCACTGGATTCCAAGACATCGAGAGACATTCTTGCGCTGTTGGAAAAGGTGAATGAAAAATACGGTACGACGATGCTGATTGTGACGCATAACAATTCCATCAAAAATATGGTGCATAAAGTGATTCGCATTAAGGACGGACAAATCAGCAAAGAGTATCTCAATGAAACACGTGTACCGGCCATGGAACTGGAGGACCTGTAAGATGCAGAAAGTATTACGAAAAAGAATTTTAAGGGATTTAAAGGAAAACTTCGTCCGCTACCTTGCGCTCGGAGCGATGATCATTCTTTGTATGTATGTGATTATTTCGCTAATCGGAACGGCGGATACAATTATTACAGGTTCGGAGAAATTCGGGCGGACGCATAAAGTGGAGGATGGACAGTTTTCCATGTTTGTGCCATTGGCAGAAGTGGAAACGGAACAACTTTCCGAGCAAGGGGTGGAGCTGGAAGAGCAGTTTTATCTGGATTATGAGCTTAAGGACGGCTCGACGCTCCGTATGTTTAAAAATAGGGAGAAAATCAATCTTGTTGCAATTAATCAGGGGAGGGGGCCGGAGAGTGCGGACGAACTTGTGCTGGAAAAACGCTATGCCGAGGAACACGAACTGGATGTCGATGATGTTATTTGTATCGGTGGAAAAGATATGCGTATTTGCGGTATCGGGTGCAGTCCGGACTATGATGCGACATACAAAGATTTTACGGACAGTAGCATAAGCAGCATTCAGTTCGGAACCGTCTTTGTGACAGAGGAAGCTTATGAGACATTTCTTTCAGAAGAAATGAGTGTCAAGGCGGAGGAATATGTATATGCATATCGTTTGGAAGGTATGTCAAATGAAGAACTCAAAGAGTGGCTCGGCAATCGGAAGGTAGAAGCCGGTCAGATTCAAGATATTTATTTTCAGGAATATTGGAAGGAGCAGACAAAGGAAAAGACAGAGTTTGAAGATGCTTTAGATGAGTTGGAAGACGGCGCGGGCGAGCTTGCGGACGGACTGAAAGAACTGGCAGGAATCAAGACTGGTCTTTTGTCATTCGATGAAGGTATAAGCGAAGCGTCAGCCGGTGCAAAAGAACTTCAAAGCGGTGTGGATGAATTTGCAGACGAGACGCAGGAATTTCTCGATGAAAATTTCGAGGTTGAGATCTCAAACCTGCGTCAGATGGTAAAGAAGGAGGATAATCCGCGCATCGGTGCTGCAGCCGCAGACCAGATGATTAACAAATACGGCGGACTGATTGCGGGTGTGATTGTTTTAATTCTCTTTGCCTATGTGATTTCCGTATTTGTCGTATACGGAATTGAAAGGGAAAACAGCACAATCGGCGCATTGTATGCGCTTGGTGTGAAAAAAAGAGAACTGATTTTGCACTATATCTGTCTTCCGGTTGTTGTTTGTCTGATTGCGGGAATTGCAGGATTTGTGATTGGATTCGAAAGCATCGGCAAAAGTACGATTATGGGAAATTGCTACTCCTATTTTTCCATTCCGTATATGGAACCTATCTGCCCGGCGTATTTGTATATGTACGGAATTGTTTTGCCGCCGGTTCTTTCGGCTGTGGTGAACTATTTTGTCATCAGCGGTAAATTAAATAAACCGGCACTTGTGATGCTGCGTAATGAGCATAAGCAGAACAAGGCAACGAACATGAAACTAGGAAAGCTGGGATTTGTGGCAAAATTCCGCATCCGTCAGATGCTTCGTGAGGCGAGGACCTCGGCGACGGTCATCGGAGGAATGTTTATTTCGCTCCTTATCCTGATGCTTGGTCTGGACTGTATGACGATGTGTAACCATGTCAGCACGGCAAACAAAGAAGATACGAAATTTGAATATCTGTATACGTACAAATATCCGCAGCCGCAGGTTCCGGAGGGCGGATACGAAGCTTTTGCAAAGACAATGAAAAAAGAAAATATGGGATACAATCTGGATGTGACCATTCTCGGTATCACGGATGATAATCCTTTCTTTGAGGTCAATCTGACAGACAACAAGAATGAAGTCGTGATTTCCTCTGCCATGGCGCAAAAATATGGGATAAAGAATGGCGAGATTATTGTGCTGGAGGACGAGGAGTCAGAGATGCATTATGCGTTCACAGTCATAGATATTGCAGCATATTCGACGAGCTTTTATGTGTTTATGGATATTGAGCAGATGCGAGAAATGTTCGGAGAGAGCGACACCTATTATAATCAGGTGTTTGCGGACCGGGAGCTTAATGTGGAAGCGGGACGTTTGTACGCGGTGACGACGAAAAAGGATATCGAAAAAGCAGCGGATGTGTTTATCCTTCAGATGAAGCCGATGATTGTCATGATGGTCGGGGTTGCAACTTTGATTTTCGCTGTTGTAATGTATCTGATGATGAAGGTGATGATTGACCGTTCTGCGTTCCATATTTCGATGGTGAAGGTGTTCGGATATCGGTCAAAAGAAATCAATAAACTGTATTTAAGCGGTAATTTTTATATCATCTCCGTAGGAGCAGCCATCTGTATTCCGCTGGCAAAAAAAGTGATGGATTTGATGTACCCGGTGATGGTATCGAACGTGGCGTGTGCGATGAAACTGGCATTTTCATGGCAGCTTTATGCACTTGTGTACGCAGGGGTGATTGTGACGTGTCTGATTATCAATGCACTTTTGGTCGGAAGACTGAAAAAAGTAAATTTGGCGGAAGTGCTGAAAAATAGAGAATAGACTGACAAAATAATTGCGATGTGTTAGAATGGAGCAAAAGGAGAACGTGGCTATGAAAAAAGAAAATTACAAAGCATTATTACCGATAGGAGTATTCCTGGTTCTGTATTTAGGACTCGGTATTTTATTTGAGTATGTGCTAAAGATTGAGATGGGATTTTATAATATTCCCATTGTGGTCATCTTCCTCATCGCACTGTTGGTAGCCTGCTTGCAAAATCCGAAACTGAAATTTGACGACAAGATGGAGCTTATGGCAAAAGGAGCCGGGGATAAGAATATTATGACAATGGTGCTTATTTTCCTTGTAGCCGGAATCTTTGTCGGTGTGGTCGGAAGAAGCAGTGCCGAAAGTGTGGCCTATTGTCTGCTTTCCATTATTCCTTCGCAGTTTGCCGTGCTTGTGCTTTTTGTGGTGAGCGCGTTTGTGTCGCTTGCAATGGGAACAAGTGTGGGAACGATTACCCTGATTACACCGATTGCGGTGGCAATTGCAGGAAGCACAGGATTTGATGTGGCATTTTGCGTTGGATCAGTGGTTGGCGGTTCCATGTTTGGGGACAATCTTTCGTTTATCTCAGATACAACGATTGCTGCCTGCAATGGTCAGGGATGTCAGATGAAAGATAAGTTCAGGGAAAACTTTTGGATTGCTTTCCCGGCAGCGGTAGTGACTGCCGTGATTATTGTGATTAAGTCTCTTGGAACGGAGGTTGGAGAAGCGGTTGTACAGGATTATAATCTGGTTCAGATTATTCCGTATCTGCTGGTTCTGATTGGCGGTATTATAGGTATGAATGTATTCTTGGTGCTTCTGATTGGTATTGCGACAGGTGCAGTTATCATGCTTGCAACAGGAGCGGTAGAAGCTACGAGTATTCTTTCCAATATGGGTTCCGGTGCCTCCGGAATGTTTGAGACTGCCATGGTGGCGATTCTGGTGTCGGCAATCTGCGCCCTGATTCAGGAGTATGGCGGATTTGCAGCACTGCTTTCTCTGATTAAGCGCACCTTTAAAGGGAAAAAGGGCGGACAGCTCGGAATGGGCCTTTTGGTAGGTGCCATGGATATTGCAACGGCAAACAATACAGTTGCGATTGTAATGGCAAATCCGATTGCAAAAGAGATGTCGGCAGAGTATGGAATTTCGCCGAGAAAGGCGGCGTCAATTCTGGATACATTTTCCTGCGTATTCCAAGGTGTGATTCCGTATGGTGCACAGATGCTGGTAGCGATATCGGCGGCGACAGAACTCGGTTCAAATGTATCGGCATTTCAGATTATGCCAAATCTCTTTTATCCATATATGTTGCTGATTAGTTCTCTGGTGTTTATTTACCTGATTCCGGAGAAAAAGACGAAATAGTGGTGATAGCGCAAAACACCCGCCGTGTAGGCGGGTGCTTTTTGTAGAGAGAGGCCATCAGTCTTCTTTTTCGCAGGAAAACAGGAAGGGACCATCGTCCTCCGGGCAGAGATCTTTGCACGGACTGCATTCACAGTCGACATATGTATCGCCGACTTTTACGGTGGCACCAAATTCGACCGGAAGATCAATCTGGATTTTCTGTGAAATGATAAAGTCACATTTTCCGTTTACTTTTCCGGTGCATTCCTGACAGGTGTTGTTGATTACTGCACTACCTCTGCATTTTACGGTGGCCGGGCCGGTTACTGCATAAGGACTGATGGAGACCGGAAGGCAGACAGTTGCCGACTGTGAACCGATGGTCGGACAGGCCTGACTGGAAGGGGACATGCTTTCATTCATATTCATAGATGTCTCGTTTCTTTGTTAGTTATTCTATTATATGAAAGCAGCGGAAAATGTGTTCCGCTCTTTTATTTTTTCTTTTCTGATAAGCGCATACATGATATACTGTACCTAGTTGTGAATAATTACATGAATTACACTTATGGAGCTAACTATATAAAAATCAAGTAGTTATTTATAAAAATTGATTTTAGTTAGCAAAAGTATGTACCTTGAAAATATGTGAATAATTGTGGATTTTGTGGCACAACAAATAAAC
>JAGAOK010000078.1 GCA_017623815.1 Lachnospiraceae bacterium
ATATTTACTCAAGATTAATAAAAAAGCGAAAATAAAAGAAGAGAATGTTATGGTAGACTATGGTAGTGTTCGTTTTTGGGGGATTCGTCCATCAGAAAACGGAGAAGAGGAATTTATTCTTCTGGAAGAAAAAGGAGATTTTGAAATAACGGTTTTAGACAAGAATGTGGATGAGGTTATGGAAATCATTGGTAGAGATAATTGGGTGAGAGATATACGTCTGAAAAGACAGCAAAAAACAGATTGATTTTGTGAGGAAACGCCTGCTGACGTTCCCTTTTTCACAACATATACCCCACAATCCAAAAACTTGCCACGATTCCCGCAAGGGTCGCAATAAGCGCGCCCGGGAGTGTGTAGCGGGTTTTTTTAACCTTTGCGGCCAGAAAATAAACGGACATGGTATAAAAGATAGTTTCGGTGCTGCTCATAATGATGGAGGTAAGAAAACCGATTTCGCTGTCCGGGCCATAGGTTTTAAAAATGTCAAGGACAAGACCTGTGGCGGCGGAGCTGGAAAACATCTTGATCAGTATGACAGGAAGAATCGGCGCCGGGATAGACAGCGCAGAAAAAGCGGTAGCGAGTAGCTGTCCTAAAAAATCAAGAAATCCGGACGCGCGCAGGACGCCCACAGCAATCATAAGTCCAATCAGGGTAGGCATAATTCCGGCGACGGTCTTCATTCCGTCGCGTGCACCGGTAAGGAATTCATCATATACATTTACCTTATTTGCAATCCCGGTAGCGATAATATAAAAGATGATAAGCGGAATGACGATATTGGAGAAGTTGGAAAGTACATTGGCAAGATTCATAAACCCTCCTTGGACCGGTCTGTTCCATTACTATGATGACTGGGTATATCGGCAATTTTTAAAAAGATGATGCCCGCCAGCGTGGAACATAAGGTGGCGACAATGGCAGGCGCGATAATGGCGGTCGGATCAACGCTTCCGTACTGGCTGCGGTAAACAATCATATTGACCGGAATCAGTTGCAGAGAAGAAATATTCAGTATTAGAAAACCACACATCTCATTTGAGGCAATGTCGGGATTTTCTCCGCGGCGAAGCCGGATCTTTTGCATTTCTTCCATCGCTTTTAAGCCCGCAGGAGTGCAGGCCCAGCCCAAACCGAGTGTATTGGCGATAACGTTTGTTGAAATATATTCCAGCGCACGTTTTTCACCGTAAAGGGAAGGAAACAGAAAGCGCAGAAAAGGCAGGATTTTACGTGTCATGGAGGTGATAATTCCGGCTTTTTGCGCAATTTGCATCAGCCCCGTCCAAAAGGACATGACACCGAGCATGGTGATGCAGAGCGTCACGGCTTCTTTGGCACTGTCTAATGCAGCACTCGAAATCTCTGCCATCGTTCCGTGGAACGCACCGTATATAATACCGGTCAAAATCATGAAAGCCCAAAGATAATTCAGCATAGAAGACCTTTTTCTTTTAATGTATGAGAAAGAAAAGAGATTATGCGAAATTGTAAAGACAATAGTTGAAAAATTTCCACATTTCCACTATAATTACCTTATATTGGGGCGCAGAGAGAAGGGCTCTGCAAAGGAGGAATAGCAAATGAGATTAATAACACGTTCGGATTTTGATGGATTAGCATGTGGTGCACTGTTAAAGGAAGCGGGAATTATCGATCATTGGAAGTTCGCGCATCCGAAGGATTTACAGGACGGTCTGGTTGAAGTGACTGAGGATGACTGTCTTGCCAATGTTCCTTATGTAGAAGGATGTGGACTTTGGTTTGACCACCATTCCAGCGAGCATGAGAGAATGGAGCTTAAGGGAAAATACAAGGGCGAGAGCCGTGTGACACCTTCCTGTGCACGTATTATTTATGAATATTACGGCGGAAAAGAAAAATTCCCACAGTTTGACGATATGATGGAAGCAGTGGATAAGGTTGACTCAGGAAACCTTACGATTGACGATGTACAGAATCCAAAAGGATGGGTACTGATCGGATTTTTGATGGATCCGCGTACAGGACTCGGACGCTGGAGAGACTTTACCATCAGCAACTATCAGCTTATGGAAAAGCTCATCGACGCCTGCAGAACGATGACAACAGAAGAGATTTTAAATCTTCCGGATGTCAAAGAGCGTATTGATGTTTATTTTGAGCAGACAGAGAAATTCAAAGAGATGGTGACTGCGCATACAAAAGTAGAAGGAAATGTGATTATTTCCGATCTTCGCGGTGTGAATCCGATTTATTCCGGTAACCGTTTCATGATTTACTCTATGTATCCGGAGCAGAATATTTCCGTATGGATTGTCAACGGAAAAGGCGGTCTGGGCTGTTCGGCAGCAGTCGGTTACAGCATTTTAAACCGCACATCCGATGTCAATGTCGGAAGCCTGATGCTCAAATACAACGGAGGCGGACATAAGGCAGTCGGAACCTGTCAGTTTTCGGATGAAAACATGGAGACCGATCTTCCGAAGATGATTGCAGAGCTTTGCGAAATGAGCAATAAATAGAGCATATGATCTTAACATATAGAAAAGCTGTGAATCCATAGGGTTTTCACAGCTTTTCTGCAGTTTGTCATTGATTTATAAAAGTCCTCTGCTTTTTAGGATAAACAGCCAGAAGGTCAGTGTCAGAGCGCCAAGAAGTGTGGTTGCAACCACAACCCCGGAGGTTAGGTCGCCTTTGTGGCCCATATTTTTGGCCATGATATAGCAGCTTGGCGTGGTCGGTGCTCCGAGCATAACGAGTAGCGCAATCATCTTTTCTCCGGTAAAACCGATATGTATGGCGAGCGGTAAAAAGAGGGCGCATTGCACGACAAGGCGCAGGGTCGATGCCAGCAGAATCGGTCTGATCAGATGTAGAGCGGCCTTTCCTTCAAAACCGGCTCCGAGTCCGATCAGTGCCAGCGGGGTGGCAAGCACAGCCAGATTGGAAATGGTCCGGGTTGCGATAAGCGGGAGCTGCACGCGCGTAAGTGATGCAATCATTCCGAGTGCAATACCGATCAGGATCGGATTGGTAATGACACCTTTCAGAGCCTTTTTCATGGCTTTTTTATCAAGTCCGCCGCTGCCGGGTCTGGTAAAAGAAAGGATTACGACTGCTAGGACATTGTATAGCGGAACGCTTCCGATAATCATAAGAGGAGCAATCGTGGCAGAGCCGTAAATGTTCTGAATCAGTGCAAGGCCGAGTACTGCGGCGCTTCCGCGGTAGGAAGCCTGTACAAATTCGCCGGTCAGTGACCGGTCTTTTCCAAACAAAAGAGTCAGACCGAGAATCGAAAAGATGCACACGAGAGTGACCGAAAAGCAAAAGAAGAAAAATTTCGCATCCCAGACCTCATAAAAATCCGCTTCGTATAAATCGAGAAAAATAAGAGCCGGGAGCGTAATATCAAAGTTAAATTTGTTCAAAGTTTTGACAAAGCCTTCGTTGAGCATTTTGATTTGCTTCAAAACATACCCGAAGACGATCGTCAAAAAAATGGGGAGTGTCACATTCAGACTGAAAATCAGGTTTTCCATAAAGGGGACTCCTTTCTGAGAAAGAGGTTTTATTTTTTTATCCGGTTTGAAATCTGTCAGTGAGAAGAAAAGTTTCCACTCAGGCGCGTTTCCACTTGGACAAAAACGCAGCGGTACTAAGGATTTTCTTCGCTATGCTTGAAAATCCAAGTGCCGGCGTTTTTGAACATCCTTCGCGGAAACTTTTTTTCTCTCAAGCCGGATTGTTCAAACCGGATACTTCAAAATATCAAAAACTTAATTCTCTGAAATAGTAGTATAAAATAAAAGATTTGTAAAGGAAAGATGCAAAAATGAGTATAGAGAAAACATGGGTTATATTAGCGCTTATATGTGTGTTGTTGTTGGTTTTGGTGCTGGTTACCCGGCTGTTAAAGCGAAAATGGCTGTATAGTCATTCGGAGATTGATGAGATGGAGGGCAGGGAGTTTGAAAAATTCTGCGCGCAGCTTTTGGAGCGAAAAGGATTCGTGGATGTAAATATCACGAAAGCCAGCGGGGATTTTGGCGTAGACATTCTTGCGGAAAAGGAAGGCGTCACTTATGCAATCCAGTGTAAGCGTTATACGGACCCGGTCGGTGTCAAGGCGATTCAGGAGGCTTACGCCGGGAGAGAGTATTATGACCGGATGGTAGGAGCGGTTCTCACTAATCAGTATTTTACGGCTCCGGCGGTTGAGGCAGCCAAAAAACTGAAAATATTGCTCTGGGACAGGGGATATTTGGAGCAGATGATAGAAGAATCCGAAGAATAGACTTGGTTTTTCCGTCAAAATTCGATATACTACAAGAAGAAAGGAAAAGGGGCGCACATGGATATCAATCAGACACTTAATGAACTGCTGGTCGGGCTGTTTCATGACATTATGACAATTGAAGAAAAAGCAATCCGCAAGGGTCCGTTTAAAGAAGTGACCGTAAATGATATGCATGTGATTGAAGCAATCGGTATCGAAAAGAGCAAAAATATGTCGACCGTTGCTAAGGCGCTCGGTGTTACCATGGGTACGCTTACGATTTCGGTCAATTCTCTGGTAAAGAAGGGGTTTGTCGAGAGAAGCCGAAGTGAGGAGGATCGCCGCGTCGTTCTCATTTCTCTGACTGCGGAAGGAAAGAAAGCGTTTTTGTATCATCAGCAGTTTCATGAAGATATGATTCAGTCTATTGTCGGTCAGCTGGATGCGGATGAAAAAAAGGTACTGCAAAAAACCTTGTCAAATTTGAATATCTTTTTTAAAGAGCAGAACTCCTAGAAGAACTGCTCTTTTTTGACGAATGTGTCACCGGACAAAATTGTCGGATATTAAAATTCGCTGTTTTTGTCGTGTTTTTCATAACATTTTTCCATTATATTGGGCTCGAAAGGAGGAAACAAATGGACCAGAAGAAAATAGGAGGCTTCTTAAAAGAAGAGCGTAAGAGAAGTGGTCTTACACAAGAGCAGGTCGCAGAGAGACTTGGCATATCCAGTCGTACAATATCAAGATGGGAAACAGGAGCGTATATGCCTGACATTTCCCTGCTTGTTGATATTGCTGAAATGTACGATTTGGATGTCCGCGAGATTATTGATGGAGAAAGGAAAGAAGATAATATGAATAGTGAAGTAAAAGAGGTGGCTGTAAAAATGGCAGATTATTCTGCCATGGAGAAAAAGAATATACTCAACTGGATTAAGCTAATGAGCATGGCAAGCATGATTGTATCCATATGTGTGATAGTGTTAAATGGAGTGAAGGCGTTTTTCCTCCGGGACGTTATGTCCGCAGGCGTGGTAGTGGTAAATACATTTTTCAATGCAAACTCCATACTTGCCTATGTACTGCTTGCATTTTCACTCGTTGTGCTGCTTTATGCAAAAGGAAAGTTTCAGCAGATTGAGCAGAGCAAATCAGCTATGGTGGTGGTAAAAATAATTATCGTGACAGCGATTATTTTGTCAGTTTTTGTGATTGTCCAGTCAGTGGCAGCGAATTATTATATAATGTCGGATAAGCTGATTCGATAGTAAGACCAGAGTGAGGAGATAAAAGGGGGTGTTTTGCTATGGAAAATAAAAAAATCAGGCAAAAAAATTGCGGAGTATATCATGTGAATATTAGATGGATGAAAGGTCAAAGTTTATCAGAGGCAACTCAAACACCATTAGGATATTCTTATGTGGGTAAGTAATAAAGCAATACAATCAAAAAAATACTTATGGTAATATATCTGACAGTAGGAAGCGGTCTATTTGCATTAGTGTTGTTAGGAGTTTTAATTTTAAGCGATTTTTCTATCAAACATGATGTTTTGTAGAATTACAATGCTTGTCAAATTTTTATGCTTGTAATATTACTATCTCAGTGGTTAGGAGAAAAATTACTGTGGAAAGGTAACTATTGATAATATTCGTAGAAACCTCTCCACTTTCTTTTCATAGTTCACATTACGGTCGGAAATATATGAAATATATATCATAGATTGACTTGTAACGCAAAATGCGTTACAATAAAGAAAATGGAGGTGCGTATGAAGGGAAAAACAGCAACATTAAATTTAAGAGTAAATCCAGAGGTAAAAGAGAATGCAGAAAATGTGTTGGCACAATTAGGAATACCAATGGCTACAGCAATAGATATGTATTTAAAGCAAATAGCATTGGTAGGAGGAATTCCTTTTTCTGTTGTTTTACCAAAAGCTGCCAGTACAGTAAATGCAGATATGATGTATGTGGAACAGATACATCAAAAGTTAGAAAAAGGATATGCGGATATAGAGAAAGGAAATGTTGAGGATGCAGCCAGTGCGTTTGCGGCATTTAGAGAGAGGCACTAATGGAACAATATAAGGTGGAAATTACAAAAGAGGCATTACAGGATATGGAAGATATCTATAATTATATTGCATTAGAACTACTTTCTCCTGAGAATGCAATGGGGCAATAC
>JAGAOK010000079.1 GCA_017623815.1 Lachnospiraceae bacterium
CTTATTTCAAGCACATAGGCCGCCACAACAGCCTTATGGAAAAAACACCATCCAATTTTACCACTCCATACACAACATTCTTCTTTATTAAAGCCGGCATTTTCCCATATTTCATCAGCAAAATAATTATAGCAAAAATCCATTCCATTCTCCTGCATTTCTACTTTACGGAGCATTGGAATCTTCTTTCCATACAGTTGAATCCATTCTATGTTCATCATTCCACCGTTTTGAAAAATTTTTTCCACTCTTTCAGCAAATTCATCGTTTTTATTCTTAGGGATTTTACTCTCTTTCTCTTTAAAAATCCATGCAAATGTCCCCATATCAATAACCTCCTCACATAGTTGCTATCGCACTTCAATACCGTATATGCGATATCGTATATACGGTATATTATCGCGAAATCATAGGCATGTCAACATTGACATGCCTAAAATCATTTCATCTCATTCAAAGCCTTCATATATCTTTCCAATCTTCTTTTTGCATCCAAATCTAATCTTTGATACGTTTCAATTAATTGGTATTCTTCCGATGCTTTATCAATAATAACAGAATCTGTCGGACGGTAGGCTTTATTTTTTTTGTTATCCGTTCCTTGCAAAAGTTCATAAGGTGATATATCAAGCACCTCACATATTACCATAATCTTGTCCGCCGAAGGATTGGTTCCTTTTCTTCGCCAATCGCTTATTGTGCTTTGAGAAATTCCGGTTTTGTTTGCAAACTCAATCTGCGTAATCCCTCTTTTTTCAAGATATTCATAGATTCGTTCACTAATTAACATACTTCTCCCCTTACTTTACCCAAGTTACATTCTACAGGAGTTTTATGATATCCTCATCGTCTCCAAATCCATTCCCAAACAAACTGAAACGTATCGACCTTATCTTCCACATCGATACCGTCCTGTGCATGTTTATAAATTAGCTGGTTAGCCAAAGGTAACTTTTTCATCCACTTCCAGTGGTAATATACATAGGCGTGTCCGTAGATTTCTTTTGCAATCTGGTCCACTGTCACATGCTTCCATTCATTATAGGAAATCAGCTTCTGCGCACGTTTCCTGCAGATATTCTTATCCAGATACTCTTCTCTCATGCGCAATTTTCTCTTATTACTTTTCGGGCGTTTTTTCGAAACAGAATCCATTTTTTACTCATCCCAGGTAAGTGAACTTGCTTCCACTGCTTTATCACGGAACATCAGATCTATCGTTGCCTGCTGTGCAGACTGTCCGTCGAATAGGACATCATTGACCTCTTTTACGATTGGCATGGAAACATTGTATTTTTTTGCAAGACCTGCTGCAGCCTTCGCGGAATAAACACCTTCCACGACCATCTGAACTTCATCCATTGCCTCCTGCATCGTATATCCCTGACCGATCAGCATTCCTGCTCTTCGGTTACGTGAATGCATGGAAGAACATGTTACAATCAAATCACCGATTCCGGTAAGTCCGGTAAAGGATTCAATCTTTCCGCCCATCGCCACGCCGAGACGCGCAATTTCTACGATTCCGCGGGTGATCAGCGCTGCCTTTGCATTATCGCCGCATCCGAGTCCGTCGGCAATTCCGGCTGCAAGAGCTACTACGTTTTTCAAAGCTCCGCCGATTTCAATACCGAGAACATCAGGGCTTGTATAAACACGCAGAAAATCACACATAAACGCATTCTGTATGTATTCCGCGGTTTCCTTTTTCTTTGCTCCTGCCACGAGCGTTGTCGCCATATTTTTGCCGACTTCCTCTGCGTGGGAAGGACCGGAAAGTACCGCTACTGTCGCCTGCGGAATTTCCTGCTCGATAATATCTGTCAGCGTCATGTAGGTTTCATCTTCAATTCCCTTTGCCACATTGACAATCAGTTGTCCGTCGCTAACAAAAGGCGCCATAGACTTTGCCGTACTTCTCGTAAACGGAGATGGTACCGCAAGTATTAACATCTCTTTTCCTTTAATTGCAGATTCTAAATCTGTTGTATATGACATATTGTCCGGTAACTTTACTCCCGGAAGTTTTGTCAGATGCTCCTTATTTTCCTGAAGCATTTTTATCTCATCTTCTATAATTGACCAAACAGTTACGTCATTTCCGTTCTGTGCCAGCACCTTTGCAAGGGCAATCCCCCAGCTTCCTGCACCAATTACACTGTAAGCTGCCATGTTTAGTCCTCCTCATTTTTCTTGATTAAATAGGTTTTTCTTTCATTTCCGTGAACAAGGCGTTCCAAATTTCCTCTGTGTCTTATAAATGCCATGATCATTAGCAAAACAGCAATCACATACATTTCCGTAAGATATGCCTGTGGCATTCCGAAACACCCTGTCTGTCCCATTACCACGAGTGCAATCACAAATACAACATACATGCAAAGTGATCCGAGGGACACATAGTGAGTTGCAAAGAAAAGGGTGAAAAATGTGATGGCCACTGCCACACAACACTGCCATGCCATACCAAGGCTGATGCCGCCCGTGGCCGCAATTCCTTTTCCGCCTTTAAATCCCATATAAAACGGGAAATTATGTCCGAGTACCACACCTGCTCCGGCATAGATGCGAAGCAAAGCTTCCATATCCGGATATTCAGCCCGGAACAGTACATGAACCAAAACCATCGCAAACACTGCCTTGAGCGCATCCCCGAAAAAAACAATGATACCTGCTTTTTTCCCTAACACACGAAGCGCATTGGTTGTTCCCGAGTTACCGCTTCCTTTTTCTCTAATGTCAATTCCATGAAGTTTTCCGTAAATAAAGGCTGTCTGAAAAATGCCGAAGCAATAACCGATCAGCAAGCATACGACACGTATCATCAGTCTTTCTCCTTTCGCTCGCGGATGATTAAATGAATCGGTGTTCCTTTGAATCCAAACGTCTCACGAATTTTATTTTCAATATAGCGTGCATAAGAGAAATGCATCAGCTGCTTATCATTAACAAAAATAACAAATGTCGGCGGTTTTACCGCAACCTGTGTAATGTAGTAAAGACGGAGTCTCTTTCCTTTATCACTCGGCGGTTGCTGAAGGGCAACTGCCTCTGTCATGATTTCATTCAGAACACCGGTTGCCACGCGCAGCGACTGGTTCTGTTCTACCATGTCAATCAGTTCGTAAAGCTTGTTCAGACGTTGTCCCGTTTTTGCAGAAATAAATGTAATTTCCGCATACGGCATAAAGGATAAAATCTGACGAACCTTCTCGGTAAAACGATAAATCGTCTTGTCATCCTTTTCCACTGCATCCCATTTATTGACTGCAATAATGATACCTTTTCCTCTGTCATGCGCAATACCTGCAATCTTGGCATCCTGCTCGGTCACGCCTTCCTCGGCATCAATGACAAGCACGACAATATCCGCTCTTTCTACCGCGGAAACCGTACGCACGATCATAAAATGCTCAAGTTCTTCCTTTATTTTTTTCTTACGGCGCAGTCCCGCTGTGTCGATAAAAACGTATTCGCGGCCGTTGTATTTAACTTCCGCATCTACCGCATCGCGCGTTGTACCTGCAATATCCGAAACGATCAGACGATTTTCTCCCAAAAGTTTATTAATGATGGAAGACTTTCCGACATTCGGTTTTCCGACAATCGCAATTCTCGGTCTTTCGTCCTCTTCCGCCTGCAAAAGTTCCTCCGGAAAATGAGAAATCACAACATCGAGAAGATCTCCGATTCCCTGCTGATTTACAGCTGAAATCGCCATCGGTTCTCCGATTCCGAGATTGTAAAATTCAAAAACATCCATCATCATTTTCTGATAACTGTCCACTTTGTTTACCACAAGAACCACCGGTTTATGCGAACGGCGCAGCATGTCTGCCACCTTTGCATCCGCATCTACAAGTCCCTGCTTTACATCGACCATAAACAAAATAACATCTGCAGTATCAATCGCAATCTGCGCCTGCTCACGCATTTGTGACAGAATAATGTCATTGCTGTCCGGCTCAATACCACCGGTATCAATCAGTGTGAAATTATAATTAAGCCATGTGACATCCGCATAAATACGGTCTCTGGTAATACCCGGGGTATCTTTGACAATCGATATCCTTGATCCTGCCAGTGCGTTGAACAAGGTCGATTTTCCAACAATCGGTCTTCCGACTACCGCCACAATCGGCTTTCTTCCTTTATTACTCATCTCAATCTCCTTCTCTGCTTGATAAAAAATCAAGTTTCTTTATCAGCACACATATGGTATAAGTTTACAATATTCGGCTAAGATTGTAAAGTTTTTGATAGCTTCTTGAGTTTCCATCCGTTCTATGTTATAAATATAAGCGGTAAACTTATATCAACAACTCTTAATCGGAGGTAATTTATGCCAAATTTAGCTGAACTTGAATCTGCACTTCCGGTCGCCCCTTTAAAAATCATAGCTTTAGACAGCTGTAAAGAACTTGGCGATCGTGTGAATGAATATATGGTAGATTTCCGTAAACATGTAAATAATAATATCAAAGAGGATCCTGCCTTTCGTGAATACTCTGTTGACAATTACCTTGTGGAAGCTTCCTGTCCGCGTTTCGGAACAGGAGAAAGCAAAGGTATCTTAAAAGAATCCGTGCGTGGCGATGATGTTTTTATCATGGTTGACATTACAAATCACAGCCTTACATATACCATCAACGGCTTTGAAAATCACAAATCGCCGGATGACCATTATCAGGATCTAAAACGTATGATTTCCGCGATCACCGGAAAAGCACACCGCATCAATGTTGTAATGCCGTTTATGTACGAAGGCCGTCAGCATAAAAGAAGCGGACGCGAGTCGTTAGACTGTGCTTACGCCTTAAAAGAACTCAGCGAAATGGGCGTTTCGAATTTTATCACCTTTGACGCACATGACCCGCGTGTACAGAATGCGACTCCTCTGAAAGGATTTGACAACTTTACCCCTCCTTATCAGTTTATCCGTTCTCTTTTAGAGTACGAAAAGGATATCATCATCGATAAGGAGCATATGATTGTCATCAGTCCGGACGAAGGCGCGCTCGACAGAGCCGTATACTTTTCTACTGTTCTTGGTGTTGATACGGGTATGTTTTATAAACGCCGCGACTATTCAAAAGTGGTTAACGGCAAAAATCCGATTGTTGCCCATGAATTCCTCGGTGACAATGTAGAAGGAAAAGATGTCATCATTATTGACGATATGATTGCATCCGGCGGAAGTATGATCGATACCGCCAGACAATTGAAAGAAATGAAAGCCAAACGTGTATTTATCTGCTGTACGTTCGGACTTTTCACAGAAGGAATGAGTGCTTTCGACGAGGCATATGCCAAGGATTACTTTGACCGCGTTGTCTGCACAAACTTAAATTATCTCCCTCCGGAGGCCAAAGAGCGTGAATATTTTGTAGAAGCTGACATGAGCAAATTCCTCGCCAGCATCATCGACTTCATGAACCACGATATTTCCATGGAAAACGTTCTGACTCCGACCGAGAAAATTCATGAACTTCTGCGACAGTATAATGAGCGGTAAGATAATCAGGCACTTGCTATTTAGGGATTTACGATGGTAAATCCCTTTTTTGCGTTTATTTTCCATGGTGCTTCTATCGCCCCACTGTTATTTTTGCCATTGCATTGTCATACCGCCTCGCATGACCATTCCGTTTTCATTTGTCTCGCCTTGTCATTCCGTTTCCATTTGTCTCGCCTTGTCATTCCGTTTTCCCCGCTGGGTCTGGAGCGTCACTTTTTCAATAAAATACCCAAATTTAACTGTCATATGTGACTGATAGAACCTCTTTGGGTCACGTAATTGTTCTTATCACATCTATACCCACAATATAATAACTTCTGTGGGTATTTTTAATATTTTCTTTCCTCCGTGACCCAATCCTGAAAATCACACATACAAACTATTCACGCCAATCACTCATCTTCAAAATAAAATTCTATGATTCTTTCAACTTCTTTTGCATTCAACGGTTTTTCCCGCGTTTCATATGTCGTAATCAGTTGCTGGGACGGAATTATTCCCTGCGCCACATATTGACGCAGTTTTGAGCAGGCATTCTGCGCATACTCCGGATTGTCCATCATTCCAAAATGCTCCCAATAATACACTTTCCCTGTTTTGGGATGCCTGATGGTAAAATCCGGAAATATTTTCACCTCTCCCAGATCCAATGCACATTCGTATCGAAACGGAATTCTTTTCATGTACAACATGGTATCAATCAGGCACTCTGATTTTGACCGGACCATGTTTCCTGAACTACTACAATGAATCAAATGCTCCGGATATTTTTCATTTCTTTCATAGTCTTCTTTGCTCCAATGTTCCAATTCTTCTTCCAATGGGCAAAAATATTCCGACAGCAATTCTCTGTATTCCGATATTTGTAATAGTTCTTCTGCTTTTGGGGGATTAAAATGATGACTTAAATAGAATTGTATTGCATTTTTCTCTTTGATTTTGTCTTCCAAGACTCGCGATAAATATTTCTTCCATGCCAGCTGTTGTGCCAACCTGCGTTTCTTTTTGGGGATATATACTCTTCTGTTTTCTATGATACGATACCATTTGTAGTACTTCCCGTTTCCGGCACACGATAACTTTCCCTGCGGCAATTGCCTGATCTGATTTTTTAAATCTGTGATTTGAACTTCCAGCTCTTGTAGTTTTAATAGAAATGTAGAATAGATTGTCAAGACCTCCTTCTTTTATTTTTTAATATAAAATCATATTCTTTCTCTCTTGTCAATATCGATTTAACTCGAAAAAAATATTTTGCTTTCCTTTGGGTCAGCAGTGACATTTTCATTACAAAATACCCAAAAACACAGTAAAATCTCTCCATTTTTTCTATTTTGGGTCATACAGATGTTTTCCGGAAAAAATACCCAAGGTTCCACGAAATCCCTGGGTATTTTTCATCAATTTATTCTATTCAGAACCAAACCATGTTGGAGGGATGACGTCCTAATGTATAACCAGACTTCAAACGGGCGACACCGGAAAAAATATTCTCTCTTGGAGGTCTGATCCCTTTCTCCTTCCCCGAACAAATTTTATTTCCTCGGAAATCTCACAACCACTTTAAACAAATCTCCATCCAGATATATTTCAAATTCACCGCCCTGCGCCACAGTCAGATTCTTGGCGATGGAAAGTCCGAGACCGCTTCCTTCTGTGCTTCGTGATACATCCCCGCGGATAAAGCGTTCTGTCAGTTCTTCCGCCGGAATATTCAGCGGCTGCGCCGAAATATTCTTGAATGTGATTTCCACCACTTCCGAATGCGCAGAGGAATCTGTCGCAATATCATTAAGCGTCTCACCCGCATGACCGGCCGGCTCTTTTACCGTCACATCCAAATATACTCTGGTTCCTTCCATGGAATATTTGTATATGTTTACAAGCAAATTTTCAACCACACGCCACATGCGCCTCGAATCCGCATATATCATCAGTTTTTCCTGCTGCGGATAAGATTCCATTAAAACAAGCTTCTTTTCTTCCAGTTTGTCCTCATACTCTCCCACCGCCTGCTTAAGAAGTTCCTTTACATCAATGTCGCCCATCTCCAGCGTAATGTTTCCGGATGATATTTTGCTCGCCTCAACAAGATCAAGTGTAAGCTGTTTCAGACGCTGCGACTTTTCATCCAGAATACGAATATATTCCTGCGCTTTTTCCCCACGGATATCCTCTCTTTTGAGTAAATCCACATAGTTGATAATGGATGTCAGCGGAGTTTTGATATCATGTGAAACGTTGGTAATCAGGTCTGCCTTCAAGCGCTCATCCTTCATACTGATTTGCACCGCTTTGTTGACCGCTTCACCAATGCGGTTGACTGCATCCGCCATCACCTTGTTTTCCCCGAAAAGGCGTCTGCTGTCAATCTGATAAGAGATATCGCCGTCACAGATTCTGGTGATTCCCTCTATAATTTCTTCGCGTCCCTTATTCTCATAATAAAGATATCCCGCTACCGCCACATCAAAAAGAAGCATCAGGAAAAGTCCCACTCCTCCAAACAAAATAAACAACAGCGCGTTTACAAACAAAAATACACAATATGGTCCAAGCGTTCTGACCATGAAATGTTTGTGATTTACCATTGCATCGATTACTTTTCGGAACAGTCCACAGCTCTTTTGTCCTATTTTCTTTGCATTGTGAAGAAGGTAATAACATAAGCTTCCCTTCCAAAGCGCTTTTGCCTTAACTCTGCGTACCAGCGATCCCATGTATAATAAAAACAATGCATGCGCTACAACAAAAGTGACATAAATGCTCATGATAAATCCAAAACTGCACTTATCAGGTGACGATACTCCCGGCATCAGACGATCCACATACATTGCTGCTGTAAATCCGCCGATTCCAATCACAGCAAATGCTGTTAAAAGCGCAAACGCCAATGCCATCTCTGTAAACCATTTATCAAAGTATCTAAGTTCCTCCCGCTTTTTCTTCGGCTGGAGCACAATAAACGCAATAAGCATAACTAACGACAACAGCGCGAAAAACATGGTCACTGCAAGCATCTGTTCCCAGGAAGCATCTACCTTGGTCAGATTTTTGTTTGCAATTGCATAAAACCCTCCGCTGTTTAGCGGTCCGAATGCATCCGAAGATGTTGTCTGAATCGCCGCATAAACCTTTCCTCCTTTTGGAAAGCAGTAGTTATAATTGCGGAAATACTCTTTATAGTAATGTTCTTGATCAACCGGCAGATTTTTGCTGACTAGTTCATTCTCTGAAAAATCATAGCACACATAAGTCTTACAACTACAAAACGCTTCCGACAGTTCCTTTGCACTAAGTGCTTTTTTATTTTCAAGATTGGTGTGTGCAATCTGTCCAAGCGAATCGACAAACAAATATTTGAAATTGCTCTCCTGAGAAAACAGTTTCTTTTGATTCATGTAGTCATAATAATTTGTCGACAAATCCTCGGTGGTCTTCTGAATCGCTACTGCGACATCTTCTAATGTCACGCCTTCCGGAAGCTTAAGATCATAGACACTTGACACATTCTGCGGCTTAAACTCTTCCTGCAGCACTGTCACATGAAAGATGCACTCCTCTTTCATCTGTTGTAATTCTAAGTCCGCCTCCATGATTTCCTCCGGAGTCATCCCTTCAGAATCTTTCGGAAGTACTATCCGTGCTCCTGTTTGCTCCTCATATTGCTCTATCATTTGTTCCAATGACAGATGTTCTTTTGCCTCATCATATGCCAGATCATATGTACCTATCCCAATTCCGTATTGGCCCCATTCAATCAAATCACCAATTCGGTAAACCAACTTCGGATACTCTTTATTTTGCAAATTTCCTGTATCTTTCCGGTTCACATATTCAAACACATCCACTGTCCGGGCCGGGTTATACTCACCGTTTTCTTCCAGCTGTGAGCAAAGTGCCAGATAGCGGGACAAATCCATTATTTCTCTTTGAAACAACAGGTGAAATGCCTGGGTATCCTGAAAATCCCCGGTCTTTTCGTAAGGTGAAACCACATAGATTCCGTATTGTTCATGCAAAAGCACATGACGCTGTGCAAGCAATGCCAGAATCAGTGCCATTGCCATCGCAAAAATCTGCGTTAAAACAGCTGCTGCGTTTTTTGCAAACTTTTTATTCATTGTAGCCTTCTTTTTCATTTTCGTTCTCCTACTTTTCCATTTTATATCCGACTCCCCATACTACTTTCAGGTAGCGAGGTTCTTTTGGATTAATTTCAATCTTTTCGCGGATATGGCGAATATGTACCGCAACCGTATTTTCTACGCCGTATGCATCTTCGTTCCAGATACTCTCGTATATCTGCTGTGTCGAAAACACGCGGCCCGGGTTTTTCATCAGAAGAAGTAAAATCTGATATTCGATCGGAGTCAGCTTCACGATCTCTCCTTCCACTTTTACTTCTTTTGCATCATCATCTACAGACAACGCTCCGATGCAGTACATGGTTTCCGCTACAGGCGCCACGCTTCCGAGCATCGTATAGCGGCGCAGGCTGGACTTTACTCTCGCAACCAGCTCGAGCGGATTAAACGGTTTCGTAATATAATCGTCTGCTCCGACATTCAAGCCGAGAATCTTATCCACATCCTCCGATTTTGCAGACAGCACAAGTATCGGTATCGCCGAAAATTCCCGAATTTTCAGCATGGCATGAATTCCGTCGAGTTTCGGCATCATAATATCAATGATCAAAAGCTGGATATCCTCTTGCTTGAGCACCTCTATCGCCTGTTCTCCGTCATATGCTTTGAAAATCTGATAATTTTCCTGCGACAGATAAATGGATATTGCTTCCACAATTTCCTTATCATCATCGCACACCAAAATGTTAGCCAATTTTTTCACCTCCAACTGCTTCTGCATCTATTGAAACATAAAAACCTTAAATCAAAAGTAGGAAAAAGATTAAGGTTTTCTTAAGTTCTTTAATTCAAACATAAAAATGCACCCAGATTTCCCCGTTTTCCATCTGTCTTTCTATGCGAAAACAGGTAATCCGGATTGTGAGCCGTGCACACATCCGTCACCGAGATATGCTCCGGCAAAATACCCGCACTTTTCAAAATCCACTGATTTGCCAGATGCAGGTCCAGCTGGCACTTTCCTTCCGCCTTCTGTGCTTCATCCCGGTATGAAATAATTTCTTCATACGCATGGTTGGTATTTAA
The DNA here is from genome assembly GCA_017623815.1 of Lachnospiraceae bacterium. GTDB lineage: Bacteria > Bacillota > Clostridia > Lachnospirales > Lachnospiraceae > SVFI01. The sequence continues at coordinate 10,693 of JAGAOK010000079.1, forward strand.
AAATTCGTTTTCCGTAAAAGCCTTTTCAAATGCCTCCGACACATCACGGCTGACTTCATAACACTCTCTGCAGATTGAAGGACCTATCGCCGCATATATATCCTCCGGTCTGCATCCGTATTCCTGTTGCATCCGGCTAACGGTCTCTCTTCCTATTCCGCCGACAGTTCCCTTCCATCCCGAATGAGAAAGTCCGATTACCTCCTTGACCGGATCAACGAAATAGAGCGGAACGCAGTCCGCATAAAAAGTGGCAAGTACAATTCCCTTCTCATTTGTAATCAGTCCGTCTACATCCGTATAATCCCGCGGTCTTGTTACACCTTTTCCCATATCAGCGCGCGTCACCACGCGGACATTCGTCGTGTGGGTCTGATCACTGCAGACAATCTGCGAGGGTTCTGCCCCGAGCACCTTTGCAATTCTTCGAAAGTTTTCAAGCACCGCACTTTCTTCATCTCCTCTTGTAAAACTTAAGTTCATGCTTGAATAAATCCCTCGGCTGACCCCGCCGGTGCGTGTGGAAAACAGGTGTTTTACACATTCCAGACGCTCAAGTTCCGGAAAGGTCAGGTACTCCAAATCACCTGCCGAATTCTGCTTTACGACCTCATTTTTTCCATTTCGTATTAATTTCTGCATAAGTTTTCCTCTCATTACGTGGCATCACATGCCCTGTTTTCTATTCTTTGCTTTGGGTCAGAACAAAGAAAAATACACCCTCATACCCGGAGATTCCTTGTTCTCCCGGGTATTTTACGTGTATTTCCTGCTTATGTACCCAAATGCACTTAATACTTCCTGCGCTTTCACCCCTGAAACATAAACGCATCCTCAATATGTCTGATCTGCCCGTCACCATAAATGCTAATCACATCAAATCTGCATGGCTTTTCCTGATACTGCGGATGGCGCATCAGATAGTCAAGGGTAACTCTGCATATCTTGTACTGCTTACGTCCATCCACGGCCTCCGCCGGATCTCCGCACGCAGTCCCGCTGCGGAATTTCACCTCTGCAATCACCAGCGTATCTTCTTTCTGCGCTACAATATCCAGTTCTCCCTGCCTGCAGCGGTAGTTCATTTCCAAAATCCGATATCCCCGGCTTTTCAAAAACTCTGCCGCCAGAGCTTCCTTCTGCGCTCCTACACTTCGTTTATTCATAAACCGCCTTTTTATTTCTTATTTTTATGATCCTCGATTTTAGCGCGAATCTTATCCATCTGATCAACAAACACAAGAATTTCCGCCACAACTTCATAAAGCTCCGGAGGTATCATATCTCCAATCTCCAACCTGGACAACGTATCTGCAAGTTTGGAATCCTTATGTACCGGAACTTTTGCCTGCTTGGCTTCTTCAATTATCTTTTCCGCAAGTGCGCCTCTTCCGGATGCAACGACTTTCGGAGCGTCTTCTTCCGGATCATAGGTAAGCGCAATTGCCTGTTTCGGTTTTTCCGGAGCCTTCCCCGGATACCTGCTTTTTTCCTGTGCCATAGTTATGCCCTCATATCAAAGGAAAATGTACCGATTTTCACATTTTCACGATGGTCTTCCACGATTTCTTCCATCACACTGCCCGGTTTTTCTTTCACGGAAAACTGCGCATTCATCTGATAACCTTTTTGCTGCAGTCTATCATTCAAAAGTCCGATGTTCTCATGGATAAACGAAAGCATCTCATCATCTCTCAGATAAAACTGCGTACTGACTTTTTGCTGCTGCATCGCCACATAAACATCAACCGGACCGAGATGATCCATATCCAGATGAAGAAATGCACTGACATTGCCATCCTGATCTGCAAGGTTCTTTTTATTCGTATAAACATACAAATCACCATGCGCGTTATCTCCTGCTAACTTAAGCGGAAGCTGCACATAACTCATTGTCTGATTGAGCTGATTCATAAAATCAAGATTCTGATTCATATTCGTAAGCTGATTGCTTAGGTTCTGATCTGCACCCGGAATCATCTTTAATGCTTCCGTCAGTTTCTCTGACTGCGTGCTGAGTTTTGCATAAAAGTCACTAACCTTCTGTTTGTCTGCCACATCCTCCGGTGTCATAAGCCACTGCGAAAACATCTGCTGACGGATTGCATTCTGCAGCTCCGGCTTTTGCATCAATTCCGCCAGAGCACTATTTTGAAGCTGTCCACTTCCCTTTTCTGCCATTTTGGAAAGAAGCCTGGTTGTAAATTCCAACAGTTCTTTTCCTGTCAGTTCACCTTTTATAAACTGCTCCGCCTTATCGGCCGGTAAACCAAGACTTTCTATCTCCGTCTGCAGTGCCTGCATTTTTACAGACATGCTTCCCGTTTCCGTATTTCCTGCAGTCTCATCTGCAATTTCAGAAACCGCACGCATCAGTTCTTCCAAAGAAGCCCTCTGCGGAGCACTCTGATCCTGTATGATTACTTTTTCCCCGCTCTGTATCTGCTGCTGCACAACGTCTCCATCCGGCAAAACTTTTCCCGGATTTCCGGACAATACAGTCTCACCGGTCATCGCTTCACCGTCTGTCATAAAGACGTCCGCAAATTGTCTCATCATCTGCGCCGCCTCGTCGGTTTTCCCTTCGGAAATAAGCTGCGCGATATTGTTTGCCATTGTATCTGCAATTGTCTCCACACCGCCCCGAATTTGATGCTCCATATTAATATAATCGGAAAACTGTTTCACATTTGCATCTGTAATCGGAATCTGTAACCGATTCATTGTCACGATATGCTCACTGCTGATCTGCGGGTGCGATGACACCTGTCGATACATTGCCTGCAGCGCATCTTTGTCAATCGGCATCCCTTCCCGCATCATGGCATTTACCATAGTTGTTGTCTCTCCGTTTATCGGAAGCTGCGCCGCCTCAAGTGCCTTATTAATTGTAGCACTGTTTGCTGTGTTTTGAAAAAGTGCCCGGAGTGCAATCTGTTTTTCTGACATTCCGCTCACCTCAAAACTGACGGACATCCCCTTTAAAAGCGCAAGTCCTTCCTCAACCTTTGCCTGCAAAACGGCTCCCGGTGCTATTTCTACCTGCACAACATCCCCGTCCACAGCCACAACCTGTCCGCTGATAATCTGTCCCACGGAAAGATTTAAATTTGCATTAGCACCTTGCAGCCCTGCTGTCCCCGCAGTTGCAGTGTTCTGTACTCCCGATGCTGTATATGTCCCCGACATCCCCCGGTCCGAAACCGGAATCTGCGATTGTCTTTGAAATAATCCTGTCAGATCAAAACTCATTCTTTCACCTTAAAATGTGTAATAAAACTTCTGCGATGGATCGGTGATGCCCCATACTCCTCAAGAGCCTTAATATGCATGGCCGAGCCGTATCCTTTGTTGGACGCAAAACCATACTGTGGCATCAACTGATCGTAGTCCTGCATCAGTCTGTCCCTTGTTACCTTTGCCAGAATGCTTGCAGCTGCAATAGACGCGCTCTTTGCATCCCCTTTAATGATCGGTACCTGACGAATCTCAACTCCCGGTATCGTCACTGCATCATTTAATAATATATCGGGTTTTACGGAAAGTTTGTTAACCGCTTCCCGCATCGCCTCATACGTTGCCTGCAGGATATTAATCTCATCAATCCTCTCCGGCGTCGCATATCCGATGCCGTAAGCAACCGCCTTTTCCTTTACAATATCAAACAGCTCGTCTCTCTTTTTGGCTGAAAGCTGCTTGCTGTCATTTAAATATAAAATATCACAGTCCTTTGGCAATACAACGGCAGCTGCCACCACAGGCCCCGCCAGCGGTCCTCTTCCCGCCTCATCGATTCCGCAGATATATTCACAATCGCTATACTCTCTTTCAAAAGACAGCATTTCATACATTCTCTCTTTTTCTCTTTCATATGCCAGCAGGCGTTTGTCCGCTTTTTCAATCAGATCCTGTACACCTTTTCGCTCATCTGCAATAAATCTGCTGATAAAATCAGGCAGCATACTTTCATCTGCTGCCTGATATATTGCTTTAATCTCACTCATGGATAATTGTTTGCTCATATTTCCCATCCTACTCATGTTTAATAAATCCTATAGAATCAAACGGATAAATCCTAAGCCACGCACGGCCGACAATACTGTCACGTTTTACAACACCAACCGAAGGGTCTCTACTGTCTGCACTCGCATTGCGATTGTCTCCAAGCACAAAATATTCCTCTGCACCGAGATATATCGTATCTCGTGCAATTCCCGGATCTAAGATTGCTTCTCTTCCGAAACCTTCAATTAAAGGCTCACCATTAATATAAATAGTTCCAACTTCATTGATATATACCGAATCCCCCGGGACTCCGATGACACGCTTAATATAATAGGTATCCTTCCCCTGCTGATATGGAAACACCACCACATCGTACCGATTTGGTTCATGAAAACGGTATGTCAGTTTATCCACAATCAGATTATCTCCGTCCATCAATGTATTTTCCATGGATGTTCCCTGTACTACAGTTCTCTGTCCGACAAACTGTATAACCAGAAATGTCAGCACAAGAATCCCCAGCAAATATAAACTCATTCCCAAAAAATCTTTCAAAAAATTTTTCACGTCTATCCCTCGCTTATCTCCGGTTTTTCCAACGTAATTCTTCCAAGTTTTCCGCTTCTGAAATCATCAAGCAAAAGATGTGCAGCCTTGCGCAGATCCAGTTCATCGCCTTTCTTAAAGCACTTCCTCACGTTTGCAATTTCGGTCAATATCTTCAGTGCACCATTTTCCTCATGCACATCTTCCTCCAGTTCCACCGCAATATCAAAACGTTTCGCAAGAAGTCCTTTATATTCCTCGCAAAGGAACCCGATCAGTTCAAGTGACATCTCTTCCACATTTAATATCTCATCATTCATAGAACCAATTAGTGCCAGACGTACTCCCACCTGCTGATCTTCAAACTTCGGCCACAAAATCCCCGGTGTATCAAGCAGTTCCAACGTCTTACTGAGGCGAATCCACTGTTTTCCTTTGGTTACCCCCGGCTTATTTCCGGTCTTGGCACAGGCCTTTCCGGCAAACGAGTTGATAAAAGTCGACTTGCCGACATTCGGAATTCCGACTACCATTGCTCTCACCGGACGGTTCATAATACCTCGCTTGCGGTCACGCTCGATTTTTTCTTTACACGATTCAGCAACCGCCGCATTGATTGCTTTCATGCCATTACGGTTTCTGGAGTTCAATGCTACTACAAAATAACCTTTTTTCTCAAAATATTCCTGCCATTGTTTCGTCTGACGCTCGTCTGCCAAATCCGACTTATTTAGCAAAATGAGCCGTGCTTTATTTTTTCCGAGTTCATCTATATCCGGATTACGACTTGAAAGCGGAATGCGCGCATCCACAAGTTCAATCACAAGATCAATCAGCTTGATATTCTCCTGCATCATTCGCTTTGCCTTGGTCATATGTCCCGGGTACCATTGATATGTCATAATTTCACCTATTCCATCAATCCCATCGGACTGTTGCCCGATGCCATGTGGAACCAAACCTTTCCTAAAATATCATCCCTTGGAATCGCTCCGATATTTCCCGAGCGGCTGTCCTCGCTGTTATTGATGTTATCTCCCAGCGCAAAAAATTCATTGGCATCAAGCCTTATCGGATTTTCAGCAATGCCTGCATCTTCTATTTTATCATATTCTACGTCTTTATACAAAGTATCATTGACATATAACGATCCATTTTTGATCTGCACCGTATCTCCCGGTACCGCCACCACGCGCTTGACATAATAATGTGTATTTTCATTTCCGTTCGGAAGAAAAACAATAATATCTCCCGTCTTTGGCGCCATCACGCGGTAAATAAAACGATTTACCAAAATTTCCTGTCCGTTATAAAGCACAGGTTCCATGGAAACACCGATTACACTTGTACGCATACCGACACAGAAAATAATAACAAATGCAAGTACAACTGCTGCAATCGTAATAAATACATAACTCCAGATTTCTCTCATGAGCGATGCATTGATAATCTTTTTCTTTTGTCTGAAACTGAGGCCTTTTCTTCTCATGAATGTCTCCTTGTTTTCCTGTTCTTTGTGCGGATGGCGTGAGATTTCTCTGCTTCCGCGAATTTTACGCCCTGCGGTGAGTTCCTTTCCGGCGGCGCAACTATTCGTCAATTTGGGTATGAACAGCTTGTTTCAGGCCATAATACCCTCACTTTTAGCATATCCCGGGTATTTAAGCTTCATATCCGCTCGCAATACCCGTTTAGCCCATTTTGGAGTGATTTTTTGGGTATTATGAGCTGTTTTCCCCATCCAATACCCGTTCATCCCGGCTGTCGGACTTCTCCGCGAACTTTTCTACTCATGCTGTCTACAAACTGCTGTCATATCTCCTGCTACAACCACTATTACTACTATACAACGTCAAAAGAAAAGGGACAAGATACATAATGTATTTTGTCCCTTGCATTCTTTTTGACTATTTAACGAGCTCTTTAACTTTTGCTCTTTTACCTACACGGTCTCTTAAATAGTTAAGTTTTGCACGTCTTACTTTACCACGTCTTACAACTTCAACCTTCTCAACGTTCGGAGAATGTAATGGCCAAGTTTTCTCAACTCCTACACCATTTGAAGTTTTACGTACTGTAAATGTTGCACGGTTGCTTCCGCCCTGCATTTTAAGAACTGTACCTTCGAAAACCTGAATTCTTTCACGGTTTCCCTCTTTGATTTTACCGTAAACTTTTACAGTATCACCAACGCTGAACTGTGGTACGTTTTCTTTTAACTGAGCTGCTTCGATTTCTTTAATAATTGCGTTCATTGTGTATCTCCTTCCGTATTGGATGTTCTTAATACGATCTGTAACAGAGGACCATCTCTTTTTCACAACGTGAGTAGTTTACCACAATTTATGAATAAGCGCAAGTGGTTTTCTCAGAAAATATAGTTTTTTCTTATGCTTTCTTCTCCCCTCTGACTAGCAGCCATCCTGCCACAGCCAGCACCACTCCAATCAGTGTAATCACCACTATCTCTACAACACCAAGCGTCTCCTTCATAAGCGCAGGAAACATTTTTCCGACCTGCTCCGGATAAAGAGAAATCATCACAGAGGTGAAATTATTGATAAAGTGCATCATCATGGAGACAAAAATACTTCCTGTCATATAAGCTGCCACCGTAAACCCGAGTCCGATAATGCTGATGGTAAACATTTTCAAAAGGCTCATATGGTAAACCGCAAAGATCAGTGTTGTTGCAATAACCGCAACCCACGGTCTGCATTTCTCGCGTAGCGTTCCCATTAAGAAGCCTCGGAACAAAAACTCTTCCCCTATGGCAGGCATTACGCTCATCACAAGAATAATTACCCACACCGGCTGCTCTTTGATCATTTCATCCATCGCCTTTAAACTTTCTGCACTCTGCGGAAACACCGGGGTCAAAAGTGCCCCGACCACAAGTGCCAGTAAAACTCCGGCAAATGCAAAACAAATACCACCAAGCACTCCCTTTACTTTAGGAGCCTTGAAAGAGAACAACTTTTTTACATCCGCTTTCATATACCATGCATAAATCAGCGGACAAAGCAGAATGATTGCCTGCTGTACTGCCACTCCGCCAAACCCCAGTTTTATCTGGGCAAACGTTCCGACATACAAGACAAGAATCAATACGATACACATCAAAAGAACACTGTCGCCGATGCCCGGCATCTGATTCTTTTTCATTTCACTTCGCTTATCAAACAGCTTTACGCTGGCAAATCCTTCTGAAAACAGAACCGCCTCACTGTTATAAATTCTTCCGAGTACCATCACCGTCAAAAGACTGTAAACCACATTGGAAACCAGCACCACTCCAAAGAGTGCATAGTTGTAATTAAACTCAAACAATCCTGCCACCAAAAGTGCCACATTCACCACCGGTATCGCTGCTGTTTTTGCCGTAAGCTCCATATCCGGAAGAACCGGTGCATAGCTGGCAAACATAAATACCATAAGAAGCGGTGTCGAATAGTTATTCGCCTCTTTAAAGTTCTTTGCAAACACACAGGTACACATACAAGCTGCTGTCACAAAAAGTGCAAACACCATCATAACAACAATCGTAATCAAAATACCCGGAACAAACTTAGCAAAATTGATATCCACACTCATATTGGTATCGGCCGCAAGTGAACTTGAAACCAAAAACGCCATCGCTCCCGACATGGACAGTACATTTATAAATGCCGCTGTACATGCAATGCAGGATACTGCAAGGAACTTGCTCATAATCATTTCAAAATTCGTTACCGGAAGTGTCAAAAGCGTTTCCAGTGTACCTCTTTCCTTTTCTCCGGCTGTAACATCTATTGCCGGATAAATGGCACCGAGCAAAATCATCGTTACAATAAAGAACGGCATAAATGCCCCGAGTGCGCTTCCCACAGATTCCTCTGTAGAAGAAAGATCATGCGCCTTTAACTTAATCGGATTCAAAATCACATCCGCATCCAGCCCTGCATCTTTGAGCTGCTGATCTGTCAGAGCGTCTGCATAGATTTCAATTGCTTCATCAAGGGCTCTATAGGCAGTGGCTGACTTTTCCTTTGCCGACAGATAGTAAATCCCCACTTCTTTTCCCTCTACCGACAGGTAAGCATCTATTTCCTGCGCTTCCAGCGCTTCTTTGCAGTTATCTTCCTCTACTGCCTTTACCTTGTAACCGATTTTCTCCTCTTCTTCCTTCAAAATGGTTACGATTTCTTTTTCCAAATCCTCGCAATTTTCAAATGACACCAGGTATGATTTTTCTGCCTGACTTTGAATTACTGCCGAGCTCACCATCGCCATTCCCACAATCAAAAGCGGATAAAGCACAAGCGGAAGCAATATCATCATGACCATTGTCTTTTTATCACGGAGTATATCTCTGATTTCACGCTTAAAAAGCGCTCCCATTCTTTTCATATTCATGCGCTTTCAACCTCCTTCATCACACAGTGAAAGGCTTCCCGAAGATTCGTTACACCGCACTGTTTCATAATTTCTTCCGGCGATCCTTCTTTGACAATTTTCCCTTTGTAAATCATCAGAATCCTGTCACATAAGAACTGTGCCTCCTCCAGATAGTGTGTAGAATAAAGGACCGTCTTTCCTTTTTCCTTCTGGGATTTCATAAAATTCACAATAGCATCCGCACTTAAAATATCGAGCCCGAGTGTCGGTTCATCAAATATGTAAATCTCCGGATCGTGCATCAGACATCTGGAAATGGAAGCCCGCTGCGTCTGACCGGTTGACAATTTCTCAATACGGTTATCAATAAAAGCATCCATATCGAGCACCTTGGAAATTTCTTCAATTCTCTTATCTGCTTCTTCTTTCGGAATTTCATATATTTCCGCCAACATATAGAGCATCTCACGTGTGCTCATACGGTGATAAAGTTTCGTATTCCCTGACAAATAACCGATGCATTTTTTCAGTTCCACAGAATCGGTAATCTTCTCCCCTTTCAGATTTTCGATTTCCACATTCCCTTCCGTCGGTTCCATCAAAGACCCAAGCATACGAAGAAGCGTTGTCTTACCTGCTCCGTTCGGTCCTAAGATCCCCAGAATTTCTCCCTGCTGAACCTGAAACGAAATATGGTCAACTGCATAAAACGTTTCTTTTTTTCCGCTTTTCCCCTGCAGTTTCTTTGAAAAAAGCGTTTTTTTCTCTTCCTCTTTCATCACAGTTCTCTCAAACTGCTTACACAAATCATTTGCTGCTATCATGCTCTTCTTTCCACCTTTCATACAAATCCGGTCTCCGCTCCTTTGTGCGTTTCAAAGACTCCTCCAGCTGCCATTTTTCAATCAGCTTATGGTTCCCTGAAAGAAGCACCGGCGGAACTTCCTTATCGCGCCAAACCTGCGGTCTGGAATACTGCGGATGTTCCAAAAGTCCGTTCCCGAAGGAATCCGTCACCGCCGACTCATCATTATTAAGAACCCCGGGAACCAGACGTGATATCGCATCAACCATGACCATTGCCGGAAGTTCCCCTCCTGTCAGCACATAGTCACCGATAGACACATAATCCGTCACCACTTCCTCCAGAACACGCTCATCAATGCCTTCATAATGTCCGCAAAGAAGCACCAGATCTTCTTCCTTTGCAAACTCCTGCGCCATCTTCTGATCAAATACAGCTCCCTGCGGCGTCACATAAACTACGCGGACACGTTTTTGAGGCGCATCTCCTGCCTGCTCCATTCGGCGCTGCTTAATATTTGCAAGTACCGCCTGTACACAATCATACACGGGCTGTGCCTGCATCAACATTCCGGCGCCCGGTCCGTACGTGTAATCATCCACCTTCTGGTGTTTATTCGTTGTATAATCCCGGATATTGACAGCCTCAGCCTGAATACATCCCTTTTGCATGGCACGGCCTAAAATACTCGTCCCGAGTCCGTCCATAATCATTTCCGGAAACAATGTAAGCACATGAAAAAACATGTCAAGTCCTCCTAATCCAGTAATCCCGGCATAACATAAACCACCACTTTGCGCGCTTCCATATCAACGCTGCGCACACAATCCTTAATTGCCGGAAACAGATGCTCTTTTCCTTCCGGTGTTTTTACGACATACACATCATTGGCTCCGGTCTGAATCACATCAACAAGTTCCCCGATTCGCCCACCATTTTCCTCGCAGACTTCCATACCGATCAGATCTGCAATAAAATACTCATCTTTTGCACATTTGACTGCATTTTCTCTCGTCACAAAAAGACCGCAGTTTTTGTACGGCGCAATATCATCCATATTGTCAAAGCCTTCAAACTTCAAAATAACAAACTGTTTGAAAAACTTTACACTTTCCACCTTAACCGCTCTATTTCCCTTTGGCGTCTCTAATATATAATCTTTGTTTTTCTTAAAACGTTTTACATCATCCGTCATCGGAAATACTTTTACTTCTCCGCGTACCCCATGGGTTGATGTCAAAACACCTACCTGTAATAACTCTTCCATCTTATGCTCCTTTTTTGCCAAATACGAATTTATTATATAACAAAAACCGGAGCATTTCTACTCCGGTTTTTATTAGATAATCTCAACATTCACTTTCTTATTGTCATTCACAGAAGCTGCTTTTACAACTGCACGGATTGCTTTGGCAATTCTACCCTGTTTTCCGATGACTTTTCCCATATCAGAAGATGCTACATGTAATTCAATCGTAACATTTTTACCTTCTTCTTTTTCGGTTACAACAACTTCGTCAGGATTGTCAACAAGAGCTTTTGCGATTACTTCTACTAACTCTTTCATGATCCACCTCCAAAAGTGTTATGACAAAATTATTTTTCGATTCCTGCCTGTTTGAAAATCTTGCTAACAACTTCTGTAGGCTGAGCACCGTTTGCTAACCATTTCTTTGCAAGTTCTTCATTTACTTTGAATGTGCTTGGATCTGTTGTCGGATCGTATGTTCCGATCTCTTCGATGCATCTTCCGTCTCTTGGGGATCTTGAATCAGCTACTACGATTCTGTAAAAAGGAGCTTTCTTCTGTCCCATTCTTCTTAATCTGATTTTTACTGCCATTTTTTTGTACCTCCAAAATGTTTAATATGTTGATTGTTATATATCTGAATAGAAATCATCCTCTCATTCGGACAAATCTCTAATCTTCACTAAAACGGGAATCTTCGTCTTCCGCCGAAGCCGCCCATACCTCCCATACCAGGGAAGCCACCCATCATACCTCTGCGGCCTTTTTTACCACCGCCGCCAAACTGCTTCATCATCTTCTGCATCTGTTCAAACTGCTTGATAAAGCGATTCACAACTGCAATGTCCACACCGGCTCCTTTTGCGATACGATGCTTACGACTTGGGTTTAACAGTTTCGGATTACGTCTCTCCGCTACTGTCATAGAAAGCACAATTGCTTCCATACGCGCCATCTGCTTTTCATCGATGGCATCTTCAAGATCTGCTGCGTTTACGCCCATCCCCGGAAGCATTCCCATGATTGCGGAAAGACCTCCCATGTTGCGCATCTGCTTCATGCTTTCAAGGTAATCTTCGAAATCGAATTTCCCTTTCTTCATCTTCGCAGCCATCTCTTTTTCTTTTTCCTCATCGATATCGATGCTCTCCTGCGCTTTTTCAATCAGCGTCAGAACATCTCCCATTCCGAGGATTCTGTTTGCCATACGGTCCGGGTAAAACTGCTCAAGATCTGAAAGTTTTTCTCCCATACCTGCATAAAAAATCGGTTTTCCGGTCACAGCCTTTACAGAAAGAGCCGCACCGCCTCTGGAATCCCCATCCATCTTAGAAAGGATCACTCCGTCAATTCCGACCTTTTCATCAAACTCTTTCGCTACATTGACTGCATCCTGACCGGTCATCACGTCAACGACAAGGATGGTCTGATGCACATCAACATTTGCTTTTATATCTTGAAGCTCCGTCATCATGTCTTCATCAATATGAAGACGTCCGGCGGTATCTAAGATTACTAAATTGTGTCCGTTTTTTGTCGCATGCTCAAGCGCTGCTTTTGCAATATCCACAGGCTTATGATTTTCACCCATTGTGAACACTTCCACGCCCTGCTTTTCCCCGTTTACCTGCAGCTGTTTGATTGCTGCCGGACGGTAAACATCACATGCTACAAGAAGACATTTTTTGCCTTTTAATTTATACTTACCTGCCAGCTTGGCAGTGGTCGTTGTTTTACCTGCACCCTGAAGACCGCACATCATAAGAACCGTAATCGATTTTCCCGGCTGAAGCTGAATCTCTGCCCCCTCGCTTCCCATGAGGTTAATCAGTTCTTCATTTACAATCTTGATGACCATCTGCCCCGGATTCAGACCATTCATCACATCCGCACCGATTGCTCTCTCTTCCACCGTTTTGATGAACTGTTTTACAATCTTAAAGTTAACATCTGCTTCCAAAAGTGCAATCTTAACTTCCTTAAGTGCTGCCTTGACATCTTCCTCCGTCAAACGACCCTTTCCGCGGAGATTTTTAAATACATTCTGCAGTTTTTCGGTTAAATTTTCAAATGCCATGTACTACAACTCCTCCAGAATTTCGGCAGATATTTTTCGAACCGTTTTCATATCCTCCGTCTCGTTAATCTGACGGATTTTTCTCTTAATCTTCTCAAAACGCTCTACAAGGTGAAGCTTACTCTCATAGGAAAGCAACATCTTGTCGCACCGTTTTAACAAATCATGAATTCCCTGCCTGGAAATCCCATAAGCGTCAGCCAGTTCCGAAAGCGACATATCATTAAACACCGCATCTTCATAAATCTGTCTCTGGTGCTCTGTCAGAAGCTCGCCATAGAAATCATATAAAATTCCCTGTTCTACGATTTTTTCCATACTGACTCCTAATTTCTAAACAACCTTGGTTATCATACCACTATAAAAATAAGGTGTCAAGTATTTTTTCTTGACACCCTTATTTTTATTTTGGTTTACTTAAGCACACGGAAACCAAATTTTTCCGGCAGATCCTCCGGACCTAAATCTGTCAATTCACGAAGCAGAATCTCTTTTAATTCAATCTCATTAAACGGCAAAATCAAATGATGATCCATACCATGCTCCAGTGCACGGATTCTCGTGTCCTTAAGCGGATTGGCCGTCAGTGCTACAATTGTAATATCATTCAAATCTCTCCTGGTCTCTTCGCGAAGTTCCATGGTCAGCTCCAGACCGCTCTTTTTCGGTAGATACATCTTGGTAAAAATAATCTGGTAATAACGCCCCGGCGAAGCCAGAAGCATGTTCAGCGCTTCCTGTCCGTCTTCTGCCGTCTCAACCGTCAATCCGTACTGTTGCAGCTTTGCCGCGGTTATCTCACGTCCCACCTCATCGTCATCAATCACAAGTGCTCTGAACCCTGCAAAATCTCTTGAAATAATGCTATCCGACATGCGGGCAGCTTTTCTTGCTTCCTTCTGGCGTTCCTTATCTGCTCTCTGAACCGGAATCCGCACAAAGCACTCTGCCCCTTCGCTGTTTACAGTAAGCTTTACTATGCCATCCATATAATCTGTCAGACGTTGCGCAAACAGCATCCGCGCATCCTTCATAACCGCATCTGTGACTCCTCTTGCAGTCACTTTGAACAATAAATCAAATACTTCTTCCTGCATCTCAGACTCTTTTTTCATATCAATGTCCAAGTTTACGACACTGCTGCAATCTGAAGATGCACACGTCATTGCTGACGCAGCATTGCTAAGTACCTGTCTCAAACGTGATTTATCCGACAGAAAACCGGAAACCTTAACTGCCGCATCACCGAGTAACACTTCACAACAAATCCCATCCTTCTCAAGAAGCACCACCTGTTCTATTTCCTCCGCCAAATCAGAGCAGAAGATCATATCATCTCTGTCAAACTCCTCGCCCTTTTCCAGCGCAGACAATGTAAACATTTTCTCACAGGATTTGGAATAGCTGTCTAATATCGTTTTTGCCTTCTGCACATACTTCACAGCTTCCGTTCCTTCTCTTTCCAGAGCCTCTTTCAACAACTCTGTTGCCTGAAATACAGGAAGACAAAATGTATCGCTCACATTTTGAAAAAAAAGTTCCTTTTCTATATTGGTCTTCTGTGCTGTTTCCAGGCATATTTTTGCAATACGCTCCCTGGTTTGTTCCCTGGCATACTGCTGTGTCACATCATGAATACAGATGCATACCACATTTTCTTCTTCATATAGGAACGCTTTCATCTGCTTACGATAAATCCTATCCTCTTCTTTTACCGAAAATTCAACCACATATTCATCTTCATATGTAAGTGACGCGGTCACTGTTTCCGCACTGATCTTTTGTAAAAAAAGAACTCTGTCATCGCCTTCATAACACTCCTGATACATTTGTGCGCACCACTTGTTATAATCATCTGTTTCAGAAATGTTCCCCTCTCTGATTATCATCCCTCCACCTGTATTTTTATCGAGCAAAAAAATCTGCTCATACATGCGTGCCAATACAGGAACCAGCACGTCTGTTGCCCTTCTGTCTGTCATCGTCATCCTCCGCTGCTGTTTTCCCCTACATTTTTCTACAATAAGTCAAATTTTTCTTTTATTGTACATTTTCTCTATTTTACCATGTCTTCGAATAAAAATCTTCAAATTTTTTCTGCAAATATATTTTTATACCCCTCTCCGTAGATTTCAGTCGCATTCGAAATAATCATAAATGCTTCCGGATCGTGCTTTTTTACAAGTTCTTCCACCTGAAGTGATTTCTTTTTATCTGCTACGCAAAAAATTATTTTTTTCTGTTTACTTTGAAAGGTGCCTTCTCCGTACAACCACGTCACTCCGACTCCAGCCTCATGAAGAAGCGATTCCGTCAACGCATCCGCGTAATCACTGATAATATAAATCATCCTTGCTCCGTCTTTACCATATAACACCGCATCCATCGTATACATTGTAACCACAGTCGCAATCGACGCATAAATTGATGCTTCGATTGTCCCAAACACAAGCCCTGCTGCTATGATGACAACCGAATCAAAAGCAAAAAACAAACTTCCCGTCTTCTTATGCGGGAATTTCTGCTTAATAATCTTTATTATGATATCTATTCCGCCGGTGGTTGCCCCGGCTTTAAAAACCACGCCGATTCCAACACCCACCAGCACTGCTCCGACAATCGCCGCAAGCATCCGATCCTCTGTCAGCGCCCCAACGCGTTCCATAACATTGGTCAGCACAGAAATAACTCCCAGAGCGTAAATGGTTGACACGATGAATTTCCATCCAAACTTCCATATCCCAAGAAGGATGATTGGTACATTCAATAAAAGGATCAAAGTTCCTGTCTCTACATTTACAAATCGATTCAATAAAATGGCAATACCCGTAACCCCTCCCGGAGCCAGATCATTCGGATTCAAAAACAAAGAGATTCCGGCCGCATAAAACACGGCTCCGAGAACTATTGTCAAATATTTTTTTGCTCCTTGCGCCAAGCGAATTATGTCCTTCATGCTATACTACCTCTCACATCTAGCATACCCGACAAAGCCAAAAATATGAGCCGAAAAAACTCTGTTGCATTTCCTCCGGCTCACCTTTGTTGTTTTTAAATATTCGTTCTGACTACCTTCGGCTGATATCCCTTGGTACTCAGTGCCTCGATAATCTTATGTTTGTGTTCCGTTCCGAATGCCTCAAGCGTTATACGCAGTTCTACTGCTGCATTTCGATTGGTAGATACAAACTGATTATGTTCCAGTTTAATAACATTACCACTCTCCTCCGCAATAATCCCCGCAACCGTAGAGAGTTCACCCGGCTTATCCGGAAGCAGAACGGAAACTGTAAAAATACGATCTCTGAAAATCAATCCCTGCTGCACAACCGATGACATAGTGATTACATCCATATTTCCACCGCTCAGGATAGAAACAATCTTTTTGCCGCGCACATCGAGATATTTTAACGCTGCTACCGTAAGAAGACCGGAATTTTCTACGATCATCTTATGGTTTTCTACCATATCAAGGAACGCAACAACGAGATCCTCATCCGGTACCGTAATAATGCCGTCAATATTTTCCTGAATATACGGGAAAATATTGCTTCCCGGCGTTTTAACCGCTGTACCGTCTGCAATGGTATTCACATTGGAAAGCGTCGTCACGGCGCCTTCCTTCAGGGAAACCTCCATACAATTTGCTCCTGCCGGCTCCACACCGATTACCTTAATCTTTGGATTTAAAAGTTTTGCAAGTGTGGAAACTCCGGTTGCAAGTCCGCCTCCGCCGATTGGTACTAAAATATAATCCACAAGCGGAAGTTCCTTGACAATCTCCATAGCAATGGAACCTTGTCCTGTTGCAACCGCCAGATCGTCAAACGGATGAATAAACGTATAACCTTCCTGCTCTGCCAATTCATACGCTTTTGCACATGCTTCATCGTAAACATTGCCATGCAAAACAACCTCTGCACCATAGCTCTTGGTACGATTCACTTTAATAAGAGGGGTTGTAGTCGGCATAACAATCACTGCCTTCGCACCATAACATTTTGCTGCATATGCTACACCCTGCGCATGATTTCCTGCCGAAGCCGTAATAATCCCTTTGGCTCTTTCTTCCTCTGTCAGTGTGCTCATCTTATAATAAGCACCACGTACCTTGTATGCTCCTGTAAACTGCATATTCTCCGGTTTTAAATACACTTTATTCGCCGTCTGCATACTCAGGTATTCACTGTAAATAAGTTCTGTCGGCTGTGTCGCTTCTTTTACTTTTTCCGATGCCTCTTCAAATTTTTCAAGAGTCAGCATTTTTTGGTTTTTTTCGCTCATAATCATCCTTCTTTCACTTCGATATCAAATAATGCATTTACAAATTCTTCCGAGTCGAATTTTTGTAAATCCTCTATCGTTTCACCAACTCCGATGTACTTAACCGGAACCTTAAGTTCCGACTGAATTGCCACGGCAATTCCTCCCTTGGCTGTTCCGTCCATCTTCGTCAGGATAATTCCGGTAAGATCCGCTACTTCTCCGAATTCACGCGCCTGAGAAAGCGCATTCTGTCCGGTTGTTCCGTCCAGCACAACCAGATTTTCTCTATGAGCGTCCGGAAACTCTTTATCAATGATACGATTGATTTTTTTCAGTTCTTCCATCAGATTTTTCTTATTATGAAGGCGACCTGCAGTATCGCATAAAAGCACGTCTGCTTTTCTGGCTTTGGCCGCATTTACCGCATCAAAAATCACGCTCGCAGGATCTGCATTCTCTGCACCGGAGATAATATCTACACCGGCTCTGTGCGCCCATTCCTCAAGCTGTTCTACCGCTGCCGCACGGAACGTATCCGCCGCTGCCAAAAGCACCTTTCGATTTTTATCTTTGAGTTTCCCCGCCAGTTTGCCGACACTCGTGGTTTTTCCGACACCGTTGACACCAATCACAAGCACAATCGATTGCTTATTTTCAAACTCATAAGCCGTCTCCTCCACCTTCATCTGTTCTTTGATGCTTTCAATCAGAAGCTGCTTACACTCCGAAGGCTGCTTGATATGCTGCTGCTTTACCTGAACCTTCAATCGTTCTAATATTTCATTGGTTGCCTTAACTCCGATATCTCCCATGATCAGAATTTCTTCCAGTTCCTCATAAAACTCATCGTCGATATTAGAAAATCCATTAAATACAGAGTCAATTCCACTGACAATGTTATTCCTCGTTTTGGTAAGCCCTTCTTTTAATCTGGCAAAAAAGCCTTTCTTTTCTTCACTCATGAATTATCTCCCGGTTTTCCTTTTTATTCTGTCAAATCTTTCTCAATCAGATTGACACTGACAAGTGTTGACACTCCTTTTTCCTGCATCGTAATACCATAAAGGCGGTCAGCTCTTTCCATGGTACCTCGTCTGTGCGTAATTACAATAAACTGTGTATGTTTCGTTAATTTATGTAAGTATTTTGCAAAACGTCCAACGTTCGAATCATCCAGCGCCGCCTCAATCTCGTCAAGCAGACAAAACGGCGAAGGTTTTAAATTCTGAATCGCAAACAAAAGCGCAATCGCAGTCAAAGCCTTCTCTCCTCCGGAAAGCTGCATCATATTCTGAAGTTTCTTTCCCGGTGGCTGCGCAATAATCTTAATGCCTGCTTCCAGTACATCTTCGTCTTCCATCAGCTCCAGCGTTCCGTGTCCGCCGCCGAACAATTCTTTAAACACTTTATCAAATTCACTGCTGATCTGCGCAAACTTATCATTAAACTGCCTGCGCATCGCTTCATCCAGCTCTGTGATGATACCTTTCAGCGTCTCTTCTGCTTTTACCAGATCATCGTGCTGATTGGTCAGGAACGAATATCGTTCCATCAATACTTTATAGTCTTCAATCGCATTGACATTGACATCTCCGAGCCTCTTTATTTCCTCTTTGATCATCACAATCTGTTTCTTCATTCCCGACAGATCTGTCATCTCCGGATCACGAAGCTTCGCTGCCATAGAAAGTGTAATCTCATATTCATCCCACATGTAATTGATCTGGGACTCCAAAGACTCTTGCAGTCTTTCACGCTGCGCATTTAAACGGAACACTTCCTTATCAAGAAGCTGTATGCGGTCTGACAGTGACTCTCTCTCTGTGAAGAAATTCTTTTGTCTCTCTGTCAGTTCCTGTTTTTTCTCTGTATCGCGTTTGAGCTTTTCCTGATTTTCATCCTGTGACGTATACGAAGCCTCAATAGTTTTTTCCAGTTTTGCGATATCTTCTTTTTTACGCTCTACTTCCTCCTTGGAAGTATTCATATTTTCAAGGATTTCATCCAGTTCGCCTGTAACTCTGCTGATTTCCACATTGACACGATCTATATTCTGCTGCACAAAGTCCTGTTTCTGAAGTACCTTTTCCACTTCCATATTCATCTGTGTGCAGGTGTCTGCAGCCTCTGCCTCTTTTTCACGGAGGGCTTCCAAATCTGTCTGCATCTGCGCAATCTGCTGCTGGATATTTTTCTCCATTTCTTCCGAACGCTTGAGTTCATCTGCATTTCGCTGCTTTTCATCCTGAATTTCACGGATCTGTGTCTCAATTTCCGTCTGCTCTTCTTTTAACTTTTCGAAACCTTTTCCGGTTTCGTTCTTTTTCTCCTGTGCCTGCATTACATTCAGGCGTGCAGTATTCTGTTCAATAAACTTTGCCTGTAATGTCGCCTTCACATGCTCAAGATCCTGACGAACCTTCATGCGCTCTGCTTTGGTCTGCTCAATTTCATCCAAAAGCCGGTCAACCTGTCTGAGGTAATCCTTTACCTTCTTCTCCAGTTCATCCATCTCTCGGCGACGCCCCAAAAGATTACTTGCATTTTTGAACGCACCACCACTGATGGCTCCGCCCGGAACCAGAAGTTCTCCTTCTAATGTTACCATACGGATTCCGTAATCAAATTTTCTGGCAATCTTTACTGCATTATCCACATGATCGACCACAACAATTCGACCGAGCATTGCTTTTGCTACATTTTTATAGCGTTTTTCTGTTGTCACAAGATCACACGCCATACCAATAACGCCTTTTTCCTCAAGCACTTCCGGTGTCTTAAATTCCTGCGGATGCTCAATGCTTGTCAGCGGCAAAAATGTTGCACGACCGAATTTGTTTTTCTTTAAAAATCCGATCATTTTCTTTGCCGTTTCTTCATCATCTGTGACAATATTCTGAATGTTACCGCCGAGTGCAGTCTCAATGGCAGTCTCGTATTTCTGCTCCACCTTCACAATATCCGCAACAACACCGACAATCCCCTGATTAGTCGCCTTCTGCTCCATTACCTTACGAATACTGTTTCCGTAACCATCATAACGCTCAGTCAGATTGGAAATTGCTTCCAGCTTTGACTTTTCCTGATGATATAACACCTGAGTATCGCGGAGTTTTTGATCTTTTTCCGATAAAACATCCGTAATCTCATGATTACGCTCTTCCAAAGAAGACTGCTTATCATTAAGCCGGCGAATTTCTTCGTTTACGTTCTTAAATTCCTCTTCCAGGCGGCTGATTACTTCCTCCTGCTGCTGTTCATCCGAACGGGCGCGCAAAAGTTTGGAACTCATCTCTGCCTTTCGGATATTGAGCTGTTCCAGCATGGAATCAAAGCGTCCCGCTTTGGATTTGATTGTAGCACGCTCCGTCAGCGCATCAATGATGGTGCGCTTTCCCGACTCAATATTTTCATTGTATTCATCCATCTTCTGCTGCACAGAAAGAAGAAGTGCTTTTGCCTCGTCCAGTTTTTCCTGTAATCCGGACCGCTCCTCATCATATTTCTTCTTTTCCACGCTGAATGCAGATTTCTCATTTTCACGTTCTTCAATCTGGGCGCGGATATTTTTCTCACGCTGCATAAAATGCGCTTCATTATCATCCGCTGCTTTGATCTGTTCTTTCAGGACATTGATCTGCACCTCAAGTTTTCCGCGCATTTCCGATGTACTGGACAAAAGATTTCTTTCGTTGTTAATCTCTTCCTCCAAGCGCTCAATCGACTGTGCGATGCGATCATACTCATCCCTGATATGCTCAAATTTTTCTTTAGTCTTACTCAAATCATCATCTGCAATACGATGTTTTTCCGTCACCGTCTCCAGTTGCTGCTGAATATGACTGTTTTCAAGAAGGAACATGTTGACATCCAGCGTCTTCATCTCTTCTTTTTTCTTTAAATATATTTTGGCCTTCTCTGCCTGTCTTTCAAGTGGACCGACCTGTTTTTCCAGCTCTGTCAAAATATCCGTGATGCGCAGAAGGTTCTGTTTCTCATTGTCCAGTTTTTTCTGCGCTTCGTTCTTGCGACGTTTAAATTTTACAATTCCGGCCGCTTCATCAAACAACTCTCGTCTCTCTTCCGGCTTACCACTCAAAATCTTGTCAATCTGACCCTGTCCGATAATAGAATATCCCTCTTTACCGATACCGGTATCATAAAAGAGTTCATGTACATCTCTTAAACGACAAACCGTTCCGTTAATCAAATACTCACTTTCACCCGAACGATACAAACGTCTTGCAATTGTCACCTCCGGATAATCAATCGCAAGTGAGTGATCTGCATTATCCAGCGTAATTGCCACATAAGCATAACCAAGAGGTTTTCGATTTTGTGTTCCTGAAAAGATTACATCCTGCATGGAAGAACCTCGAAGCTGCTTTACACTCTGTTCACCGAGTACCCAACGCACTGCATCCGCAACGTTACTCTTTCCGCTTCCGTTCGGACCGACAATTCCGGTGATTCCATTATGGAATTCAAAAATTATTTTATTTGCAAAGGATTTAAATCCATGTACTTCAATGCTCTTTAAATACATATAACACCTACTTCTGTTCTCCACGCAAACGCATCAGCGCTTCATACGCTGCATGCTGCTCTGATATCTTCTTTGACTGTCCTTCGCCGTATCCGATGGTCTCACCATTTAAAACTGCCTCTGTCTTAAACACCTTTTCATGATCCGGCCCTTCTTCTCCGACCAGTCTATATTCAAAATTCTGTTCCTTTTTTGCCTGTAACATCTCCATAAGGATAGATTTCGCATCATAAAACAACTGTTTATGTTCCAAATCATTTAACACAAATGTCATAATGAATTGCTTAGCCGGCTCAATTCCGCCATCCAAATAGATAGAGCCAATCAGTGCCTCTACCGCATCCGCTATAATCGAGTCTCTTTCACGGCCTCCGGTTGCTTCTTCTCCTTTTCCGAGCAGCAAATATTTCCCAAGTTCCAGTTCTCTTGCCGTAATTGCCAGCGATGGTTCACATACCGCACTTGCCCGCATCTTGGTAAGATTCCCTTCTGTTGTCTCCGGTTTTGCAAAATAAAAATATTCACTGCTTACCATTTCCAGCACCGCATCTCCGAGAAACTCAATTCGCTCATAACTATCCAGTTTGTTAATCTTTTGCTCATTAGCAAAGGACGTATGCGTCATCGCCTGACGTAGTAGGGATTTATTCTTATAACTATAGCCTATCTTTTGTTCTAATGCGCTAAAATCATAATTTTTCATGTTCATCCACCAAAACTCCAACAGAGGCCCTGACGGGCCTCCGAAATTATTTATTTCTTGTCTGCTTTATCAGCGCAAGTGCCTCTCCCACGGTTTCAACCTTTTCCACCCTGGACGCTTCAAATGTTACTCCTAATTCTTCTTCCAAACGGGTCACCACCTGAAAAATATCAAGCGAGTCCGCTCCCAGATCCTTAAGGAACGTTGTATCTTCGTGTATCTCGCTCGCATCTACGCCGAGTACTTCCACAAGAATCTTTTTCAGAATCTCCAGTTCCATTGCAAAGACCTCCTACTGTTCGTCTTTTCCCTGTATTTTTTCTTTGATTTTTTCGTTAATCTTCTGTTCTTTGAATGTCAGGCACTGCAGAATTGAATTTTTAATTTCTCCTGACATACTGCTTCCGTGTGTCTTTACCACAAGACCTTTCAGTCCAAGCATCGGTGCTCCGCCGTACTGCTCCAGATCAAATGTTTTAAGTGTCTCTTTCAATGCCGGTTTTACGAGCATTGCACCGATCTTACTTCTGGTATTTGACATCATACCTCTTTTTATCTTACGAATGAGAGTCTGTCCGACACCTTCAAAAGTTTTCAAAACCACATTACCAACAAACGCCTCACATACGATTACGTCAACGGTTCCGGCCGGAATATCTCTTGCTTCCACACTTCCCACAAAGTTGATATCCGGACAAGCCTTAAGAAGCGGGAATGTCTCTTTTACAAGTGCATTTCCTTTCTCTTCCTCTGCTCCGTTATTTACAATACCGACGGTCGGATTCTTTACTCCCATAACACTTTCCATATAGATAGAACCCATCTTTGCAAACTGCACAAGATTCGATGGTCTAGCATCTACGTTTGCCCCGCAGTCAATTAAAAGAGAACATCCTCTTTCATTATCTACCGGAAGAAGCGGCGCAAGAGGGGGTCTTTCCACACCTTTGATACGTCCGATCAGAACCTGTCCTCCGACGAGCACTGCTCCTGTGCTTCCTGCTGAAACAAATGCATCCGCCTCACCGTTACGCACCATGGTCATACCTTTTACAATAGAAGAATCCTTCTTCGTACGAATTGCATTTACCGGCGCTTCAGCCATCTCAATCACTTCCGTTGCATTTACAACTTCAATTCTGTCTTTATCATATGTATATTTAGCAAGTTCCTCATTTACCGCTTCCTGACGGCCTACGAGGTAGACAAAAACTTTTTCACTTTCTTTTAATGCCTCTACCGCACCCTTGACGGTCTGCTCCGGCGCATTATCCCCGCCCATGGCGTCAACCACTACCTTTACCAACTCTGACATGGTCGTTCCTCCTTCTATTGTCAATAAACCGCTACCTTATAATATACTTTATACACAACGAAAAAGCAAGAAAAAAGGTGCCCGTATCTTACAATACAGGCACCCCAAATTACATATGAATTATTCAGCTACGGAAATGATTTCTTTCTTGTTGTAGCTTCCGCATTTCTTACAAACTCTGTGAGGCATCATTAAAGCACCACATTTGCTGCATTTTACTAAAGTCGGAGCGCTCATTTTCCAGTTAGCTCTTCTTTTGTCTCTTCTACCTTTAGAAGATTTATTTTTTGGACAGATAGACATCGTTACACCTCCTTATCACGCGTTAAAGATATCTTTTAACACTGCCATACGTGGGTCCGGAACAAATGTATCGCATCCGCACTCCTCTTCATTCAGATTCTTACCACAAACGGTGCAAATTCCTTTGCAATCGTCCCTGCAAAGAACCTTCATGGGCCAGTTTATCATAATTTCATTGCCGACAAGCGCATCTGTGTCAAGTTCATATCCTGTCACATATGACATCTCATCCGCTGCTTCAGGAGTTCCTATCATATTCTCCCTCAGATTCTCTTCCAGTTTCAGTTCGAGCGGAACCTTCACCGGCTTTAAACATCTGCCGCAAGGAATTTCACACACCAGAGAAATCTCTCCCTGCAAATGCACTTCGCCTTTTGCTCTGTTTGTCAGCGTCAGCGATAAGCCGCCCCGCTCACAAATCGGAAACTCTTCCGACTGCATGACTACAACCTTTGGTTCATAAGTTGTCGTCAGGTTTTCCACTTTTCCTTCACTTGAAAAAATATCGGTCAGGTTATATAACATAACATACTCCTATCCACACTCAAACAATTATACATATGGGCTTTTAGTTTGTCAACTGATTTTTTAAAATCAATCACAAGGATTTTCAATACCTGAATCCTCCGCAAGATGCGTCAGATATTTCTCAGGATTTGTCCGCATCTTCAAAAATGTATCAAACGCCAGCAATACCATAGACGTCTGATTTCCTTTTGTCTTGCTGGTATCCATATCCAGTTTTGTCTTAAATCCATCCATCTGCCAGACTAAAATATCTACGATGGTATATCCGCAGATCTTCACCTCACACGGAAAATCTTTTTTCACCAGATACATCACATATTCTTTATATACATCATCATTCTGTAAAAACGCATTCCAAAGCTGCTCAAAAAAACCTTCTTCCATCCCGCATGCTTTGCACGCTTCTTCCGTTACCTGTCTAATCTGTTCTCTCGTAATGACAAGCTTATTATTTTCTGCCATTGTCTTTCTCCCTTCTGCCATAGGTCTGTTATATCATAACATAGTTTTCGTTCTTTTGGAAATGCTAGATATAAATACATTTTTATGGAGGTAACTTATATGACACAAAAAGATTCTATCAAATTACTGCGCGAGTGCGAGGCCGGTTGTGCTATGGGCATCTCTTCCATTGACGAGATATTGGACAAAGTCCGCGACGACAAATACGTCCAAATCTTGCAGGAAAGCAAAGATCATCACGACAAACTGAAAAATGAAATCCACGACCTTCTGATGCAGGCAGGGAGCGACGACAAAGAGCCTTCCATGCTCGCAGAAGCCATGGCATCCATGAAAACATCCTTTAAAATGAACATGAACGAATCCGACCGAACCGCTGCGGACCTCATCGTATCCGGATGTCAGATGGGGATCCGTTCCCTCCACAAATATAAGAATAAATACGCCAACGCAGGGCATACCGCAAGCGACATCTGCAACCGCCTGATTGATATAGAGGACGAACTGTGCCATAAGAGTTACGCTTATTTATAAGGAATGATTTGTAAAAAAGCACGTCCTATGCTATATTCAAAAGAAGAAAAAACGGAGGTTACTCTATGGCAACACAAATGAAAAAGTTCAAAATTCCGTTAACCATACTGTTCGGAATTCTTCATATATTAATCGTCAAAAACAGAGATATGGTTACCTTTACCGTTCCGGAAAATCCACGCATTTATATTTACGGAATTATCGGATTGGCCGTTGTCTTTTGCTTCTTGTTTTACCATCTCTTTTTTACAGTATTACAAAAGCTGCTGACGCACGACCGTAAGTTTTGGTCCTATTTTAAATACTTTCTCGGGTATTTTGCTTTTATGGGATTTTTCTGGCTCTTAACGTGGCCCGGAATATTTAAAGGCGATGAATTTTATGTGATTCAAAGCGCCAAAGACTTTACGCTTTCCGGCGGACAATCAGGACTGACAAGTATTTTTTATATCGTATCACTCTTGTTTTTTCCGTCCATGGCGACCATTACTTTTGTGCAGCTTTTGATTATCTGCAGCATTTTTGCAATCATTATGCATGATATGTCGGAAGTAATCCGCGGCAGACGGCGCTTGCTTCTATACCTTCCGTTTATCCTGCTTCCGGTAATTGACGGAAACCTGTTTACCTTGCGTGCAACGCTTGTCAGCTGGATTTTCCTGTTTGTTATATGCAAACTCTATTATCTTATCAAAACAGACCGGATGAGCCTGAAGTATGCCATTTTCCTTTCTATTCTGACCGGACTGTTAATTGCATGGAGAAGCGAATATATTTATATGCTTATGCTTCTTCCTTTTACACTTTGGTTTTTAAAGAAAATAAGTGTCAAACACGCACTTGTTCTTTGTGTAGTCTGCTTTATCAGTTACAGCATATTCCAGATTCCGAACAAAATCGCATTAAACGGAAGTAACAAATATCCGATTTCACTTGTACTAAATCCGGTTGCAAACCTTTTTACCGAGGTCGAAACATTAAAAGGACCTTGTGTGTACGATGACGTTATGGAAATCAACAAACTGGTGGACGCTGCGCTCCTTCGCCAATCGGCATCGGTCCGGAATATCAGTCAGTATTGGAACATCCCGGAAGTTCTGCCAAAAGAGCAGCTCAGTTCCTTTATGAAAGCTTCTCTCCGACTGATCATTTACAATCCGGACAAGTTTTTAAAATACCGCTGGCAGACTTTTGCCTACACAAACGGACTTTACCCGGACCGTGTGAATCATCCGTGCGGAACGGTTGACAGCATTAACAAACTGGTTTACTACGATATGGATTACAAAGACATGTTTGTCTTTATGAATCCGCCGCTCGGTCAGAGTCTTCGCGAAAAGACAATTTCTCTGCTCGCCTGCAGAACCTATGGACAGGATGCTATCACGACAAACCTTCTGCTTCCGGTGTTTTATAACTGCATTCCGGTCATTGTGTGCATGCTGGCTTTGTTTGTGATTGTATGTTGTAAAAAAGACAAACTGACTGCCATGCTCGTGCTTATGACAAGCGCTCAGGTGGTACTTATCTTCCTGACGGCACCGGCGATGTTTTTTATGTATTATTTCTGTTTCTACTTAAACGGATATTTCCTTACAATGTTAGCGCTTGCAAACCCTAAGGTTTCCAAGCGCTAATATTTTTAGATATTACAATTTATTATTCAAACATATGAAGTACTGTCTGAAGCACCTCTTCGCTCACAACATCTTCCGCTGACATACCTGAGGATAACACTGCTTTTTCATCATCCATGATATACAAATTGTTATTGTGCGAAACAAAATTCTGCTCTGTCAAAAATATCATTCCTGACTGCTGATCTTCATATGTGATTGAGACTTTGTAAATCCATTTTCCACTCTCATCATCATACTCCGTCAGATTGTAGGTTACATTCCTAATATAACAGCCTTTTTCCTTGAGAAATTCCATCTTTTCACGAATCGGCTGTTTGAACTCTTCATTTCCCTGATCACCGGATTTTTCAATAATCAATGTCAAACCGGCTCCCATCTTGGTTTTCTCACCGGCTTTTAACTTTTTATAACTATTTTGTGCAGCATACGGCATCGTAATTTTATATATGATATCATCATACAGAATGACTCCATCTGTAAAACTCGGCGCCAAAGGATCCCCTGTCGCCTGTTTTATCTCTTCATACACTGCAAAATAATTATTTGAAACCTTTGCAAATTCCATGGTGCAAAGTACGGTATCACCTTCACAAAAATCCACAAAGATATATGATATAACTTCATCCGTGTTTCCTCTTTCAGAAAACGGAACAACCCCGATATCATTGAATTTCACCCTAACATCTTTCCCTTTAAAATAGCACTCATATGCCTTATTCACATTTTTCACAACCTCCGCCTTGTATGCATCCATATCTTCAAATGCACCGGTCGCACGCAGCACATACCGGTCTTCCAGGCGGGTTGCCATTAAATCTGCGAATGCCTGCGGCTTTCCTTCTGCCAAATCCTCGCAGGCAGATTTAATCTTAATCATATCTGCAATCATGGTAAATCCCGGACAATAATTGGTTGCCTCTCCAAAACTTAAGATTCCTATGACGGCAATCACAACCAAAAGAACCAGACTCAGAACCGCTATCTTCCATTTACTTCTCTTCATTTTCTTTTTCACTTTTTTCATAGGCTCAATTTCTGCCATTTCAGAAACCGTATCCTTTTTCTCACTATCCGCCTCACCGATGTTTGATACCTCATCTTTTAATTCTTTTCTATAATGCTCCAGTTTTTTGGAACACTCCGGACACTCTCCTAAATGCGCCTCAACTTCCTTTCTTGTTTCCGGCGAGCATAAATCCTCTACATATAAGGTCAATAAATCATTTGCAATTTCACATTTCATATCTTTGCACTTCCTTTCACTGATTTTCCATTCGCTGCATGAGCATATCCTTACCGCGCAGGTATGTCACTCTTCCCCACACCTCGGATTTTCCGAACATCTGCCCAATCTCGCGAAACGATAATTCTGCATAAAACCGCAGGAGGAACACTTCCTTGTACGGCTCCGGTAACTGATGTATGTACATGCGTATTTCTTTTGCCGTTTCTTTGGAAAGAACTTCCTGCTCCGGCGTGAGCTCTTCGCCGGCGATGCCATCCAGTACGATCTCTGTATCTGCATACTTTTTATTTCTGCGCAGATGGTCGTAATAGGTGTTCTTCGCAATCTGGCAAAGCCAGGTAGTCAGCTTACATTTTCCATCATAGGAATCAATATGTTCCATAGCTTTTAAAAACGTATCCTGCATCAAATCTTCCGACAAATCCGAATCCTGACACATCTTATACAGAAATCCGTATACTTGTTTTGCATGTTCCTGATACATGACATTTAAATCCGTATTCTCCACATCATTTACCTCCTTTCACTTACTTAAACGCACAAAAAATGAATTCGTTACAAAAAATAGTATTTTTTTCAAAAAAAGAGTGCGAATAACAAAAATTCTGCACTGAGAACCTTATTATCCCGCACTCATTCTATCGTCTGTCTATCCTTTTAATAAAGCTGTGCCTGCACTGCTGTCAAAGCTACAACA
>JAGAOK010000080.1 GCA_017623815.1 Lachnospiraceae bacterium
AGTAACGCTGTCATCCCCAACAGAAACCCTGCCATGCTTTTATTTTTTTTCATAAATTTTCACCACCTGATACCATTATACTATTTCCCGTTCCGGCATACAATTTCTTTTGTGCAATTGATAAAAAACAAGAGCAGTCTCAGTCGAAACTGCTCTCTTTCATGCACCAATATCCTTCCCTAATTCTCCTCTACGCATATCTCTTTTTTTAATTTCTTACAAAACTCATCTAACATGTCATACAATTTTTGATCTGTCACATGTTTTTGTATTTTTTCCAATCGAAAAACAATGTAGCCTTTATTCCGGTACTTCTCATACTCCGCAATAAATTGTCGATAATTGTCTATCCCCCCTAACATTTCAAGCAAATCCAATACATACACCGCTGACAAAAGATATTTACTTGTCTTTTTCGTCTCTTTTGCCTCATCAATCTCTTGGTCAAACACCTCCTGAGCCCACTCTCGCTCATAAGGTGTGAAATCAAACTGTTGAAACTCTTCCCACAGCTGCGAATAGTACAGATATTCCCCATTTGCATATCGAATTTTTTTAAAATGAAAAAACGTATATATTTTTTTCGCCTTTGACACGGTATCTATACGGCAGTATCCGGCATAAGTATCAATCAAATCCGCCGCCACGATATCATCATCCTTTTTTCTGAACTTCACATTAGTTACATTTTGCATAAAATCAGCCATCGCTTGAAGCTCCTGTTGTGTGCATAGCTCCGGATTTTTAGCCACGCTCGGTAATACATAAAAAATAAGCCCTCGGAGGATATCTTTTCGTATCCACTCATTTTGTACATATTTATTTAATTCCCTACACATACTTGCTACTAATCTTTTGTCCAAGGACTGCTTGTTGCACACAAACCACTCAATATGACGTCCAAAAAAATTTTGATTACCAATACAGGATTCTATCATTTTCTCTTTCCAATACTCAGATTCCTCTTCGGTCGCATATCTTATTTCTTGCTCCGGCGAAACAAGTTCCAAATTTCTGACAAACTCTGAAAAAAGTTTCACTACTCTCTCTCTCTTTTCCCCTATTACATTCCAAATAATATGGTATTGTGCAACCTCCAGTTTTCCCAACAGTCCCTCTGTACCCCAGACTTCGAAGATAAAAGGAAGTGTATAATCAATTGTAGGTTCATGTCTTGGTTCTCGTCTATCTATGATCTCGCGAATTCTAAAACCGTTTCGAAATATTACTATCTTCTTTTTTGTATTTATACAGTTACAATTTCCATATGGTAAACTCCGTTCATTTTGTGCTTTTCTTAAGAACTCCTTTTCGCTCAAATTTAACTCTCTCGACTCAAACCCCGTTAATAGATCACAGCATTCTTCCAACAACTGCCAAATCCGTTGATTTTTATCCTGCTTTTGCATAATTTGTTGTACATGGCAAACAATGGTATCTCGTACGAAGATTCCATCCACATGCTTGCATATATAATCTCTTAATCTGACAAAAACGGCCTCTTCCGCCTCCATGTTATCAATCAGATTCAGAATCCTGTGAACATTCCAGTCTTTGTATAATCCCTCATAAACAAACAGTCGTTCTAAAGCTTCCTGTTCCCACATCCATTTATAGGTTGATATGTCCCGCTGCGCAAAAGAATCCATGATTTTTTTATAAGCCACATTCATGCAGCAATCTCTATATCGTTCCACCGAACACTCATTTGCAATATAATATTCTTTTGCTTTTTCCAATGAATCTATTAGGAACAGTTCTTCTAAATGTGAAAGTATTTGTATTGCATCCCATCCTTGCTTTAATGCAACATCATATTCTTCTATCACAAAGCGAAGCAAGTCATTGATGACTGTAGCTTCCAATCCATCTCTTATAATGCATCTTGGCAGCACATAAAAAACCAGTTCCTGTGCTATCATCTCTTTTTGAACGACTGAAAGTAAATCGTGTTTTTTATATATAACATCTCTATACTCTTTCAGCTGTTCGCCTGTCATGGATACATCCATTTTTTTCCACAACTCTGCTGCCAATTTATCATCAAATTTCAGATGCATACGAAACAGTTCTGAGCTATATTTCTGCACCCACGAACTCTTATCTGAATCGCATAAACAAGAATATTGTAATGCACACCCCTCTAATCCTTCATTTAATAATTTACATAATCTTTCGTCATCCCAGTCCTTATACTTCTCACTTGGCATAAAATAACAAATCTGATACTTATAGCTATTTATATATGCCAATCCTATCGGTTCTTCTGCAATAGTAACGATGTATAATTTGATAGATACATGAAAAACTTCAGGGTACTTGTTATAATTATGACAATATACCAGTCGAACTTTATTATCCAGAATACGTTGTGTCACCACACCTTTTTCCCAAAACTCTGTCCGAAAAAAACTTTCACTATGATATACTCCGCGCATAATATCCATCATACGAATGGACCTTGATAAAACAATTCGTTCTTCATTTGTTAAAGCTTCATTATATCTCGGCATTCTTTCTTCTCCTCCTAAACAACTATTGTGTTCTCCTTTACTCGATAAATCTTACTCGGCCGATGCGCATCCCCCATCGTCATACGCTCCGTCTCCTCCACCATAGGCATAACTTTCCGTCTGAAGTTAGCCTTGTGCAATGATTTCCCCAAAAGAATTTCGTATACCTTTTGTAATTGCGGAAGCGTAAACTCTTCTTCTAAAAATTCGAATGCAATCTGCGTATATTCTGTCTTGTTTTTAATGCGCTCTCTTCCGTATTCGATAATCTTCTTATGATCAAATGCAAGTTTTGCATCCGACGTAAGAAGTTCTTCCACATCATACAATTCAACCGAAGAGGTACGCTGTCCGATTGACAGCTGTATCTTTTCACTCGGTGTCAACGAAAGATAGGAAACAGATATAATTCTCATTCGCGGATCTCGATTGACATCGCCCCATGTGTAAAGCTGCTCAAAATAGATATCCGTAATACCTGCTTCCTCTTTGATACCTCGTTTTGCCGCTCCGTCGAGCGTTTCGTCTATATTTACAAAAACGCCCGGTAACGCAAGCATATCCTTAAACGGGTACTCCTCACGCTTTACAAGTACAATCTTTAACCTGTCATCCACAATCGTAAATACAAGCAAATCTACTGTCACCGACGGCTTTTCGTACATCTCTTTATCGTATGATTTTAAATATTCCTTTTCTCCGCTCATTGTATCACCTTTCTGTGTTAGTATCATTTTGCAACTATCTTTTACTGTATGTTAGTACACTTTTGATACTAAGTCAAGACATTTTTTCAAAATAAAAAAGGCGGGATTTCTCCAGCCTATAATTTTACTCATTTCAAGTAACTGCATGTACTTTATTGATTTAAATAACAATTTCGAGATTTTACACAATAGTTTCTCACAGCTTCAACCTCATATCCCTATACTTCTGGACCTTATCCTCAAATCCGAGTTTCTTGTAAATCGGATATCCTTCCTCCGTTGCCATCAAGTTAATGCGACACAATCCTTGCGCTTTGCCATACGCTATAAGATTCTGCATAAGCTGCAAGCAAATACCGTTTCCACGATATGCTTCCTCGGTATATACACTGAGAACTTCACCCTCCAACCCGTTTGGCAAAAACGGATTTGCTGGCTTTTCAATGATGAGCAGATAAGCCGCCGCTACCAGTCTGCCCTCTGCCCGCGCCACAAATGCAATCAGCTCCTTCCCCAGTCTTCTTTCAAAATACTCCGGCAACTGCATTTCCATAGAAGTTTTCTCATATTCACTAATCTGTCCGAAATCATCCAGCATATATGCAATACGGAGTCGAACCAGTTCTTTGATGTCCGCTTTATTTGCCTGATCATATTCAACACTCTGGATATTCAAATTTTCCACCTTGAACGCCTCCTTTATCATCCGCATTTCTTTTGCACAATTATACTTACCATCAATTATTCTTGCAAGACAAATTTCCCGGTTATCTTTCCATTTTTCAATTTACTTTTCCCCCCATAAATACTATAATAAAAGTGTTGTGTGCCTGCAAACAGATGCATGGCAATACAAATGAAAAACAAGGAGTGTATAGCGTGAAAAACACAATTGAAATCAGATGGCACGGTCGAGGGGGACAGGGTGCCAAATCGGCAGCACTTATGCTTGCAGATGCTGCCTTTATGACAGGAAAATATGTACAGGGATTTCCGGAGTATGGTCCGGAAAGAATGGGGGCACCGATTACAGCATACAATCGGATCAGCGACAACCCGATCCGGGTTCATTCCAACATTTACGAGCCGGACTATGTCGTTGTCGTAGACGAAACGCTGCTTGAGAGCGTTGAAGTCACCAAAGGACTGAATCCGGAAGGTGCGATTGTAATCAACACCACAAAAACCGTCGACGAAGTAACCCCTTATTTAAATGGTTACAGCGGCGGAATTTATACCATTGATGCGCGAAAAATTTCCGAAGAAACGCTCGGTAAATACTTCCCGAACTCACCGATGCTCGCTGCCATCGTAGCCATCAGCAAGGTAATGACCAAGGAAGACTTTTTCCGAGAGATGGAAGGTTCATACCGACATAAATTTGCAAAAAAACCGGAGGTCATCGAGGGAAATCTCGCGGCCTTACGCATGGCTTACGAGGAGGTGGAGTAAATGGCAGCAACTGATATCAGCAAAATCACAGAAAAATCCAAATGGCAGGACATTACCTTAGGCAATCAGGTTTACGGTGCCGGAACCTCCAAGGCCTTCAAAACCGGAGAATGGAGAACACAGACACCGGTCTTTGACAGCGAAAAGTGTAAACAGTGTCTGCTTTGCGTACCTGTCTGCCCGGACAGTTCCATCCCGGTCTGCGACAGCAAACGCGGAGAGTTTGACCTTGACCACTGCAAGGGCTGCGGTATCTGCGCAAAGGTCTGCCCATTCGATGCAATTTCAATGAAGGAGGGACAATAATATGGCAATCAGAGAACGTTTATCCGGAAATGAAGCCATTTCCTATGCAATCAAGCAGGTAAACCCTGACGTTATGCCTGCCTTCCCAATCACTCCTTCCACCGAAATCCCGCAGTATGTGGCAAACTACATTGCAAACGGTGAAATGGATACCGAATTTATCCCGGTAGAAAGTGAGCACAGTTCCATGAGTGCTACCATCGGTGCACAGGCAGCAGGTGCAAGATCTTTAACTGCTACCTCTTCCTGCGGACTGGCTCTTATGTGGGAGGAACTCTATGTTGCAGCTTCTAACCGCCTTCCGCTGGCTCTTTGTCTGGTAAACCGTGCGCTTTCTGGCCCGATTAATATTAACTGCGACCACTCAGATTCCATGGGTGCAAGAGATACCGGATTTTTACAGATTTACGCAGAAAACAATCAGGAAGTTTACGACAACTTCGTTCAGGCTTACCGCATTGCGGAGCACAAGGATGTCATGCTTCCGATCATGATCTGCCAGGACGGTTTCATTACCAGTCACGCAGTCGAAAACATAGAATTATTAGAAGATGAAAAAGTCAAAAACTTTGTGGGCGAGTACTGTCCGGAAAATTATTTATTAAATGAAAAACAGCCAATGGCTATGGGACCTTACGCGGTTTCCAACTACTATATGGAAACAAAAATGGCACAGAACACTGCCATGAACAATGCAAAAAAAGTGATTCTTGAAGTCGGTAAAGAATATGGCGCACTCTCCGGAAGAGAATACGGTTTCTTTGAAGAGTACCGCTTAGACGATGCCGATTATGCCATCGTGATCATCGGCTCTGCAGCCGGTGCAACCAAAGATGCCATTGACCTTCTCCGCGAACAGGGAATGAAGGTCGGACTTCTTAAACTCCGCGTTTTCCGTCCGTTCCCGGATGAGGAAATCGCAAATGCCCTGAAGCACTGCAAGACCGTTGCTATTATGGACCGAAGCGAATGCTTCCGCGGCAAAGGCGGCCCTCTCGGCGCCGAGGTAAAGGCAGCGCTTTATGATTATGCAAAAGACGTCAAAGCCTTTAACCTGATCTACGGACTCGGCGGACGCGATTTTACCGTCGCTGATGCAAAACGCATTTATGAAGATCTGATGGCATACGATAAAGACGGACAGGCTTTTGAAGAATACCGTTACATAGGACTGAGAGGATAAGGAGGCAAATGAAATGAGTTATAATTTTAAGGCAGAAATGAATAAACCAGAACGTTTGGCTCCGGGTCACAGAATGTGCGCCGGTTGCGGCGGAACCATCACCGTTCGCGCGGTCCTTCGTGCACTTCATGAAGGTGACAAAGCGGTCATCGGTAATGCGACCGGTTGTCTGGAGGTATCCACCTTTATGTACCCTTACACAGCCTACGAAGACAGCTATATTCACAACGCATTCGAAAATGCCGGCGCAACCATGAGCGGTGTCGAAACGGCTTACAACATTTTAAAAATAAAAGGAAAAATCGACGATACGTACAAATTCATCACCTTTGGCGGTGACGGCGGAACCTACGACATCGGATTCCAGTCACTCTCAGGTGCCATGGAGCGAAACCACGATATGGTATATGTATGCTACGATAACGGAGCGTACATGAACACCGGTATCCAGCGTTCGTCTGCTACTCCGATGTACGCAGATACTACCACAACACCGGTCGGCAAACAGTCCGACGGAAAGATGCAGAACCGCAAAGATCTTGCTTCTATTATTGCTGCACATGACGTACCTTATGTGGCACAGTCAACGCTGCTGGGCAATTTTAAAGATTTGCACCAAAAGGCCGAAAAAGCCATTTATACACCGGGGGCTGCATTCCTTAATGTCATGGCTCCATGCCCTCGCGGATGGAAATACCCGACAGAGGACATCATGGAAATCTGCAAACTCGGCGTGGAAACCTGCTATTGGCCGCTCTTTGAAGTCGATCACGGCAAATGGATCTTAAACTACGAACCGAAGAAAAAACTTCCGATTGAAGATTTCTTACGTCCGCAGGGAAGATTCCGTCACTTATTTAAAAAAGGAAACGAACATCTCTTAGAACAGTTCCAGGCAGAAGTCGACAGACGCTGGGAAGACCTTAAGTTCCGTTGTTCCAGAGATTAGCACAAAAGGATGCGATCTATAAGACCGCATCCTCTTTTTTTGCACACGCAAATACATTTCCAAATAACACACTGTAAAGAACCCCTAGAACGATTCCCAGAAGCAGATGCCCTGTCAAAAGTCCGAACATCAGTCCTATACAAAGCCCCAGTGCAAGACCGCCAGCTTCCATCCCAAGAAATTCCTTCTCGATTTCCTGAAGCGAAATCATGTTCTCTTTCATATATACTATATGGCAGCTCCCCAAACTAATCATTGTGCGGAACTGATCGGCAACCATTTTCTGAAACCACTCCGCTGCATGCTCATGACCTTCTATACTGTATTCACCCGCATATTGATAAACCTTTACCTTTTGAAGTTCTTTCGGCCATTTTTCCAATGGTATTCCAAGCTTTTCATCCTGCTCCTTCACCTCTTCAAAATCGTGACGGGACTTCTCTTCCACATCAAACAGCATGACCGCAATCCATTCTTTTTTCTTTTTCATGCCATATACTTTTCCGCCGCTCTCGAGCATAGACAAAACCTGCTCTCTTAACACATGCGCATTCGAAAATGCCTGCATATTGTCCCAAAATGTTTCCTTCTTCACAGCGCGCTTTGTAATCTCTACCAAATGATACCCTTTATAAGTTTCTAATGTATTCATCCCTTTTCCCTCCGTTGACAACCTTGTTTTGCATTGTGACAATCATCCTTGTCACAATCAATATAACATTGACAAAGAAAGTTGTCAATATGTTTTTGGAGAAAAAACATTTATTCTTCTATATACTCCTCATCCATCATCATTTCTTCCGCTTCTCCCACCTCAGTTGTCATCGATGATGTAATTGCACCAAATAAAACAAAGCCTAAAATGGCAAGTACTACATTTAGCAATAAGATTATTCCGACGATTTTCCAGAAAAGATTCCATCTTCTATTCTTAATGGCCAGTTGTTCGTTAATTCTTGCAAGCTGCTGTGCCACCTCATTGTTATCTGCGTTCTGCGTAAAATCAGCGCCCAGAAGTTCATTTACTCCTACATCCAAAACATCTGCTATTCTTTGCAATGCATCTGCATCCGGAACCGATAATCCTTTTTCCCACTTTGAAACGGTCTGTCTTACTACACTCACCCTGATCGCCAGCTCTTCCTGCGTAAATCCTTTTTGCTTTCTTAAAGTCTTTAAATTTTCGTTGAACATATCCTGTTCCTCCTTCTATTTGATGACTCAAGTGTAGTGTATATC
Source organism: Lachnospiraceae bacterium (assembly GCA_017623815.1). Classification (GTDB taxonomy): domain Bacteria; phylum Bacillota; class Clostridia; order Lachnospirales; family Lachnospiraceae; genus SVFI01. The sequence goes on from JAGAOK010000080.1 coordinate 8,350, forward strand.
CTTCCGTTGCCACAAGCAACGCATATTAACATTCCGATTTTCGGCAAACCAGAACCTATGCTTCCTGTCCTACTGCAACAATTTTTTTGCTTCATCCACTGCAGATAACGTATTCCCATGTGCAATCACAAACTGCAGATGTTCTTTGGCTTCATCATTTTTCTTTTCCCGCAAATCCAGCTGCGCTAATATCATGTGCAAAAACACCATGTCACACTTCGCAATATTGCCCTGCAATAGTTTGTTTGCCTGCGCTCTCGCCTCTTGATTGCGCTCATCCCAAAACAACTCTTTTAACTGAACCATCTCCATTGCCTGATGATATAAGTTGTCTTCGATTTTCTTTGACTTGATTAACCTGCTTGGCAGTTGCACGAATTCATCCTTTGCTCTCCCAAAGGCCTCTCTGTCCTTCATCTCAAATGCATAATTCATCCGTTCATTTAATCTGAATATTTCACTGCTCCATGTTTGTTTCGGATTTTTATATTCCTTTAACATGGCAAATCCTTCTTCTATTCTTCCGGATATATGACGACAACACTGTATTTTGGTAAAATTCGGTTCGCTTTTTTTCTTATTCCGCCCCAGCTGCTCTCCATATTCCATAATCTGCAACAGCTTAACCGGGTCACAATCCACGCTGAGAATTTCCTGCATGCGAAGCGCACTCATGCCTGCATTCATCTTCACAAGAAAAATAGGTACTATCGCTAAAAGAAGGACTAAAATTGACTCCTTCCGATCCGCATTTAGTAATACAATATAAATCACAAGCATAATTACCGAAATACCGCACATGCAACCATTAAAGCGTAATAGATTTCTTTTCCACTTCCTATATGCCTCTTCTGCAGTATATGCGTAATAGATGCTGTGCCTGTCTTCTACTTTTATTTCTTGCATTCGTCTTTTTCTCCTACTCTTTATCCATCCAATTCTTTTACAAACGCTGCTATCTCTTTCGACATCTCATCACTTCTATAATAGTGGATATAATGACCACAATCAAAACAAATCAACTTGGCATTCATCGCTGATGCAAATCTCTGCTGATTCTCAAGCCAGTTTTTTGATGTTTGTTTTCCGTTTGAAGAAAACAGTAATGTCGGACATTCTATGGATTTTTCCGCATCTATAATATCTGCATTTTTTAATACTTCATTTGCCTCATTGATATAACAAACATTAAATGCATTTCTCTTTCTTAATAGCTTTTGCTGATATATTTCGTCCTGCGTTAAACTCCCCTTATTGGAAGATGATATATTCAGAAACTTATGAATCCTGAATTTCTTTGCTATTTCCATAATTCTGATTCTTTTTTCAAGTTCTTCTTCTGTCCAACTTCTATACGTCAAAGGCGTAGCCATATCAAGTCCGATAATTGCAGCCACATCCTCAGGATACTTCTGTTTCCATCTGATTGCTTCCAATCCTGACATAGAATGCGGAGCCAAAATATACGGTCCGGATTCTCCGATCATTTCCAATGCTTCTTTTTGCATGGAAACAAGTGTATCTATATCACAAGGAGCCTCAAAAATATCCGAATATCCGTATCCAAACTTTTCAATTACAATAATTCTAAAATCCGGCAACAATTTCTCGTATAGGATTTTAAAATCATACACTGGTGCCACGGTACCGGATCCGGACATAAGGACAATCTTGGGACCATTTTCATTTCCTTGTCTGTATATATGTATCTTGTGCTGATATATTTTTACAAATTCTCCGTTGTTCTTTAACACTTTCTCCATTTTGAGCCTCTCACAAAAATCATATGTTTCACTTTCTATAATATTAGCATTTGCTTTGTTACTAAAATATACAAAACCTTCCCTATTCTTTGACCGATTTGGGAAGGTTTTTCTTTTTTCATAAAATATGTGGTATGTTCGCTTATCATCACACATAGCTAAATAATTTTTTCAAGATCATTCGGAAATTTTGCTATATATACAACCAATGAAAGTACATATACCATCATCGCAACTCCGGCTGCAACATATATCACATTCCCTTTCTCAACGCAAAAATATGATAATACCATCAATATCAACGTTATAATATATCTTATCCAATCTATGATTTTTTTAAGTTCACAATATTGAGAATTTAATGTATACCTCTTCCCCTTATATCGAAAACTATCCGCTTTATGTGATAACCAAATATTTAACTGTATCACCAACCTCTTCCCCCTAATAATTTAATTCTCATTCATCTTAAGGAGTTTTGCTGCCTGATCGGCTGCGATACAAGCATCAATAATCTCCTGAATATCACCGTTCATAATCTTATCAAGCTTATAAAGTGTCAGGTTGATTCTGTGATCTGTCACACGTCCCTGCGGGAAGTTATAGGTTCTGATCTTTTCAGAACGATCACCGGTTCCGACCTGACTGCGGCGAAGCTCTGCCTCCGCATCATGTGCTTTCTGCTGCTCTAAATCGTAGAGTTTAGTACGCAGGAGCGCAAACGCTTTTGCTCTATTTTGAATCTGTGATTTTTCTGTCTGGCTGTAAATTACGATACCGGTTGGCATATGCGTCAGTCGAACGGCTGAGTCTGTTGTGTTGACACACTGTCCGCCGGCTCCTGACGAACGACATACGTCAATACGGATATCTTTTTCATCAATGACAACGTCCACTTCTTCTGCCTCAGGCATCACAGCAACCGTGATGGTTGAGGTGTGGATACGTCCGCCGGATTCTGTCTCCGGTACACGCTGTACACGGTGTACGCCGGATTCATATTTCAGCACGGAATATGCGCCCTGTCCGCTTACCATAAAGGTAACGGATTTCATACCGCCGATTCCGATTTCTTCCATTTCCATGGTCTCTACTTTCCAGCGTCTGCCTTCTGCATAGTGTACATACATACGATAAATTTCCGCTGCAAAAAGTGCCGCCTCGTCTCCGCCTGCGCCTGCACGGATTTCCACGATAACGTTTTTGTCATCGTTCGGATCCTTTGGCAAAAGCAGAATTTTAAGCTCGTTTTCAAGCTCTTCTACGCGCTTCTTTGCATCATTTAATTCTTCCTTGAGCATTTCACGCATATCTTCATCAGACTCTTCCTCCAGCATGGAAAGGCTGTCTTCGATGGTTTCCTTACATCCTTTATACTCTTTATATGCTTCTACGATCGGTGTCAGATCGCTCTGTTCTTTCATCAGTGAGCGGAAACGTTTCTGATCGTCCGCAATCCCCGGTGAACTGAGCTCAAACATAATGTCCTCAAAGCGATGCACTAAATCTTCCAGTTTGTCAAACATCTTATTTTCCTCCTAAAAAAGTACCGATCACGACTCTGTCGAGCCCGGCATAATCCTTTTTCACTTCAATCTCTTTATATCCATGACTTTGCATAAGAGCGGAAACCTCCTCTGCCTGATCATGTCCAATCTCAAAGAAAAGCTGACCGCCTCTCTTTAAGTAATGTTCTGATTCTTCAATAATTCTGCGGTAAAAATACAGCCCGTCCGCAGTCCCGTCGAGTGCCATGCGGGGATCGTGGTCACGCACCTCCGGCATCAGTGTTTCGATGACATCACTGCGAATGTACGGCGGATTCGATACAATGAGATCAAACTTCTCGCCGATTGCCTCAAACAAATCACTGCACACAAACCTCACACGCGGCTCATTGCCGGTCTCATCATCAGCAAAGGCCAGCCCAAGTCTTTTGGCGTTAGCCTGCGCTACTTTCAAGGCTTCCTCGGACAAATCCACTCCCACACCTGTCGCATCATTGGAATAATGCAAAAGACTAAGTAAAATACATCCGGAACCGGTACACATATCCAAAATATGCACACCATCATGAAAATCGCGCATCACCTCTTCCACCAGGATCTCGGTATCCTGTCTCGGAATAAGAACATGCTTATTTACCATGAAATCCAGCCCCATGAAATTCTGCACGCCAGTTAAGTGCTGAAGCGGAATCCGCTCGCTGCGCTTTGCAATCATTGACTCAAACTGCTCCTGCTGCTTTTCATCCACCTCAAGTTCCGGATGGGCAAAAAGTGTTGTCCTGTCCGTCTGACATACAAATTCAAGCAGAAGTCTTGCATCCAGAGCAGCTTCCTCTATACCGGCTTGTGTCAGCGCATGCTTTCCCTGCGCATACAAATCTGCGTATCTCATGACTCTTCCTGCTTTGTGATTTCTGCCTCAGTTTCTTCCTCAGCCTCCGCTTTCAGTTCCTCGGAAATTTTCTGAGATTTCGCGGAAACCTGCTGTGCATCATCCACATCAAAACCAAACTCTGTCTTAAAATACTCTTTCCAGTCAAACACGGCTTCAATAGCCGCAATCGCCACTTCTATCATGTCGTCATCCGGCTCTTTGGTCGTCAGTTTCTGAAGCCATAAGCCCGGTGCCGAAATAATGCGAACAAAAATATTGTCACTCTTTCCGGCAAGACGGATAATTTCATACGAAATTCCTGCAATCACAGGAATCAATACAAGTCGTACCAACACTCTGTAGACCGGATGGTTAATCCGGATAAAAAAGAATAAAACCACACTGACAAACACGACAAAAAGCAGAAAACTGGTTCCGCATCGTTTGTGCTGGCGTGAACTTTTTCTTACATTTTCAACCGTTAAAACTCTTCCTTTTTCCAGACAGTTGATGCATTTATGTTCCGCACCATGGTACTGGTAAGTTCTGTAAATATCCTTCATCAGGGATATCAGCACAACGTAGGAAAGGAAAATTATAATACGGATAATTCCTTCAAACAAAGCAAGCAACGTATCATTTGCCACCACCTTGGAAAGAAGCTCAGCCAGAAAATACGGAAGCAACATAAACAGCGCCACCGCCAAAACAATCGAAAACGCCACCGTCAGTCCGGTCAGCACATCTTCTGCCTTTTCACCGAACATTTTTCTGGTCACTTTATCAAACTTGCTCTCTTCCGCTGCATCGTCCTCTTCAAAAAAAGTAGCCGAATAAGTCAGGCACTTCATTCCGAGCACAAGTGAGTCCACAAAATTGAACACGCCACGGATGAAAGGCAGTTTTTTCCATTTCTTGTCCGCTTTGCTCTTATATTCTTCTTTCTTTACTTCGATTCTGCCATTCGGAAGACGAACCGCGACTGCATAGTCATCCTTATTTTTCATCATGATGCCTTCCAGCACTGCCTGTCCGCCAATACCGCAATAATGGTCACTTGCCTTTTTACTCATTTTTTATCTCAACTCCTGCTTTCTTACAAAAGTTCCTTTGAATTTTTCTTTCAGAATTGAAAAAAATAAGGTTGAGATAAGAAATCTCAACCTTTTTCGTCAAATTATTTGCTAACAACGCCGTATTTCTTATTGAACTTATCAATACGTCCATCTGCTCTTGCTGATTTCTGCTGGCCTGTGTAGAATGAATGACACTTAGAACAGATTTCCACGTGGATAGATTCTTTTGTAGAACCTGTCACAAATGTGTTACCGCAGTTGCAAGTTACTGTTGCCTGATTATAATTTGGATGGATTCCTTCTTTCATTTTTTTCACCTCTCTATATAAATTGTCATTTACGTTTTACGTCTTTACATAAACAGCTTTTACATTGTATCACAGCGTTTTGTCTATGGCAAGACCTTTTTAAACTTTTTTTCTAAATGAATTTGATTTTCTGCACCATTTTCACAAATTCCGCATTTGTCTTGGTACGTACAAACATATCCAAAATCTTCTCTACTGCCTCATCCGGCTTCATACTGTTGAGTGCACGTCGCATAATGTTGACCGCCTGCAACTCATCTTCCGTAAGAAGCAGATCCTCACGACGGGTTCCTGATTTCGGAATATCAATGGCCGGGAATACTCTCTTTTCGGAAAGCTTACGGTCAAGAATCATTTCCATGTTACCGGTTCCCTTGAACTCTTCGTATACTACATCATCCATCTTAGATCCCGTATCTACAAGCGCTGTCGCAAGAATGGTAAGACTTCCTCCCTCACGCATATTTCTCGCCGCGCCAAAGAATCTTTTCGGCATATGAAGCGCTGCCGGGTCAAGACCACCGGAAAGGGTACGTCCGCTTGGCGGAACCGTAATGTTATAAGCACGTGTCAGACGTGTGATACTGTCAAGCAGGATCGTTACATCCTTTTTCATCTCAACCAGACGTTTTGCCCTCTCAATCACCATCTCGGACACTCTCTTATGGTGCTCCGGAAGTTCATCAAAAGTAGAGTAAACAACTTCCACATTCGGACCTTCAATCGCTTCACGAATATCCGTTACCTCCTCCGGACGCTCATCAATCAAAAGAATAATCAGATGCATATCCGGATTGTTTGTCTTAATCGAACGTGCCACTTCCTTTAATAAGGTAGTCTTACCTGCTTTAGGCGGAGACACGATCATTCCACGCTGTCCTTTTCCGACCGGGCTTAACAGATCCATGATACGCATTGCCACCGATGCTTTTCCTGTTTCAAGACGCAGTCTTTCATCCGGAAAAATCGGTGTCATATCTTCAAAATTAGTTCTCTTATAAAGTTCCGACGGATGAAGACCGTTAATCTTCTTTAAATATAACAGTGCGCTGAACTTTTCTCCCTGTGTTTTTACTCTTGTATTGCCGAGCAGAATGTCACCTGTCTTGAGGCTGAATTTACGAATCTGGCTCGGTGCCACATACACATCATTTTCACCCGGAAGATAGTTATCACTACGGATAAAACCATATCCGTCAGGCATAACTTCCAAAATACCCTCTACTTCAATTCCGCTGTCCAGGTCAGAACTGAGTTTCTCCGGATCAATCTTACTTTTTTCGTCCTCTGCAAGCATGGCTTCGACAACCTCTGCTTTTTTCATCGCAGTCACACCTTTGATTCCTCTTGTCTTCGCAATCTCTTTCAAATCAGCAAGCCCAAGGGATTCGTACTTTTCTCTCATACTTGTATCCATACAAAATCTCCTACTTTTCTCTGTTCACAAATTTCTAAACGTTATATATTCAATTGCACGTTTGGGATTTTTCTCGAACTGTTTTTGAGTTGTCTTATCTTTCCTAAGTATAAACATTTCCCCTAAAATAGTAAAGACTTTTTTGTTTTTTTCCATCGCACACATTGCGGAAGAACACTTTTTGAATTATATTATATAGTGACTATTCAGAGCCATGCGAATATTCAAGCGTGCGGATATCATGCTTGCATGAATAGACTCTATGCAAAAGGAAAGGAACTAAGTTATGACAACAAACGAAAAAGCATTACAGCTTCATGAGCAGTGGCAGGGAAAGCTGGACACAGTTTCCAAAGTAAAAGTAAATTCCAGAGAAGCTTTGTCTTTAGCCTATACACCGGGAGTGGCAGAGCCATGCAAGGTGATTGCCGAGGATAAAGAAGCTGCATACAAATATACAATGAAAAGCAATACCGTTGCCGTCATTTCCGACGGAAGTGCTGTACTCGGACTCGGAAATATCGGTCCTCACGCTGCCATGCCGGTTATGGAAGGCAAATGTGTGTTGTTCAAAGAATTCGGTAATGTGAATGCTGTTCCGATCTGCCTCGATACCCAGGATACAGAGGAACTGATCAAAACCATTACCTATCTTGCACCAAATTATGGCGGAATCAATTTGGAAGACATCAGTGCACCACGTTGTTTTGAAATAGAAGAAAGACTGAAGGCGACTCTTGACATTCCTGTCTTCCACGATGACCAGCACGGAACTGCCATCGTTGTTTTAGCAGGTATCATCAACGGACTCAAAGTAGTCGGTAAAACCAAAGAAAACTGTAAAGTCGTAATCAACGGCGCCGGAAGTGCCGGCGTGGCGATCACCAAACTTTTACTTACCTATGGATTTAAAAACATCATAATGTGCGACCGTGTCGGTATTCTTTCCAAAGAGACCGAAGGTCTGAACTGGATGCAGAAAGAAATGACACAGCTTACCAACTTACATGGAGAAACCGGAACTTTAGCCGACGCCCTGAAAGGCGCAGATATTTTTGTCGGTGTTTCCGCTCCGAATATTGTCACACCGGAAATGGTCGCTTCCATGAACTGCGATTCCATCTTATTTGCCATGGCAAACCCGGTGCCTGAAATTATGCCGGATGTTGCCAAAGCAGCCGGTGCCAGAGTGGTCGGAACCGGTCGTTCTGACTTCCCTAACCAGGTCAACAATGTTGTTGCTTTCCCGGGTATTTTCAAAGGTGCTCTGGAAGGACGCGCCCCACAGATTACGGAAGAAATGAAATTAGCAGCAGCAAACGCTCTTGCAGCACTTGTTTCTCCGCAGGAGTTGTCTGAGGACAACATTCTTCCGGAAGCATTTGATCCCCGCGTAGCAGAAGCTGTGGCTAACGCTGTAAAAGCCCATATTAAATAAAGAATTCCTATGGATGCAAACAAACCTTATAACAGCCTGAGTGCTTATTTAAAAAATAAATACGGAGAAAAGATCTTTAAGATTGCACTGGACGGTGGTTTTACCTGCCCAAACCGTGACGGAACAAAAGGCAGCAAAGGCTGTATCTTCTGTTCGGAAGGAGGAAGCGGCGAGTTTGCAACCGCTGTGACCGAAACTTCGGTTCCGGCGCAGATTGAGAAAGCCCTTTCCTTATTCGGAAACAAAAACATCGGTCGCAAGTACATTGCCTATTTTCAGGCCTATACCGGTACCTATGACAAACCGGAAAGACTCCTTGCGCTCTATCGCGCTGCGCTTTCCCATCCGCTGGTCTGTGGAATTTCCATTGCCACACGACCGGACTGCCTCGGGCCGGAGGTTTTGGATGTTCTGCGGCTTTGTCAGAAAGAGTTTTCCGAAAAATTCATCTGGGTAGAGCTCGGTCTGCAAACCATTCATGCCGGCACCGCCACCTATATCCGGCGCGGTTATCCGCTCTCTTGTTTTGAGGACGCCATCCGTGATTTGCACGCGATGTCCATACCGGTCATTGTACATGTCATCCTCGGACTTCCGGGAGAAAGCGATGCGGATGTGCTGGAAACCATCCATTATTTGAATCGTTGCCATATTTTCGGTATCAAGCTTCAACTCTTACATGTACTTAGAAATACCGATCTTGCAACCGAATATGAAAACGGAGTCTTCCGATGCCTGACAAAAGAGCACTATATCAACCTGCTGATAAGTTGCATTGATCATTTGGATCCGGATATCGTACTTCATCGTGTCACCGGTGACGGCCCGGCCGATTTGCTGGTTGCACCAAAGTGGAGTCTTCAGAAATGGGACACACTTAATACATTACACCGCCTCATGCAGGAAGGCGGACATTATCAGGGCCGGGATTATTCGCCTTCCCCTGCTGACAGAAAGGAACCTACATGACTCAAGATCCACATACCATATATAAACTGATTGTACTCTATATGCTCAGCCGCGTCACATTTCCTTTGACACGTGCCCAGATTACGGATTTCATCCTCGGCAAAGAGTACACCAACTATATGACTCTGCAGACTGTGTTCGCACAGCTCTCCGACAGTAATATGATTGAAGAAAAAACCGTCCGCAACCGGACGCAGCTTTTTATTACGGAAGAAGGCTCCGATACCCTTCACTTTTTCGAAAATCGGATCTCTCCGGAAATAAAAAAAGACGTGGATAACCACTTGCGTGAAAAATCCATGTCTTTAAAAAACGAAGCCTCTATATCAGCAGATTATTTTAAGAGTACCGACGGCGAATACAAAGCCCACCTTGTTGCCCGTGAGAAAAAGCAGCCTTTGGTTGACATAACACTGTCTGTTCCAACCGAAGAAATCGCCGCTTCCATCTGTGAAAAATGGGAACGAAAAAATCAGGATATCTATCAGTACTTAGTTGAGCAGCTCTTTTAGGGCTGCTCCGTCTGTATCCGGAAGTGTCACCCCAAGAATCTCCGCCAGCGTCGGACCTTCATCCCACAAATGCATTTCATCTGCACAAGTTCCTTCTGCCACACGATATCCCGTCATCATAAAGAAGGTTTCATACTCGGGAAGATCCGGAAGATACCCATGCGTCGCTAACATTGCATGCTCTGTCATCTCTTCCACCTTCTCAAAAGGCTTTTCAAATCCATTCTGAAAATAATATCCCGGCATTGCTTCCAACATACAAACACAATTTCCGTCTGCCCCAAGCTGCTCTGCCTCTTTTCTCGTAATCACCCGTTTCATCATTTCTTTCGGAATTTTATTCAGACACTCCCGAAGGCGCACCATCAGTTCCTGACGCTCCTTCCCTGCTCCCATCTTAAGTATCTTTGCCGTCTTATGTGATGGGTAAATATAACAGGCGCCGTCACAATGCTGTGCATAGAAATCATAATCTGCAATTTTTCCGTCATCCGCAACCCGCAGCAGAGCATCTTTGTAAAGATAATAGTTCGGATATACTGCCGTGTGGGTATCCATCTGACAATGATCTCCCAGCACAACTACCGTTGTTTTTTCCATATCTCCGGTCTCCTCAAGTGCCTTGAGGAACCGGCCGAGTCTGATATCATGCCTCTGCATCGCTTCCTGCACCTTCGGTGCATCCAGCCCGTCATTATGTCTGTGGGTATCCACATCCGTCAAATGAATCAAAAATAAATCCGGATTATATTTGCGAATGGTATACTCCGCCGCCTCTGTTACGAAATTGTCCAGATTCGGCTGTTTTACCCCGTCCAAAAGATGACCGAACTTTTTCAAAAGCTCAATTTGATATAAAATCGGACCGTTTAGTGCTGAAATCATGACCTGATTTTGCCATACTCTGTTTGGGAATATTTCAGGAACACAGTACTTAATTTTACTCTGTGCCGTAACCGGCCAAAGAAGCGCTGCGGTTGTCCACCCGTTCTTCCGCGCCTGATCGTAAATGGTAGTTACATTTATATATTTTCTCTGCCAGAGCCAGTCTTCTTTTCCGCTCCGCTTCGGCTGAAGGCGGATATTGTTCACCACGCCGTGTCGCCCCGGTTTCATTCCCGTCACAATGGAAGAATGCGCCGGATAGGTAATCGACGGATATACACTCTTTACATGATCACAATATGCTGACCTGTCCCAAATCCGTTTGAAATTCGGAAGGCTTCTCATATATTCCAAATCTCTGCTGCCGACTGCATCCAGAGAAACCACAAGCATCCTCTGCCCGTCTACTCTTCTTTTAACCATTTCATATGCTCCTGTACTCTGCGTTCATATCCCATTTCTGTCGGCTGATAAAATGCGGTTCCGACCAGTTCATCCGGTAAATACTGCTGGTGCGCATAATGCTTCGGATAGTCATGGGCATACTGATATCCGATACCATGACCGAGTTTTGCCGCTCCCTTATAATGTGCATCCTGCAAATGCGTCGGTACCTTTAAGTTCCCTGTTTTCTTTACGCAGTCCGATGCTGCAAAAATCGCCTCACACGCCGTGTTGCTTTTCGGTGCTGTCGCAATATAAATTGCCGCCTGTGACAGAATAATCTGTGCCTCCGGCATTCCGACCCGCTCTACCGCCAGCGAAGCACTGACCGCCACCTGAAGTGCCTGCGGATCCGCCATACCGACATCCTCCGATGCACAAATCATCATGCGTCTTGCAATAAAAGTCACGCTTTCTCCCGCGTACAACATTTTTGCCAGATAATAAACCGCCGCATCAGGATCCGAACCACGCATGCTCTTGATAAATGCAGAAATCGTATCGTAATGATTGTCCCCTGATTTGTCGTATTTTATCACTCTTTTTTGTATACATTCCGATGCAACCGGAAGTGTAATATGGATTTTTCCGTCTTCACTCCTTGCCGTCGTGAGCACACCAATCTCAATCGCGTTGAGCGCATGACGGGCATCCCCGCCTGCCACATCCGCTAAAAACTCCAGCGCCTCCTCATCAATACAGGCATCATATGCCCCCATTCCCTTCTCGGTATCCGTGAGCGCGCGGGTCAGGAGATCTTTCACATCGTCTTTTTCGAGCGGTTTTAATTCAAAAATAATAGATCTTGAAATCAAAGCCCCGTTCACCTCAAAATACGGATTCTCCGTCGTAGCTCCGATCAAAACGATGGTTCCGTCTTCCACAAACGGCAAAAGATAATCCTGCTGCCCTTTGTTAAAACGATGTATCTCATCGATAAACAGAATCGTTTTCTTCTGATACATACCAAGTGTATCCTTCGCTTTTGTCACAACCTCTTCCATGTCTTTTTTACCGGCAACGGTTGCGTTAATCTGCGTAAACTCTGCACTCGTCGTATTCGCAATCACTTTGGCAATCGTCGTTTTTCCGGTTCCCGGCGGTCCGTAAAAAATAAGGGAACTGAGCTTATCTGCCTTAATCGCACGATAAAGCAACTTATCTTCTCCTAAAATATGCTTCTGTCCGACAATCTCACCGAGCGTTGTCGGTCGCATCCGCGCTGCCAGCGGCGATTCCTTTTCCATTGTATTTTCGCGCATGTATTCAAACAAATCCATAATATGCCTCTGCTCTTTCTTATCTTTTCCCATCATGCAAATATCCATGAAGGCTTTATAAAAGTATATCTGACAAAACACTGAAATTCAATCCTAGTCAAACAAAATCTCATCCAGTGTCACAAACATGTAGCCCCTCTCTTTCAGTTCATCCACAATTGCCAGTGCCGCCTGAACACTCGAGGCGGAAGCATCATGCATCAATATAATGGCATTTTCCTCTGCCTCGGGTAACACATTTTGCATTATCGTTCCGACATCGGAAAGTTCCCAGTCGCGCGAATCTATCGTCCAGAGCACTTCCACCATCGGCGGTTCAAAGACAATCCCCTGCGGACTTTTCCCAAACGGCGGTCGAAGCAGCTGGGGATACTGGCCCGTAACCTCATAAATAACCTCGTTTGTCCGGCCAACCTGCATAAGCGCCTCTTCGCTTTCCATCTTGCGCAGGTCCTCATGATAATAGGAATGATTTCCGATCATGTGCCCATCCTGCGCTATTTTCTTTGCAATCTCAGGATGCTCCGTCACTTGCTGCCCCAGCAGAAAAAAGGTTGCTTTTACCTTGCGCTCCTTTAACCCTTCCAGCAGCGGAACCGTATATTTCCCATGGGGACCGTCATCAAATGTAAGGGCAATCTTTTTCACTTCCACCGGTATCCTCATATCAACTTCCGCCGCCGTCTGACAAACGGTCTCTTCCTTCCTCCCGTATCCGCAAAACAATAGCATAAGCAATAACAAATCCGTTATCAAAAGGATTCCGATTCCTGGTTTGGGTCGAAATTTCATAGACGCTCCACATCATCTCTTCTTAACAATATATGCACTCTCAGTTGTCAAATTCCAACATATAATCACGATACCGCAAGGCACAAAAATTCCTCTGACATTTATAATTATGTCTCTGCTTAATTGCAATCGCTCTAAAAAAAGTCTTCCAAAGCTGTTCATATTCCTTTGCACGGTCACTGTTCCAAAGGCGCTCTATTGCCTCCTTGTCAATCGGGGATAAAAACCACTTCTTTCCCCTCTCATGAAACACTCCCATCTCGCTGTTGTCATCTATGATCACAAAATGCTCCTCCGGAAAACGGTCCGCAAAGTGTCCTGCCATAAGCGGAAGCACAAAATTCTTTGGTTTAATCCGCGCCAGTAAAATCCCGTTTTCCAGCTCCGCAAAGCGGACAAACTCACGAAAGCTGTGAGCTTCATTGGTGACATTCCGGCAGAGTTCAAACATCCTGCACACTTCCTCTTTTGCATGCATATCCGTAATTACTGTTCCATATCGGAAACCTATTTTTAAAAATCGGTAGATTGCCATAATCTTATCCTCTTCATATGACAGCGAAGCGGTATAAATCTGTCTGTAGGCTTCCGGCGATATCTTACGGCTTACGGAACGCGCCACCTTAACCGCCTTCTCCATATCCGTCTCCACATAGCGGTATTCTGCAAACAGTTCCATGGCAAACTCACCGTCAGCCAGAATCGAAAGCCTCTCGTCCGGAATACGGGCAGCCCATGCATCATAAATCGCGGTAAACACTCCGTCCGGCGTATTTTCACAAATATAAACTATCTTTCCGTTTTCCATGATCTCACCCCGATTTCATACTGTTTTCTGTCAGAAAACTCTGATCATCAAAAAGCGTAAGCTGACGAAACGTCACATTATAATCCAGTTCCCAATTCTTCTGACGATCCAGATCCAGAATTCTTCTTGTAATATAATCCTCATCAATTTTGGTTTTGTACATCATTTTTCCATTACAAGTAATAAAATAATGCGCCCGCTTTAATACCACGCCTATCCTGCGCAGATGCTCAAACTCCAGTTTCTCGCTTCTTCGTGCGCGGACAATCCTGCGCGCAGACTTTACTCCAATCCCCGGAACACGCAATAAAAGATCATATGGTGCCCGGTTAATCTCCACCGGAAAATGCTCCAGATGACGGATGGCCCATTCACACTTCGGATCCAGATATACATTAAAGTTTGGTCTATCTGCCGACAAAAGCTCCTGCGCCTTAAATCCGTAAAATCGAAGCAGCCAGTCCGCCTGATACAGGCGATGCTCCCGAAGAAGCGGGGGCTTTGTACCCGGATCCGGCAAAGCACTGTCCTCATTCAGCGCCACGTACGCCGAATAAAACACCCGCTTTAAATCATAATTCTGATACAGAGACTCAGCCACCGTAAGCAGCTGATAATCATTCTCCTGCGTTGCCCCTACAATCATCTGTGTACTCTGCCCCGCCGGAACAAAATCCTGCTTCTGTCGCAGCGACGGTGCCTGAAAATCACTTCTGTCCGGCACTTTTATCACCGCTTCATCTAATGCACTGCCCTGTCCATATCCCGGCTTCTGCTGCATAAGAGCCGGCAGACTCTGTTTCTTTCCGTCCGTCAGAAGCATTCTCTGCCCGTAAATCCCTTTTTGAATCTGACGCATCGGAAGTAAAATCTTCTCCCTGCTCTTTCCGGGGGCCAGCGTTTTTAATCCCTCCGCTGTCGCAAGCTCCAGATTCAGACTCATTCGATCCGCCAGAAATCCAACAGCCTCGACCAGTTCAGGCGACGCTC
This sequence comes from Lachnospiraceae bacterium, assembly GCA_017623815.1. GTDB lineage: Bacteria > Bacillota > Clostridia > Lachnospirales > Lachnospiraceae > SVFI01. Next base: position 23,414 of record JAGAOK010000080.1, read on the forward strand.
CCGGAATCCCTTTGACATGAATATATCCGTTGAACTTATACTTTTCACGCAGAAGCTTTAATGCAATATAAATCTGCTCCATCGTCTCGTCCGGACTATGGCGCACTCCGGAACTTAAGAACAGCCCTTCAATATAATTACGCCGATAAAACTGTATGGTCAGCTCGCAGACCTCCTCCGGCGTAAAAGCGGTGCGCAGCGTATCATTGGAACGACGGTTGATACAATATTTACAGTCATGAATACACTCATTTGTAAGCAATATCTTGAGCAGCGAAATGCATCTCCCATCCGCCGCAAAACTATGACAGATTCCGGCAGCTGCGGTATTACCCAGCATCCCTGCTTTCCCCTTGCGCTCCACCCCGCTTGAGGTGCATGCGACATCGTATTTAGCCGCATCCGACAAAATCTCCAGTTTCTCCTCTAATGACAAATTTTCCACTACCAACATAAAAATCACCCGCCTGCATATATCGAACATTTGTTCTATTATGACATATGCAGCCGGGTTTGTCAATTTGTATTTGATACTCTATTTCAGCACAACATCCTTAAATACCGCCATGCACTCCCTCAGATAATTCGTCGGATTCAGCCAGCGGACATTTTTCGCTCCCAGTCCCGAAACGGAAGTATATCCGCATTCGCGGGCCAGATGGCAGGCCCGGTACACATGAAATCTGCTCGTCACAATCACCACGGATGCTCCGTCCGGAATATAGGCTTTTGAAAAGGTTAAATTTTCATGCGTCGACGTAGACTGATCCTCCATCAAAATCCGCTCTTCCTCAATTCCCATCCCTGCAAGTGCCCTTCGCATCGCCTCAGCTTCGGAAATCAGTTCGTCCGGCCCCTGTCCGCCGCTCACTACCACCTTGCTGCCCGGATTTTCCGCCAGATACTTTGCCGCCGCCTCAATTCTGTTTCGCAGCACAAGGGATGGCCGCTCTCCGCGCAGTCCTGCCCCGAGTACAATCAGATAATCAGCATTCTCCTGCGGCCCGACGCTCTGCCCGTGCACAATCATCCCGAACAAAACTCCAAACAATACAACTGCCACTGACACAAACGACCAAAACACGCCAATCAGTTTACGCGGCAGGGTAAACTTCTCTTTGTAATGTCCATGCCAAATCAGTGCCAGCAAAAAACACGCGATTCCAATCACCGGAAATACAAAGAAAAAGGACTGTGGTCCCACATAGGTCACCAGCATACCAAAGTACACAAAACACAGTACCCCGGCTATCGCAAGCAGTGCCATAGCCAATCCATGTACAACGGCTTTTTTCTTATTTTTCACTTATTAGTCCTCCACCAAAAAGATTCTTGCCGAAAACGGTGCAATATCCGTCGAAATGCGATACGGCTTACCATGCATCGCCTCCTCGGTTACATTGACTTTCATATCATCCGGCGCTGTATTTCCGCTGTAGCAGTACCAGTCACTGTTAATCAGTTCTTTCAATCTGCACTGCATTTCGTAGCCAAACGAAAAATCACTCCAATATTGATCCGACAAATTAAGCATCACAATCACTTTCTGTCCGGCTGCACTTCGTTCATATACATAGGTACAAAACTGAGCCGCATCCGAAACCAGCCACCGAAAACACTCCGCATTGTACTCCCCATCATAAAGCGCCGGGCACCCCATATACAGCGCTGCCAGATCCCTGCAATATAAATGAAAAGAATCATGCAGCGGATATTTTAGCATCTCCCAGTCCTGCTGCCTATTTTCATCCCACTCCCGAAGCTGCCCGATTTCATTGCCCATGAAACTCAGTTTTTTGCCCGGATGCGTATAAAAATACGCATAAAATGCTCTTGCCTGCGGAAATTTCTGTTCATATTCTCCCCACATTTTCTGCAAAATTGTCGCTTTTCCGTGCACCACCTCATCATGAGAAAAGGCCAGCAGAAAAAGTTCATTATAAAAATAATGCATCGAAAAGGTTAATTTATGATGATGCCCCGGCCGGTGCGACGGATGCACCTTAAAATACTCCAGCGTATCATTCATAAATCCCATATCCCATTTATAATCAAAACCAAGTCCGCCGTACTCCACCGGTGCTGTCACCTTTAAATAGTCCGTAGAATCCTCTGCAATCAAAATCACACCCGGATGTCTTTCATGCAGTCCGTAATTCATGTTTTTTATAAACATGACACTTTTGTCATTCACTCCGCGATTGGAATCTCCGCGCCAGTAAATGGCTCTGCTGATTGCATCCATGCGAATGCCGTCAAAATGAAATTCCTTGATCCAGTAATTTGCACACGACTGCAAAAAACTGGCCACCTCGCCTTTTGCATGATTGAAATTACAGGTTCCCCACTCGCTTTTCCCGACATCGTCCGTGTCATACTCGTACAGCGAGGTACCGTCAAATTTTGCCAGTCCATAGCTGTCCATCGCAAAGTGAATCGGTACAAAATCCAATATGACGCCAATGTCATTTGCATGACACAGATTGATAAATGCTTTTAGTTCATCCGGCGTACCATATCTGGACGTCGGAGCAAAAAATCCCGTATTCTGATAGCCCCATGAACAATCCGCAGGATGCTCTGACAGCGGCAGACACTCTATGTAATTGAAATGATTTTTCTTCAAATACGGAATCAGTTCCTCCGCAACCTCAATATAGGTAGGAAAATGCATCTCCTCACCGTCCCGGCACTCCTTTGTTGCCTGCGCATTCTTCCAGGAAGCCAGATGCATTTCATAGATATTCATCGGACGATTATAGTTTTTTTCTGCTGTTTTGCGCCTTTCCAGCCATGCGTCATCTGTAAATCGATAAGAAGAAACGTCCGTGATTACAGACGCGAACGCCGGTCTTTTTTCCATGGCAAATCCATACGGATCGCAGTGCTCGCAAAAAAATCCATTCCGGTCCTCAATCACATATTTATAGAGCATCCCTGCCTTTGCCTGCGGCACATAAAGTGTGTAAACGCCAGGGTCAAACCCATGCTCCATCTGCTTTTTCTCCCACGTAAAAAACTCCCCTGTAACATAAACTGCTTTTGCCTGCGGTGCATACACCCGAAACCACACACCGTCTCCCTCTATATGAGCTCCGAAAAACTCATAGGCATCAAACGCATTTCCGCTGTAGAAATCTCTGAAATTCATGAAAAATCCCGTTCCTCCCGTAAGTTCATGGCCTGCAGATAATATTCATTGAAATGATCTTTTTCTGCAAGATTTATACTCCTTGTATTCCCGACAAGTTCCTCTGTGTCGCCGCCGCAAGCATACAAATAAGTTCCTGCAAGCGAAGTATTTCCCACTGCTATTGTCCTGTCCCTCCACGCCGAAGGAATCAGTCCAATCTGACAGGCTGCGTCCGTGCTCAGTTTATAACCGAATCCCCCCGCCAGATATACCTGCTCGACTTCCTCGGGCAAAACACCTGCTTCCTCCAGCAAAATGCGGATTCCTGCAAAGACCGCTGCTTTTGCTGTCTGAAGGGTACGTATCTCCTCCTGTCGGATACAGTACGTATCGATTTTATATCCCGTTTCAAAATAAGGCTGCACCATAAGTCCCGTTTCATCTATCACGCCCCGGGTGAGCAGCTCTGCCACCAGGGCAATCACATCCGCTCCGTACAGCCCCGGCTCAAAACCGCCCTCAAATGCCGGACCTGCTGCCGTTGCCGTCGCATAATTCCCCTCCGGTGTAAAAAGAACCATCTCACCGTTCGTTCCAAGATCTATCAAAAGCGCATATGACACCTGCTGCGTTTCCATCTGTTTTTTGCACACAAGCATTCCCGCCGTAATATCCCCTCCGACAAACGCAGAAACTGCCGGCATTGTAACACCCTGTATTCCGCCGCTTTCAAAAGGAAGTGACACCGTTGTCACCGGATTAAATGGAGCTTTGGAAAGTCCCGAAACATCCTGTTTTAAGTAAAGATGCGTCATTATGGTGTTTCCCGCCAGAACCAGCTTTTTCGGAAACAATCCTTCTGCCTTCCACTGCGTAATCACATCGCCTATCGCCTTATTGACCATATCGGACAATTCTACAGCCTTTCCCGAAAGTGCCGCCTCCATACGACTTACCACATCCGCACCGTACTTTCTTTGCGGATTCAGCTGCTTATGAGTGCGGATTACCTTCGCACTCTCTGCCTCCACCAAAAGAAGCACCAGTGTTGTGGTTCCCAGATCTGCAATTGCAATTAAGTCTTCCGCAGCTTCTAATCCGGATTCTCTTTCCGTCATCTGCTCTCCGCCGCTTAAAAAGAGCGAACTATCCAGCACAAACATATCGTCCCTGCTTTCCGGAAGTTTAATGACACAGTCTGCCTGCGGCTTTGCCTTGCACGCAAGCCTCCACCCCTTACGAAGCTCATCAGGCTTAAAAAACCTTCGATCTGCAGGAAGCGGGAGCGGGGCTCCTTTTACAAAACACACCCTGCACCTTCCGCAGGTTCCGTGCCCTGCACAGTGCGACACTTCAAACATCCCATGCTCTATAAGCACAGAAAGAACGTTTTCCCCTTTTTTAAGAGAAAACGTTCCTTCACTTTGTATTTCTATTTCTATTTCTATTTCGTTTTGCTTTGCTTTATCCTGCTTGTCTGTACATGGTTCCATGCCTTCATCCTTCCCATTTATACAAACTGATTTCTGTCCGCGTCATAGCTATAGTTAATACCAGCAAGACGCTCTGTAATCTGCGCCTCGTCCACATCCAGATCTTCACACATCGCTGCAAGCGACGGATAAAAATCACGCAGTTTTAAATTCACAAAACTTAAAAGCATCACCGGATCCTTTGGAATCATCTCTATCACCCATCCTTTTTTCTTAGAGTATCACGAATTCCGGCAATTTAAAAGAGCGAAAACTAGACTTTTGCATAAAGTGCATCTTCACCTGCATCAATCTCAATCACATCCTTGGCACGAACGCGCCCTTCGAGAATCAATCTGGCTGCCGGTGTCTCCACATGCTTTTGCACAAAACGCTTGAGCGGCCTTGCGCCATACACCGGATCATATCCGTTTTCCACGATAAATTTTTCTGCCTTTTCGGTCAGCCTGATCCGAATCTCTTTATCAGACAGACGACGATTGATATCTTCAAGCAGAAGCCGGATAATTCCGCCTATATTGTCTTTGGTCAGCGGCTTAAACAATATGGTCTCATCCAGACGATTCAAAAATTCCGGTCTGAAATGTCCCCGAAGTTCGCTTAGCACCGCTTCTTCCGCTTCCATGCGGATCGCCCCATCCTCCGAAATACCATCCAGCAGATAGGCTGCACCGATGTTGGAGGTCATAATCAGAATCGTATTTTTAAAATCCACTGTTCTTCCCTGCGAATCCGTAATCCTTCCGTCATCGAGCACTTGCAAAAGAACATTAAATACATCCGGATGCGCCTTTTCAATTTCATCAAAGAGCACGACACTGTACGGACGTCTTCGCACGGCCTCCGTCAGCTGTCCGCCTTCTTCATATCCGACATATCCCGGAGGCGCTCCGATCAGACGTGATACGGAGTACTTCTCCATCTATTCGCTCATATCGATACGCACCATGTTGCTCTCATCATCAAAGAGATTTTCTGCCAGCGCCTTGGCCAGTTCTGTCTTTCCCACACCGGTCGGTCCTAAAAACAGGAAGGAACCGATTGGTTTTGACGGATCTTTAATCCCGGCTTTCGAGCGGATAATCGCCTCTGTCACCTTCGTTACCCCCTCGTCCTGACCGATAACACGCTTGTGAAGTTCTTCGTCTAAATGCAAGGTCTTGTTACGCTCTCCCTCCGTCAGCTTCGCTACCGGAATTCCTGTCCAGCGCGATACAATCTTGGCAATTTCCTCGTCATTCACATTTTCATGCACAAGGGTATGCTCCGTCTTATCCACCGCCTCTTCCTCGATTTCCAACTGCTTTTTAAGTGTCGGAAGCGTTCCGTAAGAAAGCTCCGCTGCACGTTCCAGGTTACCATCACGCTGTGCAATCTGAATCTGACCACTCACCTGCTCGATCTCTTCTCTTAACTTCTGCAGTTTTTCCACGGAATTCTTTTCATTCTCCCAAGTTGCTTTCTTACTGCTCAGTTCCTCTTTTAACTCTGCAAGTTCTTTCTGAAGCACGGAAAGTCTGTCCTTGGAAAGATTGTCATCTTCTTTTTTCAGCGCTGCTTCCTCAATTTCCATCTGCATCACACGTCTGGAAAGTTCATCCAGCTCTGTCGGCATTGAGTCAAGCTCTGTTTTAATCAGAGCACAGGCTTCATCTACCAGATCGATAGCTTTATCCGGCAAAAAACGATCTGTAATGTAACGGTTTGAAAGCACTGCAGCACTCACCAGCGCATTGTCCATGATTTTTACACCGTGGAACACTTCGTAGCGTTCCTTTAATCCTCGCAAAATGGAAATCGTATCTTCCACGGTCGGCTCCTCCACCATAACCGTCTGGAATCTCCGCTCCAAAGCGGCATCCTTTTCGATATATTGTCTGTGCTCATCCAATGTAGTCGCACCGATACAGTGAAGTTCTCCTCTTGCCAGCATCGGTTTTAACATATTTCCCGCATCCAGCGCTCCATCCGTTTTTCCGGCGCCGACAATGGTATGCAGCTCATCAATAAACAGAATAATCTGTCCGTCGCTCTTTCGCACATCCTCAAGCACTGCTTTTAAGCGTTCCTCAAATTCGCCGCGGTATTTTGCCCCCGCCACAAGTGCCCCCATATCAAGTGCAAAAATCTTTTTATCCTTCAGTGCCTGCGGAACATCCCCACGCACAATTCGTTGTGCCAATCCTTCCACCACGGCTGTCTTTCCGACCCCCGGCTCTCCGATCAGAACCGGATTGTTCTTTGTTTTTCGCGATAAAATACGAATCACATTTCGTATCTCATTATCGCGCCCGATAACCGGGTCAAGCTTCTGACTCCGTGCACGCTCCACCAAATCCTGTCCGTATTTTTCCAGTGTATCATAGGTGGCTTCCGGATTATCACTGGTCACTCGCTGATTTCCGCGCACCGTAGAAAGTGCCTGCAAAAAACGTTCTCTTGTAAGCCCGTACTCACCAAACAGCTTTTTCATCTCGGCATTTGGCTGCTTTAACATGGAAAGAAACAGATGCTCCACGGATACATAGGCATCTCCCATCGCTTTTGCCTCATCCTCTGCCATGACAAGCACCTGATTTAATGCCTGGCTCATATAAAGCTGCCCGCCGCTTACCTTCACGCGCTTTGCCAGTGCCTGACGACACCTATCCGTAAAGTGCTCTTTATTTATCTCCATCTTTTCGATCAGTTTCAGAATCAAGCTGTCTTCCACCATGAGAAGACTCATCAGCAAATGTTCCTGATCAATTTCCTGATTTCCGAATTCATAAGCAAGTTTTTCACAACCGTTAACTGCTTCCAATGACTTTTGTGTAAATTTTGAAATGTTCATAACTTCGTCTCCTCCTTTTACTACTTATGTTTCCGCTTCTAGTTCCGTTTTATACGAAATTGTTAGCACTGTCAAGGGGTGAGTGCTAATTCTTTTGTAAAAATATCGCAACCCCTGTGTTTATGCGGGGTTGCGGTTTCTTAATTTTTTATAAACTGCTTTATTATATATAACTTCCTACTCATACACCACTTTATCCAGTCTGCGAAGGAGACTGACCATCGGTGCAATTAATATCCCGACAAACAAATTTGCAACTCCATGCACACAGTCGTAAGGAAGACCTGCGATAATCCATGCAATCATCCCTCTAAAATCAAGCCCAAACATCAGTGCCTGAGCCGGTGCATATAACGTACCAAATAAGAATCCGTGCGCACCGCAAAGCAATATATATACAACTTTAGGCGTATGTTTCGGAAGAAGCATCACCACGCCCCAAAGGACTGTCCATAGATACAGGTATGGAATCCACCACATGTTAAATCCTGCAAACAGTCCGTTTAACATCACGTACACATAAATCGGATACAATGCTTTTTTTCGATATACAATGGTAAAAGCAATGGTAAAGACTCCCAAAAGGTGTACATTGGGCAGAACCTCCATAAAAATCTTGGAGCAGTACATAACTGCCCCAAGCATTCCAAATAATGTCATTTCTCTGATTGTCAGTTTCATGCTTTCTCATATTTAAAGGTATATGTTTTACCCTCTTCAATATTTGTGGTATCTACGCCGGACTGTGCGTACTGACCATCCACATAAAACGACCAATAAGCACCATCTTTGTCATAATCTGCCGGGATACCGTTTACTTCCTTCACATAAAGACCGTAATCACTATCTTCGCCGGCAATCAGATTATTTTCAAGCAGTGCCTCTCCGACGGTTGTCTTATCGGTATGCACTTCAAAAAATGTTTCCGCGCCATCTGCATCTACTACAGTAAATGTAAATACCGTATTTCCTTCGCCGACGATCGTCGGTTCCGATTCTGCAGACTTCTCTGCCTGTGCACCATCTGTTGCTGTTGTCTGCTGCGCAGTCTCTGTCTTCTGTGCTCCGTTGTTGCCATTACAACCTGTTGTAATCAGTGCCATAGCCGCAATCAGCATCATACAAAGGAATAATGACAGGTGTTTTTTAATTTTCATCTGTTTCATTCATGTATTCTCCTTAATCTTAATATTCCCTCTCTGTGCCGGCTGCCGCAGCATATCCATCGGATGCGAGAGGCTTTGATTTCAGGATATTCCGGCTCGGCACAAATCAGACCGTCTTCTCAGCATGCGCCAATGACGTGTCCCCGCTTTTGCGGCAAACGGGTAGGCCTGATCATATCTGTTGCCTTACGGCGACGGGCTCGCACAGGTTTCGCACCTGTTTCCCCTGAAAACGAACTCATTTTACCACAGAAAAAAAAACATGACAAGAACTCTCAACAGTCCTTGCCATGCTTTTATAAAATTCGCATCGTTATTTAATTTTCAACGCACGCATTGCATTCAGTATCGCCAAAAAAGCCACTCCGACATCTGCAAATACCGCTGCCCACATCGATGCCATTCCAAGTGCAGCTAATAACAGCACCAGCACCTTAACTCCGATGGCAAACACAATGTTCTGCTTTACAATCTGAAGTGTTTTACGCGAAATCCGCATCGCCTGCACAATCTTGCTCGGCTCATCCGTCATAATGACAATATCCGCCGCCTCGATGGCCGCATCACTTCCAAGGCCTCCCATTGCTATTCCGATATCGGCCCTTGCCAGCACCGGTGCATCATTCATTCCGTCTCCGACAAAGAGAAGTTTGCCTGACTCCGGTTTTTCTGCGAAAAGCGTTTCTACATGATCCACTTTATCTCCCGGCAAGAGCTGCGCGTAATATTCTTTGATCCCGATCTGTCCGGCCACTTTGTCTGCCACCTTTTTGTGGTCACCCGTCAACATGACAATCCGATCTACGCCCTCTTTTTTCAAGCCGTCAATACAATCTTTGGCATCTGCCTTCAACTGATCTTCAATCAGTACATAGCCCATGTACTCTTCACCGTAGGCCACATGACAAACCGTTCCCGTAGAGATATCACCCTTTATTTTATTCCATGCGTTATTTTTTAGCTGCCGCGCCATTAATTTTTCATTGCCGACTGCGATTTCCTTCCCCTCATACTCCGCAATAACACCATGACCGGCAATCTCTTCTACCTTTGATTTTCTGCCGCTTCCGGCATCTTCTGACACCGTTGTCATGTCGCATGCGCTCACCAGGCATTTGGAGATTGGGTGGTTTGAAAATCGCTCTGCATAAGCCGCGTAGAATAACACTTGTTTTTCATCGCATCCGACCGCCTCAATATGGGAGACTGCAAACGTTCCTCTGGTAAGTGTTCCTGTTTTGTCCATCACGGCAATCTTAGTACTTGCCAAGGCCTCAAGGTAATTGCTTCCCTTTACGAGTATTCCATTCTTACTTGCAGCTCCGATACCACCGAAAAAGCTAAGCGGAACCGAAATCACCAGCGCGCACGGGCATGAAATTACAAGAAACGACAGTGCCCTATATACCCAGACTGTCCATGCCCCGGTAATCAGGGACGGAATCAGTGCCAGCGCAGTTGCCAATACCACAACCGCCGGTGTGTAATATCTTGCAAACTTCGTAATAAAATTCTCTGTTTCCGCCTTTTTCGACGCAGAGTTCTCCACAAGATCGAGTATCTTTGTTACCGTAGATTCCCCAAACTCTTTGCTGACCTTTACCTCAATCACTCCGGAAAGATTCACGCATCCGCTGATCACTTCATCTCCCTCCCGAAGGTCTCTCGGCAGGCTCTCTCCCGTCAGCGCCATCGTATCCACCGAAGTCTCTCCGCTTACAATCACTCCGTCAAGAGGAATTCTCTCCCCCGGCTTTACCTGAATCCGTTCTTCCCGCTTTACTTCCTGCGGATCCACCGTCTGCACTTCTCCGTTTCGCATCACATGCGCGTAGTCCGGACGGATATCCATCAGTTCTCTGATCGACTTTCTCGATTTATTTACCGCATAGGACTGGAACCATTCCCCGATTTGGTAGAACAGCATAACAGCCACTGCTTCCGGATATTCGCTGATCAAAAAAGCTCCGACCGTTGCAATCACCATCAGGAATTCTTCGTCAAACACCTGTCCCTGTCTGATTTTTGCCGCAGCACTTTTTACCACATCATTTCCCACAATAAAATATGTGAGAAGGTATGCAATCAGCAAAATATTGTCATTTAGATTCGGTAATGCCTTTTCCGCTGCTATGCAAAGCCCGAAGCAGATGATTCCTGCGATAATTCTACGTAGTCTTTTCTTTAATTTTTTGCTCATTTACTGACACCGCCCGTTACTTTACTACAAACTCTACATCCGGTTCTATTTTCTTTACAATTTTTTCCGCCGCTTTGAGTATATCTGCCATCGCCCCATCATCGGCTGTAATCTCCATCTTCTGTGTCAGGAAATTTACACTACAGCTCTCCACTCCAGCCAGTTCTCCTACCGCTTTCTCCATTTTTGCTGCGCAGTGCGCACATTCCAGTTCCTCTAACATAATTGTCTTTTTCATCCTTCATTCCTCCGTTTTATTCGTTAATATGCTCTAATCCCTGACTTAAAATCGACTTAATATGACCGTCCGCCAGAGAATAAAAAATCGTTTTTCCCTCCCGGCGGTTCTTTACCAGATCCATCTGTTTTAAAATACGCAGCTGATGCGAAATCGCAGACTGGGTCATTCCCAGTAGATTCGCAATATCACACACGCAAACCTCACTGCACATGAGTACATACAAAATACGAATTCGCGTGGTATCTCCGAACACCCTGAAAAACTCTGCCAGATCCGCAAGCTGCTCTTCTTGTGGCATATGCTCTTCTACCATCTCGATCATATCCTGATGCACATGCATGCATTCACACTGCATTGCTTCCTTTTGATTTCCTGCCATGGTACCCTCCTTTTATTTGAATGACTTTTCATATGAATATCTGTTCATGTGTTATTATATGCACTTCCCACCTTATTGTCAATACTCCTTACACAGTTTTTTCACATTTATCCTTTACAATCATTTTAAAGTTCACTAAAATAAGGATAAGTATAAAACATTACAAAGAGAGGAATCCATCATGAGTCAGAAAAAAATGGAAGCATACAAGTATGCAAAGAAAAACAGAAAAGAATTAGAGAAAAAGCGTAAACGCAATAAAGTCCTTGCGTGGCTCGTTGGCATTTTAGTAGTAGCTGCCCTGATCGGTGCGTGCGTATGTCTTGTTTATTTCACAAAACAGAAAGCCGCTCCTGTAGCCGACACTACGATTGAAACCACTGCTGAAGACGGAGCCACAGAAATCGAAGCACAGGACATCAATGAATTCCTGGATGAAAATATCATTGAAGTTCCGGCGGAAGGCTCTGAAACAGAACCGGCCGAAATCGAAATTGAGGCAGATTCAGAAGAAGGTGCTGAAATCGAAGTAGAAGAATAAAGATTGCAAAACCCCTTTCATAGACATTGCAGTGCCTGATGAAAGGGGTTCTTTTTTGTTCCCTACTTTTTTAGTTACTCCGGGAAAGCATCTTTCAAATAAAAAGCGACAATTCTTCCCGTCTCCGTATTTCCAAGTACTCCGTAGCTTGTTGTTGCATCATCAGGAGCTGACTTCATATAAAATATGATTCGATAAGCACTAAGATTATCCCTGGCCAACGATTCGAGAAACTGCAGATTTTTCCCCTGCAAAATCCGGTCCTTCCATGCCATATTGCTATATAGTGTAAGATTCCCTTTTTCTTTTTGGATTTTTCTTTCTTTGACATGACTCTCATTTCTACTTCTTCTCCACGTTCTTCTGCCATGACACAACTGCATCATACACTTCCTGCGTCTCTGCATCGCTTACGCCGCTCAAATAATATCGTCTGCTCGGTGTTTCGATTCGCAAAAACAACTCATTTCTCGGATCCAGAAATACGGTGCAGTTTCCTTCTTCTCTGACACTCCAGCTTCCTTTCCGCAAATTTTCCATAGCTGTGCCACTATTTCGTGACATCTTCGGAAGTTCTGACAAAAGTTCGACCTCCTCAATTGCAGGCATGGAAATCGCACATTCCTCTCTCAAATGGTTTGCCACAATCTGATTTCCATCTGTCATCAGCTGTATCGGCGTAAATTCCAGCATAATGATCCAAATAGAAATAATCGGAAATGACAGAAGCGTCAGTACCAGAAACAGTACCGTTGCCTTACCGGCTTTTGTTGCCATATTTATGGTAGTTCCTACTCCCACACGCTTATTTACCATCGCCCGCCTGTCTTTCGGGTTATAATACATCATCCCCCAAATCCAGTTTTCATCGTTATCTACACTTGTAACCTTATTTCTGCTCGCTTCATAATGCTTATCCAACGCGACCATTTTCTTTCCCATCCATATCACGGGAATCAGTGTTCCCACCGCATATGCGACAGTCGCCCACCAGAACATTTTTGTAAATCCTCCCCATTCATCCACACAAAACAGCATCCATATCATATAGGCGACATTGATCCATACGCACGACACCCACAACTTTTTAAATAAATTCTTTTTCGCACGGTTATAATTCACATTGACATCGCTGTCATAACTGATAATCTGTGTTTTCCCCCGATCCTGCCAAACCGCTACTGCCCAGAACAAAAAGGAAATCCCCGCAAAGGTCAGTTCCATAATAAACAACGGTTCACGGCGTGGTCCAAAATCCCCGACCGCTACCCATAAAGCCAATATGACACTGATGACACAAGGCGGCAAAAAATGACACCATTTTACACGACGTATCATTCCTGCTTCTTTAATTTCCACCTCTGTATCTGTCACAGCTTCTACGTCCCATTTTTTCTCTTGCTTAACTTCTTTTAGTTTCGCATTTGCCATTCCAAACGGCACAAAGAAGATAAAGATGGAAATTGCAATCCAGATCATCCATACAGCCACCACTATAGACTCCCACGGAAGAAACAAAGACGGAAGCGGCAGGATTAACATCCCCCAAAGGATCCTTTTCATCTGCCTGTTATATTCTTCTGTAACCGTCTGCAATTCCGGCGCTTTCCGATATTCCTTCGGAATGGTAACACCATAATATATCCCTTTGCCTGACTGCGCTTCATTTTTTAACAATACATACATAAGCAGTATGCATGGATAAGTTCCGATACACAAAATCAATCCTGTAATACTAATACTCATTTTCCTTGCCTCCCCTTTTCAAAATATGCATCTACCAGTGCCACAAAATCATTCCGCGACATTCCCCGGATCTTCGCCTCCGAAACCAGCCTTGCAAGCTCCTGCTCCGCTTCCGCCGTAAGTCCGGATGTCTGTTCAATCTCTTCTCTCACCCGCACACCGTTTCGCCTGTCTGTAACGATGTATCCTTCCTGCTTCAAAAGCTGATACGCCTTATTTACTGTCATGGAATTGATTCCGATTTCCTCGGCCAATCCCCGTACCGTCGGAAGCTTTTCGCCGGGTGCCAGCCTTCCGTCCGAGATGCCCATTACAATCTGGTTCCTTATCTGTTTAAAAACCGGTATCTCCGATCCGTCCTGTAAAACTATGATCATAGCGTTCCTCCATTTGAGTCTGCTCAACTTGCTTTTGGCTTTTTGTATTATTCATAGTAATACAAACAATACAAAGTGTCAATATGTTTTTGTTACTTTGACCCAAACGCTAAAAAAATGACCGATTCACGGACAATCCACCTCAAACACAAAAATCCCCCGGCAGACAGCTATCATGCTATCCGCCGAGGGAAATCCTCACATATTCATGCTATTTTTACTTAAAGTATGCCACACCGGATTCGAAGATCTTAAGATCCTGCTCACCGTAAATGTTGATTGCAACCGCCTCATCGCGACGCTCTGCATGTGCCATCTTACCAAAGCATCTACCATCCGGAGATGTGATACCTTCGATGGATGCGTAAGAACCATTTACATTCCACTCTTCATCCATGGAAATATTTCCGTTAAAGTCTGCATACTGCGTTGCTACCTGACCGTTTGCAAAGAGCTTGTCAATCCACTCCTTCGGAGCAACGAAACGTCCCTCACCGTGAGATGCAGGGCTGACATAGGTCTTTCCTACTTCTGCAAGTGACAGCCAAGGCGATTTGTTAGAAACAACCTTCGTGTAAACCATCTTGGAAATGTGACGGTTAATTGTATTGAAGGTAAGTGTCGGTGAATCCTCTTTCTGACCGCAAACCTCACCGTAAGGTACCAGACCTAACTTGATGAGCGCCTGGAAACCGTTACAGATACCGAGTGCCAAACCGTCACGCTCATTCAACAGCTTCATAACTGCTTCCTTCATCTTTTCATTCTGGAACGCAGTCGCAAAGAACTTCGCAGATCCATCCGGCTCATCACCTGCGGAG
>JAGAOK010000009.1 GCA_017623815.1 Lachnospiraceae bacterium
AAATTCAGATCTTTCAATTTTTTCTTTTGGTGATTCTGCCCCTGATAAGGAGCTGTATTTTGATTAGAATTGTTTGTCATGTAGATTTGTCCTTTCGTATGTGAAAGGAATGACACTGAAATAAGTGTACTGAACTTTATACTATCTGTCAAATGTTTTATACGAGAGCACCAAGACCTCTCGCATAAAACATTCAAAGCAATATTCTTACCACTCATATGGCGTGAGCTGATACACGTAATAATTTAGCCAGTTGCTGTACAAATTGTTGCTGTGCGCACGCCACTGCAGATGCGGGCGTTTCCCTGCATCATCATCCGGGAAGTAATTCTCCGGCATTTTAATCGGAAGTCCTTTTGCAAGGTCTCTTTCATACTCATTCTGAAGTGTCACACGGTCATACTCGAGATGTCCCATGACAAAAATCTGCTTCCCGTCCGGAGTCATACATAAAAGCACTCCCGCTTTCTCTGACTCTGCCAGTACTATAAGCCCTTCTGTCGCGTGAATCGCCTCCGGCGAAACGGTCGTGTGTCGGCTGTGCGGAGCCACGAAATAATCGTCAAATCCTCTTACCAGCGGAATCTTCCGGTTCATCACTTTGTGTTCAAAAATACCGAACATCTTTTCCGGAAGGCCGATTTTCGGAAGTCCGAAATGATAATAAAGTCCTGCCTGGGCTCCCCAGCAAATATGGAAGGTAGAGGTTACATTTTCCTTCGACCACTCCATAATCTGACACAGTTCTTCCCAGTAATCCACCTCTTCATATTCCATCTGCTCAACCGGTGCACCTGTGATAATCAGACCATCATAGCGTTTGTCTTTCAGTTCATCGAACGTGTTATAAAAACGGTTCAGATGGTTTGCCGACGTGTTCTGTGACACATGGGTACTCGTCTTCATAAAGTCAACATCCACCTGAAGCGGCGTATTTGACATCGCACGAAGAAGCTGAAGTTCTGTATCTTCCTTGAGCGGCATCAGATTTAAAATACAAATCTTCAGCGGACGAATCTCCTGTCCGAGCGCTCTTTTTTCATCCATCACAAATATATTTTCATTTTCCAGTATTTCCTTTACCGGAAGATCGCTTTGTATCTTAATTGGCATTCTCTTAACCTCGGTTTCTTAATTTTAATCAACTGGTAGTATATCACAAACCTTTCTTTTCGTCTATGTTATACCTCAATACCTGCCATCGCAAGAAAACCTTCTTCATCAATGATCTCCACACCAAGTTCCTTGGCCTTTTTGTTTTTGCCGGAAGTGGATGTGATGTCGTTGTTAATCAGGTAGTTTGTTTTGCTTGTCACGCTTCCCGTCACTTTTCCACCACGCGCCTCAATCAATTCTTTGAGTTCGCTGCGGTTTCCGAAATGATTGAGTGACCCGGTGATAACAAAAATCTGTCCTTCCAGTGTCTGCTGCGCTTCATTTACCTGCGGCTTTTCAATTTGCAATTGCTCCATAAGTCTGTCGAGCACCGCATTGTTTGCCTCATTAGCAAAATAGTCACAGATTCCGGATGCAAGCACCTCTCCTATGCCCTCCACTGTCGCAAGTTCCTCTGCCTGCGCCGTGCGGATTTTTTCAAGGTCATAGTCAAAGAATTTGCAAAGCACCTTAGCGTTAGCTAACCCGATGCCCGGAATTCCGAGTGCATAAATTACCCTCGGCAAACTTGTTTCGCGTGCTTTGTCTGCATTTTCAATCAGTTTCTTGTAGGATTTTTCGCCAAAGCCTTCCATCTGTGTGATGTCATCTTTGTATCTGTCCAGTCGGAACAAATCAGAGTATTCCTGAATAAAGCCTTTTCCGATAAATTTCTCCAGAGTTGCCTCCGACAAACCATCAATGTTGATGGCGTCTCTGCTGACAAAGAGTGAAAATGATTTCAGTTTTTTTGCCGGACAATCCGGATTAATACAACACAGCACTTCAGCCTCATTTGCCGCCTGCACTTCCACTTCTCCGCCGCACGCCGGGCACTCTGTCGGAAGTTGCATCATTCCACTGCGCGTCAGGTTTTCCGCAAGCTGCGGAATGATCATGTTGGCTTTATATACGGTCACTTTGTCGCCGATACCAAGGTCGAGTGCCTTCATATAACTAATGTTATGAAGGCTTGCGCGGCTGACCGTGGTGCCTTCCAGTTCCACCTCGTCAAAAATCGCCACCGGATTGATCAGTCCGGTACGGCTCGGGCTCCACTCCACCTCACGGAGCGTCGTCTCTGCAATCTCATCCGCCCATTTGAATGCAATGGAATGACGCGGGAATTTTGCTGTCAGCCCAAGAGAAGATGAATAATCCAGGTCACAATACGAAAGTACCAGTCCGTCAGACGGAATGTCATATGTTTTTACCTTCTCGGCATAGGATTCTATTGCCTTGCCAACATTTTCTGCATTGACTCTGATATATTCTACCACGTCAAAACCCTGTTCTTTTAAGAACTTAAAATGGTTTTCTCTGTCGTTGTTAAATTCCGGTTCTTGTCCTTCCTCTGTTGCAATCACATAGGAAAACGCATAGAAATA
>JAGAOK010000081.1 GCA_017623815.1 Lachnospiraceae bacterium
AGAACTCAGCGATTTCTGGATCAATTGTGTATCCGTTAGTTGTACAAGCTGCCTTAGCCATGTTGATACCACCGTATGGCTGCATAGAACGTTTGAAAGGAGCGTCTGTCTGGAAACCTACGATTGTTTCTTTGCTCTTATCAAGGTATCCAGGGCCATGAGAAACGATAGTAGAAACAACTTTTGTATCCATATCAAGGACACCGCCTGCTTCTCTTTCTTTCTTGGTTAAATCCATAACCATTGCCCATAAATCTGTTGTGTTCTGTGTAGGGCCTGCAAGGAAGGAATCATCTCCGTCATATGGAGTGTAGTTTTTCTGGATGAAATCGCGTACATTGATTTCATGTTCCCATTTGCCGCCTACAAAATCTGTCCATTCTGGTTTCATTTGAAATAGCCTCCTATTAAAATTATTTTGAAATGTTTAAACGGTGAAAAAACACCGCAAGTTACGAATAAAACTACGCTTATTCTTTCATTTGCATTATAAAGGATAGATTGTATACAAGTCAAGAAAAGCCTTGTTCTTTTTTGTGTACAAAACGCAGAAAAACTGGTACTATGGACATGGCAGAAGAGGCTTTTTTGCCGGAAGGGAGAAATCTATGAAGCAAAAAGGATTTTTACACGTTCTTTTCGATGGGATGACGGCCTTTATATTGTTCCTTTTTATTCTTTCATTTTCGGTGACGTTTACGCTGAATTTCCGACCGCTCTATTACATGGACATAGAGCATTTGGACATTGAGTGGGAGTCCGGGATTCCGAAGGATGAGATTCGGGAGAATTATGATGTGCTAATCGATTACAATTCGATGTTTACGGATGAGGAACTTGAGTTTCCGACGCTTGCGATGTCGGAGACCGGGAAAATACATTTTGAAGAAGTGAAAGTGATTTTTGTTCTGTTCCAGAAAATGGCGCTTGTAACGGCGATTCTGGGTTTTTGGCTGATTTTTGCGCAGAAAAAACGGAGAGGCGGGCGCTATCTGAAGTATACGGGTATCATTACGATAGTGATACCGACGCTGCTCGGAACGCTGATAGCGATGAACTGGGATAAGGCATTTGTGCTGTTTCACCGGATTGCATTTGACAATGATTATTGGATTTTTGATCCGGAAACCGATCCGGTCATCACTATTTTGCCGGATGCGTTCTTTTTGCACTGTGCCCTGATGATAATCGGTCTGGTGGTAGCAGGCAGTGTTTTATGTTTTGTTTTGTATGCCCGATTTGCGAGAAAGCATTGTGCTGACCAAAATGAGTTGGCAAAAAATGAATAGTTGCGCGGGGAAAGGGAAAGATGTATACTTACAAGAGTAAAACCGTAATTAATGAAGCAATAAGGAGGAAATAGAAATGGAAATGATAACAAAAGACATGACAATCGGTGAAATCATCCGCAAGGATCAGACTATTATTCCGATTTTGATGGAAGCAGGTATGCACTGTGTAGGATGTCCGTCTGCACAGGGCGAAAGTTTAGAAGAGGCAGCAATGGTTCACGGAATGGATGTGGATGCGCTTCTTAAAGCAATCAACGAAAGATAAGATGAGAAAAAGGAATCCCCCGGCCTTATGTTGAGCCGGGGGATTTTTTTAAATTTGTGAGAGGGATTCTACCGCATTGTCGCGAATGATTTCCTCATAGTGTTCCTGGATATAAGCCTGTTTTGGCGCTTCGGCTTTTTCAAGGGTTCCGTATTCGGAGGCGATGTTACATACGCGTCCAAACTCCGAAAGGGAAAGTGTTCCTTTGGTAAGCATTAGCGCGTAAGCTCCGCCAATTGGATTTTTGTACAGAGAATTTGCTTCCTTATAAAACGGAGCAACGATTCTTGAAAGGGTACAAAGATCATCGAGCTTCTGCGTGCTGACAAGGCGCGGGAATGCCGGCTCTTTGTCAACCGGAGCTTCTTTGGAAGGAGCAGCGGAAGCAGGGGCTGATTTTTTGACAGAGGCCTCCATTTTGTGGAAAAGATCGAGCACATCGTCCGCAAAATCAGATGCGAGTGATGATGCATCCTGTCCGTAATCATCATCTTCCGATACGGAAGGGGAGAATTTGGAGAAACGTGTATCGATTTCTTCCGGATCCTCGACCTTGGTGATGATAAGGATGATGGAGTCAGCACCGATCGGAATTGCCTCAATCATAAGCGGAATATTTTCGGCTTCGAAACCGAATTCAAACGCTGCCTGCTGCATCATGTCGCGGAACAGGTTTTTGGCTTTTTCGCTTCCGTAAGCTAGTTCGCTCAGTTTCAGTTCTCTATTTGCAAGATCTGCACTTGTGAGGGTGCATTTAATCTGATGGTCATTTACTTTTTCGATTTTCATAATTATCACATCCTTTTTTGTATTTGTATCTTATACTTTATGACGATTTTAGTCAATAGAAGTTGAATTTTGAAATGTTGATTTCACAAAAATTTTAAGATTTTGCTTGAAAAAAATACCGGTTTAACCTATACTTTACATAGGAGATGCGTCCTGACAGTCTTGCACTGAAAGGAGGCATGACACATTCAGTCCTCATGGGAAGAGGAATCTTTTAGCAGTAAGCATATGCTTGCTTACCAAGTTTAATACGGTTTAGCAATAAATTGTTATCGGTTTATTGTATGTCTTTTAGGCACAGAAGTGTCTGTTTTTTTCAAATCCTAAAAATTTTCACATAATTCAATTAAAAAAGACAAAAGTTTTATTTATGACAGGGAGAGTATATTTTATTGTGCATGTCGGGAACATCTCTTATTTAGTCTTATCAGTTTATTTCTCCGTAATCACGAATTATGATAGTATTTCACTTTTTCTTTTTGGTCTGTGTGCGGAGAGACTTTATTGCAGAGAGGAGGATTTTTCTTGTCGGAAGATGAACTGAACTCTCTTTTGAGAGGGATTGATCTGCAGATTTGTCTGATGCGAATCATGAAAAATCAAATCGAGTCCTGTATCCGTGCAGAAAAGACCCCGGACATCAGAGTGCGGGAGATAGGAAGCAGTTACGGGAAATCAGGATATATGGCAGATGTTGAGTTAAATGATCGCGGTGAGATTGCGGCGATCAGATACGATTGGGTAGAACCTTAAAACGAAATAAGTCATGAAAAACTCCAAATGAAGCGAACCGGTACGTTTTGCAAAGGCAGTAGAAGAGCCCCTCTATGTTAGTGCTTGTATTGTAAAACGGCCGGTTCGTTTTTTGTAAAAAAAGAATGACGAAATGGGGCGAATTTGGTATACTGGGGATGGTGTAATTGCGATAAAAGGAGAATGGACTTATGGCGAAGGAAAAAATGGACAAAGATTTGTTTGAAGATGACATATTTGATGAAGAGTTTGAACGCGGGAACAGAAAGGGCTGGATTCCGGTGTTGATTGCGATTTTATTGATTTTGATTGTGGGAGGCGCAACCGTAGGAGTAAAGTTGTATGACAAATATTCTTATTCCAAGGAGCAAATGGACCTGTCGGAGTATTATAGTATCACGCAGGAACAGGCGGCGCTGATTGTCGGTGATGAAGTGGTTGCAGATAAGGCGTTGCAGCGTGAGGGTAATTATTATCTTCCGCTTACGTTTGTACAGCAGAATTTGAATGATAAATTTTATTATGACAGGCATGAAAAACTGCTTTTGTTTACGACACCGACACAGCTTTATGAGATTCCGGTAAATTCCGCCTCGTATGTGATTGCCGGTGAAACGAAAGAGCATGCAAAACCGATCTGGGTGCAGCAGGATGAAGTGCCGTATGTGGAACTGGATTTTGTGCTTCAGTTTGCAGATGTTCTCTGCTCGGTTTATGAACAGCCGGCGCGTATCCAGATGTATCTGGAGGCGAAGACAGGGCAGATGGCAACTATCAGTAAGGATACAGCGGTAAGATATCAGGGAGGCATTAAAAGTGACATACTTTGTGATGTGAAAAAAGGCGATCTTGTTTATGTGCTGGATGAAATGGAAACATGGTCGAAGGTAAAGACATCGGACGCTGTCATCGGATATGTGGAAAATAAAAGACTTGGGGATGTAAGAGATGAACAGATTGCATTACCGGGGACGTATGTTGCGCCGGTATATACTTCGATAGTGAAAGAATACCCGATTAATCTGGTTTGGCATCAGGTGACAAATGCTACGGCGAATGCAGGGGTGGAGGAACTTCTGGCGTCAACCAAGGGGATTACTACCATTTCACCGACCTGGTTTTTCTTAAGTGACAATTCCGGAAATTTTGATTCGATTGCGGATCAGTCTTATGTAGACAGTATGCATGCAAAGGGTATGGAAGTGTGGGCGCTGATTGATAATTTTACCAATGAGGTGGATATTGCACAGATTTTAGCGACAACAACAAATCGAAAAACTTTGGTAAATAACTTGATTCAGACAACGCTTTCTTATCAGATTGACGGAATCAACATCGATTTCGAGGAGGTACCGCAGGAAGCGGGAGAAGATTATGTGCAATTTTTGCGAGAACTTTCCATTTCCTGTAGACAGAACGGAATTGTGTTATCGGTAGACAACTACGTACCGACGGAATATACGGCGCATTATGGAAGAGCAGCGCAGGGAGAGGTAGTTGATTACTTTATTATTATGGGATACGATGAACACTACGGCGGTTCGCAGCAGGCGGGTAGTGTAGCTTCTTATAATTATGTAAAAGCCGGAATTGAAAATACGCTGAAAGATGTTCCGGCATCAAAGGTAATCAATGCAGTGCCGTTTTACACACGTCTGTGGAAAATTGCGGATGGAGTAAGTTCGGAAGCATTTACAATGTCGGGCGCGGATAATGTCCTGGCGCAGAATGGTGTGACAGCGACATGGGATGATGAGACGCAGCAGAATTTTGCGGAGTTTGAAGCAGACGGAGCCAAATATCAGATTTGGCTTGAGGATATGGAGAGCATGACAGCAAAACTCAGTCTGATGTCCGGATACCGACTTGCGGGAGTAGCGGCGTGGAAACTCGGACTTGAAAAAGCGGAAATCTGGGATGCAATAGAAGCGTATCTTGCGACGGCCTTTGCAGGCGTGCAGGAAACGGGCGAAGCGGCTTTAGAGGAAGAAGGGGGAGCACAGCAGGATCCTGTAGAGATACAAGTGATAGAGACAGATGAATAGTGATAGAAAAACAGACCGCTTCAGTGGTCTGTTTTTGTGTGGAGAAGCATATATATAGAATAATGAGATAGTCCGGAGTGTTCGTTTTGAGACATAAAATCGTTTCGACTCTAATGGCGGTTTGTCTTCTTGTTTCGATGTATTATCTGGCCGGGACGGCCGCACAATATACCATGAGTCTGCAAAAACAAAAAGAGCGGAAGATTGTGATTATAGATGCAGGACATGGCGGTGATGATCCGGGAAAAGTCGGAATTAATGGTGCGCTGGAAAAGGACATTAATTTGGCGATTGCTTTTCTAATAAAAAAATATCTTGAGCAGCAGGATGTGACGGTTGTCATGACCAGAAACAGCGATGCGGGCCTGTACCGGGCGGAGAGTCCGAATAAAAAAATAGAAGATTTAAAAAATCGCCTGGCAGTGATTGAGGCTTCGGGGGCGGTTTTGGCGGTCAGTATTCATCAGAACAGTTATACCTCGGAAAAGGTGAGCGGAGCACAGGTGTTTTATTATGAGTCGTCGGAGGAAGGCGGAAAGGCTGCAGAACTGATGCAGCAGCAGCTTCGAAAGGGTGTGGATGAAAGCAATGACAGAGAGGCGAAAAAGAACGGAAGTTACTATCTTCTTAAGAAGTCGTCGGTGCCTACAATTATTGTGGAATGCGGGTTTTTGTCAAACGGTGAGGAGGCTGAGCGTCTGATACAGAGTGCGTATCAGGAAAAAATGGCATGGAATATTTCGATTGGGATTTTGCAATATTTAAATGATGTGGTATACTAAGTGAAAAATGACCGAAAAAAGAGGTTGCAAAATGCAGACAAAGTGGGTAATATGCCCGAAAGAGACAATAGATAAAGAGGCGATTTGTCAGGCCGGGGAAATAATTCGCAGTGGCGGTCTTGTGGCATTTCCGACGGAAACGGTGTACGGGCTCGGCGGAGATGCACTCAGTCCGGATTCCTCGCGTAAAATATACGCGGCAAAAGGAAGGCCGTCGGATAATCCGCTGATTGTTCATATTTGCCGTGTGGAGGATATGAAAAAGATTGCGGTAGATATTCCGAGGCAGGCATATGTGCTTGCAGAGCACTTTTGGCCGGGACCGCTTACCATGATTTTAAAAAAGGCGGAGATTGTGCCAAAGGAGACAACGGGGGGACTGGATACCGTAGCGGTCAGGCTTCCGGATCATGAGGTGGCGCAGGCATTTATTGAGCAGGCGGGCGGTTTTGTGGCCGCGCCGAGTGCAAACGTTTCGGGAAGGCCTTCGCCGACGCTTGCAAAATATGTGTATGAGGATATGAACGGGAAGATTGAAATGCTTCTCGACGGTGGACAAGTCGGGATCGGCGTGGAGTCAACCATCATTGATCTGACAGAGGATATTCCGGTAATATTAAGACCGGGCCATGTGACACAGGAGATGTTGCAGCAGGTGCTGGGGGAGGTGTGTCTGGATCCGACGATGCTGGACGTGACAAACACGGAGGCGCCAAAAGCACCGGGGATGAAATACAGACATTACGCACCGCAGGGAGAACTGACCATTGTGACAGGAGATCCGGCTGCGGTTTCTGATAAAATAAAACAGCTGCTTTTGGAGGATTCAAAAAACGGAAGAAAGACAGGAGTGATTGTCTCGCGTCAGGACGAGCATCTGTATGACGCAGACAGCGTAAAGGTGACCGGAGACAGAGAGGATATGGCGGCTGTGGCGCGTAGTTTATTCCGGATACTAAGGGAATTTGATGAGGAACAGATAGAGTGCATGTATGTGCAGGCATTCCCGCAGGACGGGATTGGACAGGCAGTAATGAACCGTATGCTGAAAGCTGCGGGACATAAAATAATAGAAGCAAAGGAATAATAGGAGGACAAACATATGATAGCAATAGGAAGTGACCACGGCGGATTTGAATTAAAGGAATTGGTGATTGCACATTTAAAGGAAAAAGGGATGGAAGTAAAGGATGTCGGATGCTTCGACAAATCTTCCTGCGACTATCCTGAATTCGGGCGTGCGGTTGCGCAGGCGGTTGCTGCAGGCGAGTGCGAAAAAGGAATCGTAATTTGTACAACAGGTATTGGTATTTCCATTACAGCAAATAAAGTGAAAGGAATCCGTGCAGCGCTCTGTACCGATCCGCTTATGGCGAAACTGACAAGACTGCATAACAATGCGAATGTACTGGCACTCGGTGCGGGAATTGTGGGACCGAATCTTGCAATTGAAATCGTGGATAATTTCTTTGATACTGAGTTTTCCGGTGACGAAAGACATCAGAGAAGAATTGACGGAATTGAAGCATAATCATATATAATGGAAGAAACACGGGTGGATTATGAATCAGAAGAGAAACGATTATATTTCATGGGATGAATATTTTATGGGGGTATCCCTGCTTTCGGGTATGCGTTCTAAAGATCCGAATACACAGGTCGGTGCCTGTATAGTGGGGAAAGATCACCGGATTCTTTCCATGGGATACAACGGATTTCCGAACGGCTGCAAAGATGAGGATTTTCCATGGGCGCGCGAAGGCGGGCAGCTGGAGACAAAATATCCGTTTGTCACGCACAGTGAGCTGAATGCGATTTTGAATTATCGCGGCGGAAATCTGGAGGGAACAACGCTTTATGTATCACTGTTTCCGTGTAATGAATGTGCCAAGGCAATCATACAGGCAGGGATTCGCCGGGTGGTGTATGAGTGCGACAAGTATGCAGGCACGCCATCCAATATTGCATCAAAGAGGATGTTTGATGCGGCCGGTGTAGAGTATGAGGCATATCAGCCGACCGGCAGAAAGATTGTGATGGATTTATAGGAGTCATGTTATGAAAAAAAGAAAAACGTTGTGTTTTTTTTCGCTTTTTCTGGCAGTTTTTTTGGCGGGGCAGATGCCTTTGCAGGTGAACGCAACATCGACCGGTCAGAAGATTCAGCAGACAGAAAATGAAAAAAAACAAGCGGAAAATAAACTGGACAAGACAAATGATGATTTGCAAAATCTTCATGATGACAGAGCCAGTTTGCAAACATATTTAAGCAATTTGAATAAAGAGTTGCAAGAGGCGACTGCAAAGCTGAATGAGATAGAAGAAATCCGTAGGGAAAAGGAAGAGAAAATTAAAGCTGCGCAGGATATGATCGCAGAGGCAAAGGTGCTGCAGGAGCAGCGATATGAGGAAATGCAGCAGCGTATTAAATTTATGTATGAGACGGGAAGTCAGTCATATTTGGAACTTTTTCTGACGGCGGACAGTTTTGCAGATTTTCTTAACAAAGCGGATTACATAGAAATGATCAATCAGTATGACAGGCAGATGCTTGATCAGTATGCAAAGACGGAGAAGCTGATTTCAGAAAAAGAGAAGGAGCTTCAGGAGGAGAAAGAGACGCTTCTGGTTCTGGAACAGGAAGCGAATGCCAATTCATCTGTGGTGCAGGATACCGTAAAGGAAGCCGGCGCGAATATGAAAAAATACATGGATGAGATTGCGGAGAAAGAAGCACAGGCGCTTGCTTATGAGCGTGAAATTGCTGAAGCCGAAGGGGATCTTGTTGCTCTTCGTGCAAAGTATAAGGAAGAACTCGCGTTATCTGCGCAGTCTGCACAGATGGAAAATCGAGATATCTCGGACATCGTGTTTGCGGCCGGAGATGAAGATATTATGGCCGCCATCATAGAATGTGAGGCGGGCGGCGAGAGTTATACCGGAAAGGTGGCGGTAGGTGCAGTGGTTATGAACCGCGTAAGAAGCCCGCTGTTTCCGAATACGGTTCTGGAAGTTATTATGGCACCGAAGCAGTTTTCGCCGGTTGGCAGCGGACGTTTTGCGATTGTGCTGGCCCGCGGAGCCAATGAATCATGCTATCAGGCGGCCAGGGATGCGATGGCAGGAGCTTCTCCGGTGGGGAACTGTCTGTTTTTCCGGACGCCGATACCGGGACTTGAGGGGCAGAGAATCGGGGGGCATATTTTCTACTAGCAAGAGTATTTTATCAACAAATAAAGAGACAGCATGTTTGTTGCCTCGGGTACGCTTTCGCTACGTTTTGTAAGTGCCCTCGATCAACAAACGTGCTGTCTTAATTGTTTATAAAATACACTGTTATTATAAGAAAGATGCCTTGTGCGTCTTATAGCGCTTGGCATATTATTCGAAACTCTCGACGAAATCTTTCATAGTTTTAAATTCGCCGGAGTAAATCATGGTTAAGATTCGGTTAAGCTTTCGCAAAGCTTCGCATAAAGCGTTCGGCGGAAGATCACCTTTTTCGAAGGCGTCAGCAAGTTCTTCAACATCCACGACTTTGACAAAACCGTCCGGATAGATAATGACATCTGCAAGAAGGTCTGTCACGTAGAGAGCGGATGCTTCTTCGTTCCACTCGTGGGAAATGATGTCTATGTACCAGTAAAGGAGGTTGCCGTCATGGCCGTAAAACTTGCTGACCTTGAAGCCGTCTGCGAGAAAGAAGCAGGAGATTCCGTGATGAATGTCCTTTTTCGGGCGTATCGTATTCCATCGGGTGACAAGCCTGTCCTTTTCAAAATAAACCATTTCGTCATCTTTCAGAAGAATGCATTCGTTTGGAATAATACGTCTGCGATAAAGGGAAAACTCTTTCATAGGACCTCCTTATAACGGATGAATTTTATATAAAAATCGTACCCTCTGCGTAGGTAAAAGTCAATCAAAAAACATCTTGAATTTTGGTAGACAGAAACGGAAAAAATAGGTATAATTGTTTAGTGGCGAACTGCCGTTTTTTTGAGGTGGGAATATGGAGTCCAAAAAGCGAGGAAAAAGAAAATACGGCAAAAGTGTGTATCAGTCACTTACGATGATTACACAGTTTGGAATCAATATGGTGGTTCCGATTGCGCTTTGCAGTTTTGCCGGATACTATCTGGACAGATGGCTTGGGACATCCTATCTTGTGATTATTTTATTTTTTGTCGGAGCAATGGCGGGTTTTCGAAATATTTATATTTTTTCCAAAAAGATTTTTCAGCAACCGCCGGAGTCAAAGAAAAGGGGCATAAGCCATGAGGAAGAAACTAACTCAGTTAAGTGATGTTCTGCCGGATCTTTGGGTAGGCATTTTGTTGTACGGAGTCCTTTGCGAGATCGTAGGACTCATTTTTGTGAATGACCGTTTGTTTTACAGCATCGGGCTTGCGGCAGGAATTGCATGCGCGCTTTTTATGGCGACACATATGGCATGGTCGTTAAATCAGGCACTTGATCTGGGGGAAGGCGATGCAGTCAAAAAAATGCAGGTGCACAACATTCTTCGTTATGTGGTTGTTGTGATTGTATTCTTTCTTTTGTTATACACAAAGCTCGGGAATCCGCTTTCGGCGTTTCTCGGGGTTATGGGATTGAAAGTAGCGGCGTATTTGCAGCCGTTTACTCATAAATTTTTCAGGAGGTGAATGTATGGGTCAGGGAATCCTGTTATCCGCAGGTGCAGATATTGACTTTATGGTCCATGGAATCTTTTCTTATGAACTTTTCGGTCAGACTGTATGGATAACAACAACGCATGTTTGTGTACTGATTGTATTTTTGTTGCTCGGCACGTTCGCGCTGATCGCCAATCGTACGATGAGGCATGCGAGTGACGTACCAACCGGATTTCAGAATGTCGTTGAGCTGATTGTGGAAATGCTCGACAGCATGATCAAGGCGTCCATGGGTTCAAGTGCAGCGAAGTTTGCGAACTACATCGGAACAATCTTTATCTTTATTCTGGTAAGTAACATATCCGGATTATTTGGTTTGAGACCGCCGACGGCGGACTACGGAGTCACGTTAGCACTTGGATTGATAACGTTTACTCTCATTCATTTTAACAAATTTAAGTACCAGAAGGTCAGCGGAGTCATTAAGGGCTTGTGCGATCCATGGCCGATCTGGGCACCGATCAACATGATCGGAGATGTAGCGGTACCGATTTCTCTTTCGCTTCGTTTGTTTGCGAATGTCCTTTCGGGAACTGTTATGATGGCACTGGTTTACGGCTTACTGAAATGGGTGGCTGTATTCTGGCCGGCAGTACTTCATGTGTACTTTGATTTATTTTCGGGAGCAATCCAGACATACGTATTCTGTATGCTTACAATGACGTATATCTCGGATGCAATCGGAGAACAGTAAAAACAATTTTATCATCAAGGAGGAAACAAAGATGGAATTTAACAACGAATTTATTTTAGGTTGCTCAGCAATCGGTGCAGGTCTTGCGGTTATCGCAGGTATCGGACCTGGTGTAGGTCAGGGTATTGCAGCAGGACATGCAGCAGCAGCAGTAGGTAGAAATCCGGGCGCAAAATCCGATGTTACATCAACCATGTTACTTGGACAGGCCGTTGCCGAGACAACAGGTCTTTACGGACTTCTTATTGCCATGCTGTTATTATTCGTTAAACCGTTAGCAAACTAATAAGAGCCTTCCGCGAACAAAAAATATAAAAGAAGGAGGCAAAAAGCTTGAATACGATGTTAGGTTCGCCTCTCGCATTGGCACAGAGCGGAGCCGAGATGACAAGACTTTTCGATCTCGACTTTCAGCTGGTACATGACGCAGTTTTAATGATCATTGCGATTTTTGCACTGTTTTTATTCATGTCCCGTTTTCTTTTCGATCCGGCCAGAAAATTTCTGGAAGGAAGAACTGAGCGTATCAAAAATGATATTGATACAGCACAGTCTGAAAAGGAAGAAGCCCTTGCGTTGAAGGCAGATTACGAAGAAAAGCTTCGTAGTATTGATAAAGAGGCAGAAGAAATCTTAAGCGACGCACGTAAGAGAGCTTTGGCAAATGAAGCCGGCATTATCGCAAAAGCGAAAGAAGATGCTGCTGCAATCATCGAAAGAGCCAAAGTCGA
Organism: Lachnospiraceae bacterium; assembly: GCA_017623815.1. Lineage (GTDB taxonomy): Bacteria > Bacillota > Clostridia > Lachnospirales > Lachnospiraceae > SVFI01. The sequence goes on from JAGAOK010000081.1 coordinate 12,049, forward strand.
AGCAGAGCTTGAGAAGAAGAAAGTTGCCGATGAAGTGAAGAAAGAAATGATTCAGGTCGCATCAGCTATGGCAGGTAAAGTAGTAGCTGCGAACATTGATACGACAGTCAGTGACAGCCTGATTGACGAGACATTAAAGGAAATAGGTGAAAGCACATGGCTAAATTAGTGTCCAAGACATACGGTGATGCGCTTTTCGAACTTGCAAAAGAGCAGGACAAGATTGACGATTTTGCCAAGGAAATCAAGCTCGTTCAGACAGCTTTAGCGCAGAATCCGGAGTTTTCCAAATTAATGAATCATCCGAAAGTCGGAAAGGACGAAAAACTTCAGGTCGTGAAGGAAGTTTTTGATACAAGAGTGGACAAGGAACTTGTCGGATTTCTTCGTCTCGTCGTAGAAAAAGACCGTTACATGGAAATCGATGCAATTCTTGCTTATTTCACAGACAGAGTGAAAGAAGAAAAAGGAATCGGTGTTGCCTATGTAACGAGTGCAGTGAAACTTTCGGAGATACAGAAAAAATTAGTAGAAGAGAAACTGATTGAAACTACTTCTTACAAAGAGATGGAAATGAATTTCACCATCGATGAATCGCTGATCGGGGGTCTTGTGATCCGCATCGGTGATAAGGTAGTGGACAGCAGTGTCAAATCAAAATTAAGTGAGCTGACAAAGCAGCTTATGAACATTCAGCTGGCATAGTTGCCGGATAAAATTTAGAAAGGAACGTAAAGATCCATGAATTTAAGACCAGAAGAAATAAGTTCAGTGATTAAGGATCAGATCAAGAGATATGCGTCACAGCTGGAAGTATCCGAAGTGGGTACTGTTATCCAGGTAGCAGATGGTATCGCCCGTGTGCACGGTCTTGAAAAGGCTATGCAGGGTGAGCTTCTTGAATTCCCGGGTGAAGTATACGGAATGGTAATGAACCTGGAAGAAGACAACGTTGGTGCGGTTCTTCTCGGAAATCAGAAGAACATTAACGAAGGCGATACAGTTAAAACAACCGGACGTGTGGTAGAGGTACCGGTTGGAGATGCCCTTTTAGGACGTGTTGTAAATGCTCTTGGTCAGCCTATCGACGGAAAAGGACCGATTCAGACAGAGAAATATCGTCAGATTGAAAGAGTTGCTTCCGGCGTTATCACAAGAAAGAGTGTAGACACACCTCTCCAGACAGGTATCAAGGCGATTGACTCAATGGTACCAATCGGAAGAGGTCAGCGAGAGCTCATTATCGGTGACAGACAGACAGGTAAAACAGCAATCGCTATCGATACCATCATTAACCAGAAGGGACAGAATGTAAAATGTATTTACGTTGCAATCGGTCAGAAAGCTTCTACCGTTGCAAGTATCGTAAAGACATTAGAGGAGTTTGGTGCACTCAGCTATACAACAGTTGTAGCTGCTACGGCCAGTGAGCTTGCACCGCTTCAGTATATTGCACCGTACAGCGGATGTGCGATCGGTGAAGAATGGATGGAGAATGGTGAAGATGTACTCATCATCTACGATGACTTAAGTAAACATGCAACAGCTTACCGTACACTTTCCCTCCTGCTTCGTCGTCCACCTGGACGTGAGGCTTATCCGGGAGACGTATTCTACCTGCATTCAAGACTTCTTGAGCGTGCAGCACGCATGAGCGAAGAGTACGGCGGAGGAAGTTTAACAGCACTTCCGATTATCGAGACACAGGCCGGAGACGTATCTGCATACATCCCGACGAATGTTATCTCAATTACAGACGGACAGATTTACCTTGAGACAGAGGCATTCAACTCAGGATTCCGTCCTGCTATCAACGCAGGTCTTTCTGTATCTCGAGTTGGAGGTGCAGCACAGATCAAGGCAATGAAAAAATACGCAGCCCCGATCCGTGTGGAGCTTGCTCAGTACCGTGAGCTTGCAGCGTTCTCTCAGTTCGGTTCAGAACTTGATGCCGACACAAAAGAGAAACTTGCACAGGGTGAACGTATCCGTGAAATTTTAAAACAGCCACAGTACAAACCGATGCCTGTACAGTATCAGGTAATCATTATCTACGCGGCTACCAATAAATATCTGCTCGACATCGAGACAGAAGAGATTACAAGATTCGAAAGCGAGCTTTTCGAGTTCATCGATACAAAGTATCCGGAAGTACCGCAAGCAATCGCAGACGAAAAAGTACTCTCTGAAGAAAATGAGCAGAAGCTGATCACAGCAATCAATGAATTTAAAGCACAGTTTAAATAAGTTGCAGAAAGAATAGGTGACAACGCATGGCTTCAATGAGAAGTATTAAAAGGCGTAAGGAATCTGTACAGAGTACACAGCAGATCACGAAAGCGATGAAGCTTG
>JAGAOK010000082.1 GCA_017623815.1 Lachnospiraceae bacterium
AATTGCAATACGCGAAATATAGAGCTTAAAAATGTTATTGTACACCAGCGGAGTTTCATATCCGATAATCGCGTGTCCGATAAACTCATTGTTAAATGTCATCGGAACTACATGAAGATGTCTGGAAAGATGCTTGCGCAAATGCGCCGGAAAAATATCCTTGGATGGGAAAATAACAGGCGTATCGCTCCATGGCTGATTGCTCATATAGATGCATCGGGATGTATCTTCGGATTCTGCGATGTTAATAGAAAAGAAAATGGCATCCTTTATAATATAATAAGAGTGAAAAATAACCGGATGCAGGTCAGCATAATCAGAGCAGGAAAAGCACTTTTCTTCCAGTTCACTGTTGCAATAGTAGATTTTCTGCAGACGGAGTTTTTCATGCTGTTCTAAAAGAAGCCGTGTGTTGGCCGGGCGATAGGTCGTACATCCGCAGCTCATTCCGGTAAGGATGTCGCTCTCCGGAAAACTGATCAGTGCTTCTTTTTCATTTGTAATCATGGAATGAAGGCGTGACATAGCCCTGCGTCCATGGTATTCTGCATTGCTTGGATAGGTGGTGATGGACAAAGCATCATTTTTAGAGTCATTGCGTGCTCCGAAACCGGTAACAAGGATATCTTCCGGGACACGGATTCCGAATTTGGAAAGTGCCTTGATAAAAAACAGCGCCACAGTGTCATCCTGACATACGACAGCATCCGGTTTTTCCACGGTATGATAAGCAATATCTTTGGCAAGAGCCTCGCCGCACTGTAGCCAGTAACCGCCGTATACTAAGTTATCGCTGCTATAAGGAATCTGATGCTCCTGCAGAGACTGAACAAAGCCGACATCATTGCGCAGTACCTGGTTTGGCTCGCCGCCGAGGAAGTAAAGCGTTTCACAGCCATGCTCCTCAATCAGATGATCTGTGAGCATTTTGGTTCCCAGACTGTTGTCCGGCATATAGGTGTCAGAAAAAAGCATGGATTCACCCAGAACCATAACCGGAACGTGACAGTTCTCATGAATATGCTTTTCTACCATATTTCCGACCGATTTGATGGCAGAGAAAGAATTTTCGAAAAATAAAATACCGTCATATTCATCAAAATCAATCAGCTGATAAATTTCTTCCTCTCTTTTGGTAAATTTTCCGTTCAGCATAGGGATCGAAAAGGTTACCGTCTGGTATTCAAATTTTCTGGCCTGCTTCTCAATGCCGATGATATAGTCATCGCGATAATCCTCGGTCATATCCAGCATGATAATACAAATTTTTTTAGTTGATTCCATATATATATCCCCGAAACACAGTGAATGTTGTCCTACTTTCATTTATAAGATATATTGCCTTGTACTGTCAATGTTTTTGCCGAAAAAAATTGGTATAAAATGCAAAAATACGGACATGAAATGCCTTGAAAAGAAAAGTGGCATTTGAAGCATGAAAAAAGGCATTTTATCTTTGGATTATGAGGAACTCCGAGGGCGAATGTTGGGGTTATCCTGATATAGGGCTTTATGCAGTATCTATACAGAAAAACTGTGTGGTCAGATCTACTTTGTGGAATTTCAAACGCAGAAAGGGGCATTTGAGACGTATATATCACCAGTTATTCTCGGTTTTGCACCTCTTATTCCATTTGCCTTGTTGTGGTTTTGCCGTTGCTATAAAATAGAAAATGGATAGAGATATCCGGGGAGAATTATGTATTGATATAGGAACCAGGGAGAAGAAAAATGAGAAAGGAAAACAGAACTTTAAAACAGATACTGGCAAAGTTACTTGTATTTGTGCTGGTATGTCAGATGGCGGTGCCGGTGAATTTGATGGCGGCGCCTGTCGAACAGGATGGTTTTGTCATTGATACGGTCAGTGAAAACGGAATAACTAAAAGGATTGTAACTGACTATGTGGGAACATCTACAGATATTGTCATTCCGGATGGAGTTACTGCTATTGCGGCACAGGCTTTTTCCGGATGTACTACCATCAGAACAGTTGATTTGAATGATGTAGAAGAAATCGGAGATATGGCATTTTATCAGTGTCAGTCTATAGAATCGATAGACTTAAAGAAAGTTACAAAGCTTGGCACAGGTGTATTTTCATACTGCCTTGGCTTGGATGAACTGATATTCCCGAGAGTTGAAAGTTTGTCAGGGGAGGCGGCTGTGCTTGATGCACCTGTTTATGTTCATCCGGATTTTCCGATTACGATTCAGATTTATATTCCGAAAGAATTGGAGAATTTCAATCTCAGATTGTTAGATGGTGCAAAAGGTGTCATCGTGGAAGAGGGACATCCGACTTATAAGAGTGTGGATGGCGCTCTTTATGCAAAAGAGTCCGATGAGTTGCTCTGGGAAACTATGTACAAAACGGAGTCGGAAGAAGAGGTAGACAAAGTGGAAGGTGTGACGATGATTGCACCGAATTACACAAATACAAAGACAGTTAATTTGTATGGATTTGGATTTTCCAAGGAAACAGAAGCTGTTGATATTATGTGCGGAGAGAGCGTACTTGCAACCGTAAATCCGGATGCAAAAGATAGATGGAGTGTACAAGTAGAACTTCCTGTTACGGATGAAACAACGTCATTTGTTTTATATGCAAAAATGGGTGATATGCGTTCGGAAGAAGTGACCATCGTATATCAGACAGATAGCAATATTGTATTACCAAAAGTAACAGATGCATTCTGTCATCATTACTCTTGGTATTCTGTAAATCTTGAAAAAGGCATGTCAAAGACGATGACCTTTACCGATGCCGGTGCACCTGTATTACAGGTGGAATATACCATAGAAGACGATGAGCAAATCGAGCAGATAGCTTGCGTAACAGACGGAGCAAAATCCTATCCGGTCAAGAAAGTGGAAGAAACGGGCAAATGGGTTGTTCAGATTCCGTTAAATCCGGATGGAACAGAACTTCCGAAATGCATCAAACTGGAATGTGATTTGGGTAAAATTACATATGTGCCATCGATGTTCGAAATTCCGTGGATCATTGACCCTTCCGGTTATATCTACGAGGCAGTGCCTGAAAACAGAGTGGAAGGCGCGCAGATGACGATTTACTACAAAGCAAGTGAGGATGCAGATGACGTAACTGCAGTTCTTTGGGGTGCAGAACCATACTACCAAGGCAATCCGATCATGACAGATGCCGAAGGAAGATATGCATGGGATGTTCCGGAAGGCTGGTGGCAGGTGGTGGCTGAGAAAGACGGCTATGAAACTACGAAGAGTGAATGGCTTAAAGTTCCGCCGGCACGGACAGAGGAAAACTTAGAGCTGGTAAGTACAGAGGCTCCGATGATTGCACCGATGGAACTTTCTTCTAATAAGATGAAAGTACAGTTTGATAAATATGTAAAAGTTGATACTGTAACAGACAGGATTTCTCTGAGGTCCGATGATGAAGACGTGGCGATCAGCAGCATAACAGCCGTGAATCCTGCAACAAGAGGAGAAGATACTGTCGCGACTACATTTGAAGTGACGTTTGAGAATGCTTTAGATGCAAGTAAGACATATGATGCATCCTTTGCAGATGGCATTGAAAGCTATGCAGGTATAAATATGGGTGCGGGCGCAGCGATAGGGGTGAAAGTGACAGGTATTGTTACCGGTCTGGAAGTGCAGGAGACCATGCTCCTTGAAAAAGGAAAAGAATATATTTATGAAGTGACCGTAACTGCAGATAAAAATTTGGAGGGTCGCAAGATATCTGTGACATCTTCCGATGAATCCATCGTGAAGGCAACAGAAAGCGTATGGACGGATGCAAACGGAAAAGCAAGTATCGTAGTGGAAGGATGCGGAGTCGGAACTGTTCAGCTGACATTTGCGGTGGATGACACAACTGTCAGCAAAACAGCAAATGCAACTGTTTTCATGGATACAGCAGTCATGGAGGAAGTGCAGGAGAATTCCGGAGTGGTGATTCCGGAAGGAGGCGATATTACAGGGGGTACAGAACCGGGGGGAGAGAATAGTGATTTTGTCATTGAAACAGTCAGCGAGAATGATGTAAGCAGAAGTATTCTGGTTGCTTACCTTGGTTCGGATGATGAAGTAAGCATTCCGGAAGGTGTGGAAGTCATCGGTGCGGATGTATTCGAAAATATGGCTTTGAAAGAACTGGTGCTCCCGACAACATTAACTGCGATAGAAGCAAATGCATTTACAGGAGCTTCCGTTGAAAATCTGACGATTCTCGGAACATTGACAGATGTTGCTTCAGGCGGCGGAGTTGAAGTGACCGGTGAACTGATTATTTCAAAGGCGGCATCAGAAACCAATGCGCAGTGCATCGGAAGACTGGTGACTGAGGTTGATACCATCACCTATATGCCGGAAGTAGAAGATATGGGATTCTGGCCGCAGGTAAAATCCAATAGCTTCAAGGCAGAGGATGGTGACTATTATACTTCCATTGACGGCGTATTATACAGCAAAAATACAGACGGAACCCTGAATCTGGTTGCGTATCCGAGACTGAAAGCAGATACAGAGTTTGTCCTTCCGGACAATGTTATTTCCATTTATGTGCCGAAAAACAACGGATGGAACGATGGTTTGAAAAAAATCACAACATTTACTCTTAACAATGACTTAAAAGAAATTAAGAATGATTATAAAGATTTTAAATACCTTACCAAGGTGATTGTTCCGAAGGATGTAATACAGATTTCACCTCAGATATGGAGTGCCTTTGCAGGTTGCTTGGAAGAGGTTGAAGTGGAAGAAGGAAACACGGCTTTTAAAGCAGTGGACGGTGTTCTTTATAGCGCGGACGGAGAAACTTTACTTTGCTGCCCGAAAGAAGGGAAATTTACGGTTCCGGCTGATGTAACGGCAATCCGTTCGTATGCATTCTGCACCGTACCGGGTTTTAATCCGCGTAAAGTTGTTCTTCCGGAAACAATTGATGTCATTGAAGATTATGCATTCTATCATGTAAAATCGACACCGGATCAGATAATGGAGATTGTAGCAAACGGCTGTAATCCAAACACAATCGGAGAAGAAGCAATGCATCCGTATGGTGTAAGCGTGGTGGAAGTAAATTCAGATGACAGACGCATGATCAACTATGTGCAGAGAAGAGAAATCGGAAGCTATGTGATTGAACTTAAGATTTCATTTAGAGAAGAGGGTGACTCAGAGATTACTCTTCCGGAATATACCTTTTCACCAAACCTTTCCGTGAAAGGAAAAGCTCATGCGGGATCTGATGTTGAGGTGATGTATGATGGTACAAAACTCGGCGAGGCGACAGCAGATGCTTACGGCAACTTTAGTGCTGAGATTACATTACCGGATGCAGTGGACGGAAAGTCTTACGAACTCTATTCTCAGATAACAGTAGAAGGTGAGAGCGAACCTACAAAATCAGAAGCAAAGACAATTACATATCTGGAAAGTAACTGGAGGTTAAACGGTATTTCCTATACACACGGAGGTACAAAGGGCGAAATAGATATGAAGACCGGACTTGCAGGTCTAGTAATCTATGAACCATATTATTTAACAACCTTTTACTTTGATATGGTGGAAGATTCGAATGTGACTCCTTCGCATATCGTAAGCAAAGGGGTAAAATACGATCTTGTAAAATCAGAGGACGGCAAATGGTATGTACAGCTTCCGACAGCAGTATATCCGGACCAGTTTGAACTGTTTATCAAGAAAGACAAAACTGAAATCTGTGTATTTGTAGCAGAACTTCCATGGATTATTGATCCGTCCGGTTTCGTATATGAAATGGATGTAAATCATAAAGTAAAAGATGCAATGGTAACGATTTACTATAAAGAGAGTGAGGCGGCAGAAGATACTACAGCGATGAAATGGGATGCGCAGTTTTACGATCAAAAAAATCCTCTGACCACAGGAGCAGACGGATGTTATGCATGGAATGTTCCGGCCGGATGGTGGAAAGTAACCGCGGAAAAAGAAGGATACGCAGACGTATCCAGCGCATGGATGGAAGTGCCTCCGGCGCGCTACAATGTGAATTTAAAACTCAATCCGAATACCGGTGCAACGGTAGAAAATGTACAGTTATCAGAAGACGGAGTCTTTGTTGTATTCGATAAATTTGTTAACAGTGCAATATTTGATGAGACCACATTTGTTCTGACAGATAAAAACGGACAGGCGGCAGAGCTTGATGTTGACAATATTGAGCTTTCAGAAGTGTCAGGTACCTATGCAAGAAGCTGCTTTATCCCTGCGGAGCTTTCTGCAGATGCAGTATATGTACTGAATATATCTAAAGATACCGTACGTGTTAAGGGAGAGGAAAGCGATTTGCCGATGGAGGCGGATTATACAGCTGAAAATCTCAAGGTGGCAAGTATTGTAAAAGATGTGGATGCACAGGACATCATGGCTGTTATGGTTAATGGTAAATATGCATTAGATGTACAGCTTAATGTTAAGGGTAATGCAAAAGACATTGGTATTAGTTGCTTCGATTTCGATGAAAGTGTAATAGAAATCATCGGTGTAAGCAAACCGGATGCAGATGGAAAAGTAAAAGTATATCTGAATGCGAAAAACTGTGGTTCGACAAAACTGACACTCAATGTAGAAAAAACTACGATTTTCGAGGAAGTTTTGATAGAGGTAGCAGGTTCACAGGAAATGTTAGACTGTATTTGCGAGTACAATGATGCGGAAGCATCAGAGAGTGTAACTGTTCCTGATGAAATCATCAATCCAACCGAACCGGAAGAACCAAGCGATCCAACAGAACCTGAGGATCCGAAAGACCCAACCGAACCGGAAGAACCAAAAGACCCAACAGAACCTGAGGATCCGAAAGACCCAACCGAACCGGAAAATCCAAGTGACCCGATCGAACCTGAGGATCCGAAAGACCCAACCGAACCGGAAAATCCAAGTGATCCGACCGAACCTGAGGATCCAAGTGAACCTGAAGATCCGAGTGAACCGATAGTTCCAAGTAAGCCGGTAGAGCCATCCGTATCCGACAATGATGTTCCAAAGGACCCAACCGATTCTGAGAACAACGTTCCGGCAGACCTTGCCAAAGCAGTGGTAACCGGAATCGTAAACAAGGTTTACACCGGAAGAGCACTGACACAGGATGTGAAAGTGACCGTCGACGGAAAAACACTTGCAAAAGAAGTTGACTATACCGTAGCTTACAAGAATAATACAGAAGCAGGAACTGCGCAGGCAATCATCACAGGAAAAGGCAGCTACAAAGGAAGTAAGACAGTTACCTTTACGATTGAAAAAGCAGCTACAATTCTGAAAGCAGAAAGCACAGTATACAAAAAAGCATACGGTGCAAAAGCCTTTACCGTAAAAGTAACCGGAGCAACCGGCGCTGTGACATA
>JAGAOK010000010.1 GCA_017623815.1 Lachnospiraceae bacterium
ATGGAGTCGGTGACAAGGCAAAACGTCCGAAGAAAATGGAGCTTGCGTGGGAAGTGATTGAGACCAATGAAGTCGGAATCGATGAGTTTCAGGAGTGGGCAAAACGCGCAAATACAGATGTGGTTATGGCGGTAAATCTCGGAACGCGCGGTCCGGAGGATGCCAGAAATTTAGTGGAATACTGTAACAGCGAAACAGATACTTATTATGCTAATATGCGAAGACAGAACGGATTTGAAAAACCATTCGGCATAAAGACCTGGTGCCTGGGAAATGAGATGGATGGTCCTTGGCAGATTGGATACAAGACGGCGGAAGATTATGGAAAAATTGCCTGTGAGACGGCCAAGCTTATGCGACTGGTAGATCCCAATATTGAACTTGTGGCATGCGGAAGTTCCAGTTATGATATGCCGACGTTCGGAGAGTGGGAATTAAAAGTGCTTGATCAGGCATACGATCAGGTGGATTACATTTCGCTTCACCAGTATTACGGAAATCCGACGAATGAAACTAAGGATTATATCGGAAAAGCAGAGCATATGGATGCATTTATTAAATCAGTAGCGGCCTTGTGCGATGCGGTGAAGGCAAAAAAACACTCCAAAAAGACGGTAAATCTTTCTTTTGACGAATGGAATGTGTGGTTCCACAGCAATAATGCAGAGATTGAAAAATGGTCGGTTGCACCGCCACAGCTGGAAGATATTTATAATTTTGAAGATGCTCTTTTGGTGGGCTCTATGCTTATGACGTTGCAGAACAATTGTGACAGGGTAAAAATAGCCTGTCTGGCACAGCTTGTAAATGTGATTGCACCGATTATGACAAAAACAGGTGGCGGCGTATGGGTGCAGACGATTTTCTATCCGTTTATGTATGCATCTACACAGGGAAGAGGAGAGACGCTTCGCGCAATCGTAGACTGTGACTGCTATCAGTCTACGGAAAAAGATGACATTCCTTATCTTGCGTCTTCCGTCGTTCACAATCCGGAAAAGAGAGAAATTGTAGTCTTTGCAATGAACCGTTCACTGGAAGAGGAGATGGAACTTTCTCTGGTGTTTGATGGGTTTGAGGCATGTAAAGCGTGCGAGCATATAGAACTTTATACGGATAATCTGAAAGCAATTAATACAGAGGATCAGCAGCCGGTAGTTCCTGTGAATGTGGAAGTAAGCGATGCTGTGGCAAATAAGCACAGTGTTGTTTTGAAAAAACATTCCTGGAATATGATTAAGTATACGTATTAATAGAAAAATTGGGAGGAACAAATATGAGCAGTAAGAAACAGGCGTTTAATCCATATCTTCCGTCCTGGGAATACATTCCGGACGGTGAGCCGTATGTGTTTGGGGATAGAGTGTATATTTATGGATCGCATGACTATTATAACGGACATGTATTTTGCATGGGAGATTATGTCTGCTGGTCCGCACCGGTAGATGATCTCGGAAACTGGCGATACGAAGGCGTGATTTACAAGAAAAACCAGGATCCGCTGAATAAAGAAGAAAAGATGTGTCTTTATGCACCGGATGTAACGGTCGGACCGGATGGAAGATATTATCTGTACTATGTGCTGGACAAGGTTTCTATCGTTTCGGTTGCGGTTTGTGATACGCCGGCGGGAGAATATGAATTTTACGGTTATGTACATTATGAAGACGGAACCAGACTCGGTGAAAAAGAAGGAGACGAGCCGCAGTTTGATCCGGGTGTTTTGACAGAAGGAGATATTACATATCTGTATACCGGATTTTGCGGACCGGGGGATAAATCCCGTACGGGCGCCATGGTAACAGTGCTTGGAGCGGATATGCTCACGATTACCCGTGGGCCGGAAAGGGTGGTTCCGGGCTGTGAATACAGCGCAGGTACAGAGTATGAAGGCCATGCGTTCTTTGAGGCACCGTCTATCCGAAAGATTGGTGAGACATATTACTTTATCTATTCTTCACAGGTGATGCATGAATTGTGCTATGCAACGAGCGATAATCCTCTTTCCGGATTCACTTACGGCGGAGTGATTGTAAGTAACACGGATTTACATATTGATACTTACAAGCCGGCGGATATGCCGACTGCATATGGTGCAAACAATCACGGAAGTATTGTACAGATCAAAGACAGATGGTACATTTTCTATCATCGCCATACCAACAATACATGGTATTGCCGTCAGGGCTGTGCGGAGGAAATCTTCCCGCAGGCAGACGGAACCATTCCGCAGGCGGAAATTACATCCTGCGGACTGAATCAGGG
>JAGAOK010000083.1 GCA_017623815.1 Lachnospiraceae bacterium
ATTGAAAGTTTCCGTCCTGCGGTTCTCTCTTTTTTCCGGTTAGACAACGCTCACCGGTACGAATCACTTCTAATACCGGTCTCTGTATACAAACTCCGAAAAGCCTGCTTTTCCGCCACTTTGTTTGGTTGAGTAAATAAATAACCCAAATCTGCAGCCGGTAAAGTGGTCCATTTTAAAATATAGTTTGTGTGTAATTCCGATCTTTTTAAAACGATATCCGTCGCGATAGTAGAACTTTGCTTCGTCCGTCATATTTGCAAAAGATGCCTCTACTTTCAGGCGGATCGTATCGCCTTCTACCGGATAAGCCTCCCATTCCTGTGACGCCGGCGCCTGCTGCGGAGCCTGCAAAGAATCATCTTCCGCCGGGTGGCTCATCATAATCACATAGTTCTGTCCTTCGCGTCTGGTCACTCCAACAAGTCCGTAACCTCCCTGCAATGCGCACAGTCCCGCGACGTCACCCTCCTGCAGGCCTGTAACATCAACAGTCACCTCCGCTGCACATGCTGGATATGTCATTCTTTGTGTGAGCACATTTTTTGCCTGCGCCAGTTCCGACGTCGTTTTATCCGTTTCCACCCAGACCTTTCCTGCCTCTTTGTCCCACAAAATCAAAGAAAGATCCGGCTCATGATTAAACTGCCACACACTCTTAAATCCAAAACTTCCGTAGCGGCGCTTTGCATCCGCTGCAGCAACCTCATCGTCCTCACATAATCCCGCTTTAAAATCATCACTCTGTACCAGTGGCTCATAGCGATATCCTTTTCTCACCGCCGGCGTCTCAAATGTATCCGGAATACATCCTTCTTTGCCAAAGACAGGGAAATCATTCTCAAAGGTAACCGGTACGAGCACCGGAATTCTTCCTACCGCGCCTCTGTCCTGAAACAGCACTGCATACCATGTTCCGTCCGGCGTATCCACGATACCGCCCTGCGCCACTCCTTGACCACAGTAACCCATGTCTGTATTCAGTACATCTCCGCCTCTAAATTCTCCGTCCAAAGAATCGGCCGCAAAGCAGGCCTCCACACGTCTCCAGCGGTCGGCAAGCGAATGAATAAAGAACACATAATACTTTCCGCCTATCTTGTAAAAATGAGCCCCCTCGTAGCCGAGTCTGCCATTTCCCTTATCACTGACAATCAGGCGGTGCAGACCTCCTTCCTTCGGCCCCTTCAAATCCGCCGAAAGCTCCGTTAAGTAAATATCTTTATTTCCATAGACGATGTACACTCGGTCATCATCGTCAAACAAAAGCGAGCAATCATGATAAAATCCTTCGATATTCTGCTTACTCCACTCTCCATCGACGGAATCTGCCGTATACAAATAGGTTTTCCCTGTATCATTGGCAACAAATGCCACATAAAATTTCTCCTTATGATACCGCAAAGAAGCAGCCCACATTCCTTTTCCGTACACGTTGGCCTCGCCCCTTAGGCACTGCCCATCTGTACTGTCAAGTCTGTCGTACACATATGCTGCATGCTCCCAATGAACCAAATCATAAGAGCGCAGAATTTCACACCCCGGCATAAAATGCATCGTCGTGGTGACCATATAGTAGGTATCCTCCACGCGGATGACATCCGGGTCCGGATAATCCAGCCTTGTCAAAGGATTGATTGCCGGCTTCTGCATCACACGTTCATACGAATATCCTCTGTCTGAAGATCTCTTTACAGGCTTTAATTCAAAGTAAACCACTGCATTTTCATCCAAATCAAAAGTTAGCTCAAGCTTACCGCCTATTGGTTTCATCGTCTCCGAAGACACCGCCGGATGCGACGAGGCAAATAAAATCTCCTGCTCCTGCGCTGTCAGATGGGAAGGTTCTCCCATATCATGCCATACTTTCAGCGGATTGGTGGTCTCCTCATCAACACGCTGCGTGATTACGCAATATTCTGCAGCATCAGAATCCGCAGCCAAGGCCGGAAATGTGTATGCAAATTTCATCGTATTTCCCATTCTTTCCAAGATATGATTCCAGAAAATCCCACGATATCCGCCGTCTTCCGTCTTTATAATGAGACTGTTATCGTCCCGGTGCACACACACGCCCTGTTTTTCTTTCAGTTTTTTATAAAATGCAAAAGTCCAGAATGTCGGCTTTGGAATACATCCGTTTGCCACCAGTCCGAAGCCGCCGTGAAACAGCGTATACGGAACCCCGACTTCTTCAAAAATATCACCAAAGGTCCAGTAAGAATATGACTCATTGTCATCGCCGAGTCTGGAAAGCTGATGGGCAATATAGGCTGCATTCTGATTCGTATCATGCAGCGGACAATTCGGTATATAAGAAGTATTAAACTCCGTAATATGAATCTCAAGCCCTTTGTATTCCGGAAAACTGTCGATGATTTCCCTCGTCGAATGAAGTCCCGCAAAACCATCCTCCGGATTTTCCGGATCCATCAGTTTGGCATACCCGTAATGTCCGACATAATCCGGAAACTCTGTCGTATAGTGGTGGCGCGTAATGAAATCCACCGCAATCTTCTGCTCCCGGCAAAACTCCAAAAAGGAACGGATCCATATTTTATCACTTCCTCCGCAAACCGCAGGACCTCCGACACGGAACCTTTCGTCCACTTCCTTTACCGCTTCAAACGACTTCTGAAAGAGCTTGAAATATTCCTGCATGTCCGCTTTATACCAAAATCCCGGGAGATTCGGCTCGTTCCAAACCTCTACCGGCCATGTCACAACCTCATCGGCTCCGTAACGCTCCATCAGATGACGCAGAAGTGCCTGTACAAGTGCCTTCCAATCCTCGTAGGACTTTGGCGGCGTCGTATTTCCCTTCCAGTAAAAAATGGTC
>JAGAOK010000084.1 GCA_017623815.1 Lachnospiraceae bacterium
AGCTGGTGCTCGCAATGCCGAGAATGTGTTTTGCCATTTTTTGTGCTCCTTTTTGTGGTATATAAAATGTATAAAATAAATGTGTAGCGCCGAGCAGAAAGGAAGTTGCTTCGGGGACGCTTTCGCTCTGCGAAAAACGTAGCGGTACTAAGATTTTTTCACTACGCTCAAAAATCAAGTGCCGACGTTTTTCAAAGCCCCGAAGTCAATTTCCTTTCTGCTCGCCTGCTATGCATTCTTTTCATAAATGTTTCCCGCCCCAAACCAGTACGATGTTAGCGTAAGGAGCGAGAGCGTCTCTGAGGCAGCTTGTTTGATTTTTGTATACACTTACAATTAGTTTCAAATTACCTACGCACAACCTTCCTCACCGTATCCACAAAGATTGCTTTCTCCTTCTTCTCAAACAGGAACAGGAAATTAATCACACTTCCGACGATTCCGCAAATCAGTATATCTACCACAATCATTCCCCAGCTTTCGGTCGGGATAAGTTTGCCCAGAATGACGAATACGACGCTCATAAAAGCGGTTACCGCAAGATAACGCACAATGGTCGGATAGAAGGTTTTCTTCGGAAGCTCCAGACAATGTGCAGCGTAAAGCGGTGTGAACGTCAGATTTTTTATAATACCGAGAACGGAGGAAACGCCTGCCACGAAGTAAATGCCATATGGACGAAGCGCAGGAATTCCCAGCAGAAGAAATACAATACCTGCATTCATCAGTCCCATGATGAGAGTGACGAGTGAATTCCATTTTAGTTTATTTACGATGGTGTAAACATTGAACAGAGGGCTGATTGCGCCGCCGGCAAGTGCACCCATCATAATAACAACGGTCAGATAGTAATACACATGAAGGATATCGCGCTGGCTCGGAAGCCAAAGGTAATAAAACGACATACCGAAGCCTAAAATAAAGCAGAGAGGAATGTTTGCAAAAAAACCGGTCAGTTTCATGGCGGATTTTAAGTCGCTTGTCAGTTCCTCTTTGTTGTCTTTTGCATAACTGATTGTAAGAGACGGCGTAAACACAGCGGAAATCGTTTCGTATAAGGTGTTGACTGACACGACAATCTGTCCGGCTGTTCCGATATATCCGCTAGCTGCTTTTCCGATTAATAGATTTGCAATCAATACATCTAACTGGTTTGTTAATGCCTGACCGGCTCTCATGACGGTATTCCAGATACCGGCGGACATAATCTCAAGTACCGTTTTGCTACGGAAATGCTTCCGGCTGATTTCAATTTGCGGAAGCAGCTTTTTGGTATAATGGATGTAAGTAAAAAACAGATAAATATTGGCAATTAATGTTGCAATACCAATATAACTGACACGTATCGGCAATAATGTAAAGGCTGCAACAAGAAGTCCTGCTTTCAGAATCTGTGATTCAATCGTGCGAAGTGCAGAAAGATCCAAACGGTTAGCAGCAAATGTTGCGGTTGAGAAGGTGGTGGAAACGATGGTCACCATAAAGTTAAGAAACATGGTACAAAACAGGAGTTTGACATCCGATACCAGCTCCGGAGAGATGTTGACCAGTTTTTCCAGATAGAAAACAACCGCGCTGCATGGCACCAGAAGAATTGCCACGATGGCCAGATTGCCATACATGACGGAGTTAAAATACCGATTGGCACCATCTGTATCGTTTTGATGAATCTTTACCGTAATAAAACGGCCGGCCATGGAATTTAAAGCCATTGCCATAATGGCAGCGTAGCTTACAAAATTATTTGCCATACTGATAAAGCCTTGTGCTTCTGCACCGAGTTTGTCAATGACCGTCGGGGTAATCAGGAAACTGATTCCGAGACTGACAAGGCAGGAGAGAAGGCTGGCACTCATATTTATGATTAATTGTTTGTTTTTGCTCATTTCTTTCATACCCTTTAGTATAACATTATCCCCTGAAATTAGCAAAAAGATAATTTTCATTGCAAACCAAGGGGCAGAATGGTAGAATAATAGATAACTATGCACGATGATGCATGACAGAATTTGCAAAAAGGTGAATCAGATGAAAATAATGCCAAACCGGATGGACCGGGGCTTTTATCAATATCAGGAAGAATTTGAAAAGAAAGCACTTGAAGTACTTCGAAGTGGCTGGTATGTGCTTGGAAATGAAGTAAAGCAGTTTGAAGAAGAGTTCGCGGCTTATGTGGGTTCTAAGTACTGCGTGGGACTTGCCAGCGGACTAGATGCCCTCTGGCTTGCATTCCGTATTCTCGGCGTGGGTGAGGGTGATGAGGTGCTGGTGCAGTCCAATACCTACATTGCCAGTGTTATGGGGATTACCATAAACGGCGCGACACCGGTCTTTGTGGAACCGGATGCTTTTTACGGGATAGATGCGTCGGCAATCGAGGACAAGATTACAGACAAAACGAAAGCGATTCTTGTTGTTCACCTGTATGGACAGGCTTGTGAGATGGACACTATTTGCGCCATTGCCAAGAAGAATAATCTTTATCTGGTAGAGGATTGCGCACAGTCACACGGAGCCTGCTATAACGGACAGATGACAGGAACCTTTGGAGATGTTGGATGCTTTTCATTTTATCCGTCCAAAAATCTGGGGGCGTTCGGTGATGGTGGTGCGATTACCACAGATAATGCGGAAGTTGCGGAAAAAATGAGAATTTACCGTAATTACGGAAGTGAAAAACGTTATTATAATATGGTGGTGGGAACCAATTCGCGGCTGGATGAATTGCAGGCCGGACTTTTGCGTGTCAGGCTTTCTCATATGCAGGAACTGACAGAGGAAAAGATCAGAATCGGTGAAAGATACGACCGGGAACTTAAAAATGATGCATTTGCACTTCCGAAGAGAAGAGAGCATGCAAATCATGTGTTCCACCAGTATGTGATCCGTACAAAGCAGCGAGATGAGCTGATCCGCCATTTGGATGAAAAGGGCATCGGGACTATCATTCATTACCCGATTCCGCCGCATTTGGCACAGGCGTATGAATACCTTGGATTTAAAAAAGGAGATTATCCGGTAGCGGAACAGTTTGCGGATGAAGTGCTTTCTATACCGATGTACAATGGTATGACGGAAGAAGAGCAGACCTATGTGATTGAGGCGCTGAATGCGTTTCGACTTTAAGTTGTTAGAGTATAGTTCTGACCCGGGAGAAGGATATGAATATCAAAGAGCAGTATAAAATTATAGAATTTGGTGAATATGGAGATGAGAGGGGAAATCTCGTGGTGGCAGAAGGGAGCGGTCGCGATATTCCTTTTGAAATCAAACGAGTGTTTTATATGTACGGTTCGGATGATACCGTAATCCGCGGACAGCATGCAAACCGCAGAACAGAGTTTGTGCTGATCAATGTCAGCGGAACAAGTAAAGTAAAAGTAGATAACGGGTTTGAGACGGATATCATTGAACTGGACAAACCTCGTATGGGACTTTATATTCCGACCATGATGTGGAAGGATATGTATGATTTTTCGGCCGACAGTGTGCTTTTGGTGCTTGCCAGTGAACACTACGACGGCACTGAATACATCCGTAATTATGAGGAATTTATCCGAGAGGTCAAGGGCGGATTAGAGAAATAACTAAGACAGGAAGAAACAGATGAGTAAAATTTCAATTGTTGTACCGGTGTACTATAATTCCGATACATTAATGCTTTTATATGAAGACATGAAAGAGAAAATTCTCGGCAAACTGGGAGATTATGAACTGGTTTTTGTCGATGATGGTTCGGGGGATAATTCCTGGGAGATTATGAATGAGATCAAGGGGATGGATCCGAATGTACAGTGCGTGAAACTTTCACGTAATTTCGGTGAGCATGCAGCACTTCTGGCCGGGCTTTCCGTTTGTACCGGGGACTGCGCAGTGACCAAGCAGGCGGATCTTCAGGAAGATTCTGAGATTATTCTTGATATGTATGAAAGCTGGAAAAAAGGAAATAAAGTGGTTCTTGCCGTACGCAAGGAACGTGACGAAAATATCATAAAAAAGGCATTTGCCAAATTGTATTACATTTTGATTCACAAATTTGTGGAAAAACGTATGCCGATTGGAGGATGCGATTGTTACCTTGTGGATCGTCAGGTAATAGAAGTGCTTGAGAGGCTGGATGAAAAGAATTCGTCACTGACGCTCCAGGTGCTGTGGGCAGGATTTAAAACCGATGAGATTTATTTCCACAGGCGCGACAGAGAGATTGGAAAGTCCCGCTGGACACTGGCAAAGAAAGTAAAACTTGTACTGGATTCCATGATGAGTTTTTCATATTTTCCAATTCGTTTCATGTCCGGGCTCGGTGTGACATATGCGATTGTAGCAGTGCTTATGATGATTTATGTTTTGGTTGAAAAATTCACTGTCGGAACGCCGATCCTCGGCTGGGCATCGCTCATGTGCGTGGTACTCTTTTCGTTCGGTATTATGATGCTGATGATGGGAATACTTGGGGAATATGTCTGGAGAGCACTGGATGCTTCCCGTAACCGCCCGCCGTTTTTGATTGATGAGATTAAAAAGTCAGGAGAAGACTAGGAATGAAATATAAAATCTCAGATCTGAAAAAGACAGATCTGAGATTTTTGTGTTATTGTATAGAAAGTTGTGCTTGTAGTTGCCGGATGAGGAGATCTTTTTCTTTGAGGAGTTTTTTTGATTGTGCAAGTTCCTCCTCTGACTGCTTGAGAGCATCCTCTGACTGCTTGAGAGCATCCTCTGACTGCTTGAGAGCATCCTCTGACTGCTTGAGAGCATCCTCTGACTGTTTGAGAGCATTCTCCGACTGCTTAAGAGCATTCTCCGACTGCTTAAGTTCGTTCTCTGCCTCGCAGAGCAGTTGCTTTCGCTCGCTGAGTTCGATTCCAAGAGCATCGATTTCTTCCTGCATTTCATCCATCATATATTGGACGGTGTTTTCGTCTAAAATTTGCAATTCTTTAGAAAACATGTTCATCACCTTCTCTGTGTTCAGACACATTTCATAAATGGCATTATACATAGATTTAAATTCGGGATACAAGGTGATAAGCTTTTTTACCCGCAAAGGATCTTCCGTTGTAAAAAAGGTCAACCATGCTTCCAGATTGTTATCTATATTTTTATTGTTGCTGTTTTTTTGGAAGTTGTCAAGACATATAAAGGTATATTTTTGCAATAAATTCATTTTGATTCCGGTGTCGGATTTTTGTTCGAAATTGTGTATGTAAAGAGGTGGATGAGCATGAAATTCTGCCGGACTATGTTCGAAAAATACAATTGTATATACAGATTTAATGTCTTTGTATACAAATTTTTCCCCTTGTTTGTTTCGGGCACGCTTATATTGTCGCAATAACATGTCGGCTGAATAGCAGGCTGCACGTTGGCCGGGGAATTTGTAACCGATGCGCTGCACTTCGACATTTACAATACTTTCGTCAGAAAGTTCTACAATGATATCCGTGATAAGTAGTGTCGTTTCAGAAGCGATCCTTACAGTATCATTTGGAAGAATTTGCAATATTTTCACTGCTTGTCCGAGGATGGATGAGAGTAAATTTTCCAATCTTTCAGGAGTATATTCGGGGTTCATGACTTCCTTAAAAACAGGATCTTGAAGAATTTTAAATCCCTTGGCACCGGTACATATATCCAGAAAGCGCTCGCGCTCGTCCAGAGACCAAGTGTAAAAAATAGTTGATAAGTTGCTGGTTTGATTGATTTCAGAGAGTATTTCTTCACGTTCTCTGATAGTAGGAAAAAGTTCCTTTAGCTGATTCATTTATCTGCCTCCTTTTGTAAAAATATGAAGTGAAATATCCGACCGAAGCGGTCAAAGAGTAGAAAATGAAATTAGAATGTGTTTGCTATTGTATAACAAAAAAGATAAATTGTCATTGTACAAAATGACCGAAATGCGAAACCCGGAAACCAAAAACAGTTTCCGGGTCTTTGTTTTGATTCAGAACCTATCCAAGCAAAATTGCAATGGCAATACCCAGCAGGGCACCCATGAATACCTGGAGTTTTGTATGTCCGACAAATTCCTTTAATTTTTCTTCCGGAGAGATAGATTTGTCGCTCATGTTGTTAAACATTTCAATCATCTCATTTAAAATTTGCGCCTGTTTTCCGGTTTCGAGACGGACACCGCATGCATCGTGCATGACAATAATTGCAAGAATCGCGGCGATGGCAAATTCTGTGCTGTCCGGTCCGACGTTGATAAATATCGTCGTAGCAAGTGAACATACCGTGGCAGAGTGCGCACTTGGCATTCCGCCATCTCCGATCAGTCGCTCCCAAACTAACTTTTTGTATACAATTAAATGTGTGATTGTTTTTAATATCTGCGCACAGAACCAGCCGATAACTGCATTGATAAAAATCTGATTCTGTAATAAAAGTTCAAAATAATTCATAACCCCGTCCTCATTTGTTTGCATTTCAACCACAAATAGTATATCCTATTTCTAGTAAAACCACAATTAAAAACTAACAAATTTATTTCGAGGTGATACATATGAAAACATACGGAGTAATTATGGCAGGCGGAGGCGGGACAAGATTCTGGCCGCTGAGCAGAAAAGAAAGACCGAAACAACTTTTAAATTTAAGCGGAAAAGATATCATGGTCAATGAGACCATTGACCGAATTGCAGCAAGTGTGGGCAAAGACAATATTTTTATTGTGACGAATGAGACACAGGCGCAGCTTATGAAGACAGAGACGGCGGGGAGAATGGCGCCGGAGCGGATTTTGGCAGAGCCGGCGGCGAGAAACACTGCGGCCTGCATCGGATATGCAGCGATGGAGATTGTAAAAAAATACGAAGATGGAATTATGTGTATTCTGCCGTCTGACCAGTTTGTGAAAAATACCGAAGAATTCACCAAGGTGATGGATGCGGCGATTTTGGCGGCAGAAGAGACGGATATGCTGGTGACAATCGGGATTGAACCGACATTCCCGGCAACCGGATATGGATACATATGCACGGAAAAGAGTAGTGCGGCGAAAATCGGCGAGACCGGAAAAGAATACAGAATGGTAAAAGAGTTCGTGGAAAAACCGGATGAAGAGACGGCAAAAGAATATCTTGCAAGCGGCAATTATGCATGGAACAGCGGAATGTTTATCTGGAAAGCGTCTACCATTTTGAAAAAGTTTGAGACACTTTTGCCGGATATTTATGCCTGCCTTGTGAAAATCGGTGAGGCGATGGGTACATCTGATGAAAAGCACGTAATTGAAGAAATTTATCCGGAAATACCAAAAATATCGATCGATTATGGTATTATGGAGCGCAGTAAAGATGTGCTCATGATAGCAGGAGATTTTGGCTGGAACGACATCGGAAGCCTGGATATGCTCGGGATTATGAAGCCGGAGAATGAGGATGGAAACGTGTGCTATGGAGAGCAGATCAATGTGGACACAAAGAACTGTATTTTGTATGGAAAAGATAAATTGATTGCAACCATTGGGGTGGAAAATCTGATTGTGATACAGGAAAAGGATGCCATCTTAATTTGTGACAAAAACAGGGCGCAGGATGTGAAAAATGTCGTAGACAGACTGGGTGAGGAAGGAAAAGAAAAGTATTTATAGCAAAGAATGTCGCATTTTGTCGATGGGTTTTGTTAGACATATCCGCAAAAAGGGAGTATGATTAATTTTAGTCGCAAAAAATCCAATCTGACAAGAGGCAAAAAATTATGAAGAATACTGAAAACACATTATTAAAAAGAAAAAATTTTGTTACAAAATTAATGCTGGATTTGGGGGTTCCTGCACATCTGAAAGGCTATCATTACATAAGGACGGCGGTTCTTATGACGGTGGATGATATGGAACTTGTGAGCAGTGTTACAAAGCTTTTGTATCCGGACATTGCAAAGGAATACAAAACAACCGGACAGAAAGTGGAACGGGCAATCCGAAATGCGATTGAGGTTTCATGGCAGCGTGGAAACATGGATGCGATGGAGCGTATTTTCGGATTTTCAGCACACACCGGAAAGGGAAGACCGACAAACAGCGAATACATTGCAAGGCTTGCAGATGAACTGCAGTTGCATGAAGAAGAATTGCTGTAAATTGAATAATAAAGTGAAAAATGGGATACACCTGTCTGTGGGGCGGCAACGCAGACGGGTGTTTTTCTTGTGCTACGCTTTACAAAAGACATGGTTTAGGTGTAGAATATATGAGATAATGCTCTAAGACTAAAAGGAGATATAAAATGGCAAACAAAGAAATTAAGATTGGGAATTATATTGTAAATGAAACCAGTTGTCCATATATGATTGCAGAGATTGGTATTAATCATAACGGAGATATTGAGATCGCAAAAAAATTGATTGATGCGGCGAACGCGACGGGATGGCATAATGTGAAATTCCAAAAGCGCACACCGGAGCTTGCAGTCCCGGAAGCACAAAAGAGCGTACTGCGTTCCACACCGTGGGGCGAAATGACCTATTTGGAATACAAATATAGAGTAGAGTTCGAGAAAGAGCAGTATGACATTATTGATGCTTACTGTAAGGATAAGGGGATGACATGGAGTGCGTCTCCATGGGATATGCCGAGCCTTGAGTTTTTATTAAACTATGATATTCCGTATATCAAGGTGGCAAGTGCATCTAATGGGCGTGACGAGATGATTGCTGAGGCAGCAAAGTCAGGAAAGCCGGTCATTCTTTCCACAGGTATGACAACGATGGAAGAAGTAGATCATGCAGTGGAAGTGCTTGAAAAGTATGGAAAAGGAGATTATATCCTGCTTCATACCAACAGTGCGTATCCGGCGCCGACGAAAGATTTGAACCTTCGTATGATTCAGACTTTGAAAGACCGATTTGACTGTCTGGTTGGTTACAGCGGACATGAAAGTAATCTGGAGCCGTCAATTGCAGCAGCAGTACTTGGTGCGTGCGTAATTGAACGTCACGTTACACTTTCTCATGATATGTGGGGAAGTGACCATAAGGCGAGCCTTGAAGTGCATGCGATGGACATGCTTAATAAACGCGTGAAGAACGTCTACGAAGCGCTTGGAGACGGCATAAAATATATGTCAGAAAGTGAAGAGGCGCAGAGAAAGAAGCTTAGAACGGTATAATCAGACAGCAGGATAAGGGGACAGATATGCAGGCTATTAACAGAAAGGGCAGGCTTTTAGAAACCTATAGCCTAACACTTTTAGATTTGCTCTGTGTAATCGCCGCCCTGGTTACAGCGTTGTTGATCAGATTTGGAAATCTGCAACAGGCGCTTGGGGTTCAGGTGCATTACACAGTGGGTATTTATATGATGCTGTTCAGTGTGCTGTACAATGTTATGGCAGACTGGAACAGAGGTTTTTTTAAACGGGGATATTTTGTAGAATTCGTTGCAATTGTTAAGTATGATATCGTGATGATGGCAGCTATTGCGTGTATTATGTATATAACCCATGTGGCAGGAGACTACTCGCGACTGACATTTGCGTATTTTGCGATTTTCAATTTTATCTATACCATGATTGCTCATTGTGGATTTAAACAGTTTATCTTACGTTTTTATCAAAAAAGTAACAGTAGTGATAAAGTAATGGTCGTGACAGAGAGTGATTATGCAGAAGAACTGATCAAACGCATCATCGCTTCCAAACCATGGAACTACGAGGTGACATCCATCGCGATTCTTGACTCTGATTTTGAGGGTGAAGAGATTATGGGAATCCCGGTAGTGGCAGGAAAGCACGACCTTTTTGACGTGTCCAGACAAATGCCGCTTGACCAGGTGTTTATGTATTTGCCGGGGATGCCGGCAAAGGAAGTAAGATCTTACATCCTCGATTTCCAGACGATGGGAGTGATCTGCCACTACAATGTAGAAATGAAGGAGTTGAATCTTTCAGGAAAGACGGCGGGACATTTTGCAGGATATGCGGTTATGACATTTTCCATGCAGTATTTTGATTATCGCCGTATGCTGATTAAGCGTTTTATTGACATTTGCGGAGGACTTATAGGAAGTCTGATTACAATACTTATGACACCGTTTGTTGCTCTTGCCATCAAGCTGGAGTCGCGCGGTCCTGTTTTCTTTGCACAGACGCGAATCGGCAAAAATGGTCGTCGTTTTAAGATCCTTAAATTCCGTTCCATGTACATTGATGCAGAGAAGCGCAAAAAAGAACTTGCGGAGCAGAATGAGATGTCGGACGGACTTATGTTTAAGATGGAAAACGACCCGCGTATCACAAAAGTGGGTAAGTTTATCCGTAAAACAAGTATCGATGAATTTCCTCAGTTTTTTAACATATTAAAAGGCGATATGAGCCTGGTGGGAACAAGGCCGCCGACAGAAGATGAATTTGAGCAGTACAGTAATCATTATCGCAGGCGCATGAGTATTACTCCCGGACTGACCGGTATGTGGCAGGTCAAAGGCCGTGGTAAGGTAGTAGATTTCGAGGAAGTAGTAAAACTGGATCTGGATTACATTGATCACTGGTCGCTGGGTCTGGATTTTAAAATAATGCTTCAAACAGTGGGAGTTGTGCTGTTTGGAAGAGGAGCAAAATAG
>JAGAOK010000085.1 GCA_017623815.1 Lachnospiraceae bacterium
GATGCTTTAACACCGGCTCAGAAAGCTCAGATTCCTGCAGATGTTCTTAAAGTTCTTACAAGTGCAGAAGCAACATACAAAACAGCAGAAGCAGAAGCAACTAAGGTAGAATACTTCGCTAAATTCTCTGTAAAATCTGTTCCGATTAAGAAAGGACAGTCTTCTACAGCACTTGCAAAAGATATCCAGATTGCTAAGGGCGATAAGGTTGTTAAGTGGACAACTTCTGATAAGAAAGTTGTAACAGTAAATGCTAAGACCGGTAAGATCAAAGGTAAGAAAGTAGGTAAAGCTACAATCACTGCTACAACTCAGAGCGGTAAGACAGCTAAGATTACTGTAAAAGTTCAGAAGAAAGCAGTAGCAGCTAAAGCAGTTACTTTAACAAACAAAGCTACAGGTAAAGCTATTCAGGCTAAAAAGACTGTTACCCTTAAGAAGGGCAAGAAGTTGACAGTTGTAGCGAATGTGAAACCTATGACATGTGTACAGAAAGTGAAATTCACTTCAAGCAACAAGAAAGTTGTTTCTGTAACAAGCAAGGGTGTAATCAAAGCTAAGAAGAAAGGTAAAGCTACTATTACAGCAAAAGTTGGTAAGAAGACCTTCAAGTTTACTGTAAAAGTTAAATAATTTACCGGCCATTATGCAATATGCAGTTGGTGAAATGATTACGTAAACGGACACCCCGTAGTTCCGCTTGGAACTGCGGGGTGTTTTCTTGCGCTTTGAGAATGTTTTTGATATTCTGTATATGATATAAGCTTGATGAAAGAATGAAGATAAGAGGTATAAGAATGTTGCGTCCAAAAGCAAACACATATGAAATACATACATCCATGAAAACAGAACTTATTTTGGAAGAGCTGATGGGAATGAAACGAAAGTTCCTTCCGATTGGTACAGTGTCGGCAGAGCGCTTCGGTTTGATGGTGCTGGCGCCGCAGCATCAAAGCGGTCGGAGAAGAAGCGGAGGTTTTGTAGAACTTTCGGGGAGAATTTCAGAACGGGGTGACATGAATTGTATTCATATTAAAACCGGAAGCGGTGCCGGATTTGTTTTGCCTGTGGGAATGGTGGCGTTATTTCTTGTTGTGATTATTATGGCAGTCTTTGCAGGCAATGGAAGCGTGCAGCTATTGTTTCCAATCAGTATTTTGCTTTTTATCTGTGTGGCCTTGTTTTGCTTAAGAAGAAGAGACGGTCAAAAAGCAGAGGAGATTCTGCGAGAGCATTTTGAAGGGACGGATCGTGCCACAGAATTTTGCTATGCGACGCGTTATACCGTACAGCAATGCAAGGAAATTATAATGCATGATAATGTGAATGATGTCTACGAATATGAATGGAGGCAGGAAGCGTCCTTTGGGGTTTTGATCATCAAGGATTACAAACATCCTGATATGGTTCGTGATTTTGACGGAAGGCAACCGTGGGGATTTGTCGTACGGTTTCATGAACAGCCGGACAGCGCAGAAACATTGATCGTAGCAGAGCTTGCCGCGACAGAGAAACTTCCGTTTATTCATAAAAAAGAAAAAGTTGATTTGTTTTGGAAAGAAAAGCTGAGTGCGGACGTCAAAACGGACGTCAAAGTGGCGTCGATGTAATGCGGTGTGTGATAAAAAAGAAAAATTGCTTTTTTTATCCAGGAAATAGGCCTGTTTTGAGCAGGATATTCGAGGAATGAGAGTGGCTTCAGAGGTTTTTGAGCCAAAATCCTTGATAAGAAAAAAGATAGGACAAGTTTTATCATGGAAAAAAAGAAAATTTCCGTGATAAAAACTTGTCTTTTTCAGTTTTTATCATGCTTTTCGCCAGCCAGAGAGTATTTCGCCAGCAGAGAGTATTTCGCCAGCCAGAGAGTATCGGAGTCTTTGCGCCCGAAGGAGGTTTACCGCCCGGCAAAGCGATTGTACTCATAAAAATACACAAATTCTCTTGCTTATATTTGGTAATTGTGCTATGATATCTCTCGGTGACAGACAAGTGTGCGCGAAAGGCGCACAACAAAACACAGTTGTTTGCGCAACAAAGACAAAATGATTCCATAGATGTGAATGCGCGGACAAGAGGTAACACAATGAAACAGACGACCGAATATTTCGTAGTGAAGCAAAAAGCGTTGCCGGAAGTTCTTTTGAAGGTTGTGGAAGCGAAGCGTCTGATCGATTCGGGACGAAACATTTCCGTTCAGGAAGCGGTAGACCGGGTCGGCATCAGCCGGAGTTCCTTCTATAAATATAAAGAAGATATCTTCCCGTTCCATGACACAGCGACCGGTACGACCATTACGCTGACAGTTCAGATGGATGACGAGCCGGGACTGCTCTCGGATCTGCTAAAGACGATTGCGACCTTCGGGGCGAACATTCTGACAATTCATCAGAGTATTCCGATTAACGGAATCGCATCGCTTTCCATCAGTGTACAGGTTCTTCCGACCACGGGAGATGTGTCAAAGATGGTCGATGCCATGGAGCAGCAAAACGGTGTTCATTACGTGAAAATAATAGCTAAGGAGTAAAGAAAGATGGTTAAAATTGCAGTATTAGGATACGGTACAGTAGGTAGCGGTATTGTAGAAGTTATCAAAACAAATCAGGACATGGTAGATAAAAAAGCAGGAGATGAGATTGATGTAAAATACATCCTCGATCTTCGTGATTTTCCGGGGGATCCATATGAAAATCTTGTGGTTCATGATGTGGAAGTCATCTTAAACGATCCGGAAGTTCAGGTTGTAGCAGAGGCTATGGGAGGCGTAGAGCCTGCATATACATTTACAAAGAGAGCACTTTCTTCCGGAAAGAGCGTTTGTACATCAAACAAGGAACTGGTTGCAAAACACGGTCCGGAGCTTTTACAGCTTGCGCGTGAGAACAAATGTAACTACATGTTTGAGGCAAGTGTCGGTGGCGGTATCCCTATTATTCGTCCGCTGAACGCATCCCTTACACCGGAGCGTGTGGACGGAATCACGGGTATCCTGAACGGAACAACAAACTACATTCTTACCAAAATGGAAAGAGAAGGCTCTGACTTTGATGTGGTATTAAAAGAAGCGCAGGAAAAAGGCTACGCAGAGCGTAATCCGGAAGCTGACGTAGAGGGCTACGATGCTTGTCGTAAGATTGCCATTCTTTCTTCTCTGGTATACGGAAAGAATGTTAACTTCGAAGATATTTATACAGAAGGAATTACAAAGATTACAACGACTGATTTTACATATGCAAAAAAAGCAGGATGGACCATCAAACTTCTTGCAATGAGTAAGGAAGTAGACGGAAAATACTTTGCAATGGTAACTCCTTGCATGATCAATCCGACGAATCCGCTTTATAATGTAAACGATGTGTTTAACGGAATTTTAGTTCATGGTAACACTCTTGGAAATACCATGTACTATGGAGCAGGAGCAGGTAAACTTCCGACAGCCAGTGCAGTTGTTTCGGACATTATCGATTGTGTGAAACATCTCGGAAAGACGGTGTTCTGTTTCTGGGATGCGGAAGACCTTAAACTTTCCAGCATGGATGATTCCGTGAAACGTTTCTTTGTCCGTGTATCTGATGCAGACTTTGCAAAAGCAAAGGAAGTATTCGGTGATGTGGAAATGATCGATGCTGATGTAGCAGGCGAAAAAGGTTTCTTCACACAGGCAATGAGCGAAAAAGACTTTAATGAAAAGAGCGCACAGGTAGGCAATGTTCTTAGCCGTATCCGTGTAGAAGAATAATAGGGAACCAGACAAAAGGCAGGAATAGACATGAAATATGTAATTGTACTTGAGGATGGTATGGCAGATGAGCCGATAGAGGCTCTCGGCGGAAAAACACCGCTTGCATATGCCAAGACACCAAATCTTGACCGTTTAAGTAAATTAAGTGACATCGGAATGGTACACACGATTCCGGAAGGCATGAGCCCGGGAAGTGATACAGCGAATCTTTCCGTGATGGGATATGATCCGAAGATTTATTACTCCGGACGTTCTCCGCTCGAGGCGCTCAGCATCGGTATTCCGATGAAAGATACAGATATTGCCATCCGTTGTAATATCGTAACGATTTCTGAGGATGATGTTCCGTTTGAGGAAAAAACAATCATCGATCACAGTTCGAGTGAGATCAGCACAGAGGAATGCGCGGTTTTGCTTGAAGCAGTAAAAAAAGAACTTCAGAATGAAATGTATCAGTTCTATGTGGGAACCAGTTATCGACATTGTCTCATCTGGGACAAAGGACAGGTGGTACCTTTGACACCGCCGCATGATGTGCTCACACAGGTGATTGGACAGTATCTTCCAAAAGATGAGATGCTGCGCGAAATGATGAGAAAGAGCTATGATATTTTAGTCAATCATCCGATCAATATTGCCCGTAAGGAAAAAGGTCTGAATCCGGCAAACTGCTGCTGGTTCTGGGGCGCAGGCACAAAACCGATGCTTTCTTCATTCTTTGAAAAGACCGGAAAGAAAGGCGTAATGATCTCTGCGGTTGACCTTTTGAAGGGGATTGCAGTCGGCGCAGGTATGGACAATGTTAATGTGGAAGGTGCCAATGGTGGTCTTCACACAAACTATACAGGAAAAAAAGATGCAGCAGTCAAGGCACTGACACAGGATGGTTATGATTTTGTGTACATTCATATCGAAGCACCGGATGAAATGGGTCATCAGGGCAGTTATGAGAGAAAAGTACAGGCCATTGAGCAGATTGATGAAAAAGTAATCGGACCTCTGGTGGCTGAGCTTGAGGCAGCGGGTGAGGAGTTCCGTATGCTTGTGCTTCCGGATCATCCGACACCGGTACGTCTTCGTACGCATACACCGGACAGCGTTCCGTATATGCTCTATGATTCTTCTGCTCCGCTTGCAAAAGAGTGGGATTATACAGAAGAAGCAGCAGTTGCTTCCGCTAATGTGGTGGAAAAAGGCTGCGAAATGATTGATATATTATTTGCAAAATAAATTTGAGGAGATTATTCAGACATGAAAAAAGTAGTGAAATTCGGTGGTAGTTCACTGGCAAGTGCGGAGCAGTTTGCCAAGGTGGGAGCGATTATTCAGGCTGACAAAGACAGAAAATACGTGGTTCCGTCAGCACCGGGAAAACGTGATAGTAAAGATACAAAAGTAACAGATATGCTTTATAATGCATACGCTCTTGCAGAGAAAGGCAAAAACTTTGATAAAGAGCTTAAGGCAATTAAGAGTAGATATCAGGAGATTATCGACGGATTAAAATTAGACCTTTCTCTTGATAAAGAGTTTAAGAAAGTAAAAGAAAACTTTGAGGCAAAAGCTGGTTCTGATTATGCAGCAAGCCGTGGCGAGTATTTAAATGGTATCATCATGGCAGAATACCTCGGCTATGATTTCATAGATGCAGCAGAGGTTATTTTCTTTGATAAAAACGGAAACTTTATGCCGGAAAAGACGGATGAAGTACTTAGTGACAGGTTGAAAGGCTGTGAGAGAGCAGTTATTCCGGGATTCTATGGTGCAAAAGTTGACGGAACAATCAAGACATTCTCAAGAGGTGGTTCTGATATCACAGGTTCTATTGTTGCTAAAGCTGCTAAAGTAGATGTATATGAAAACTGGACCGATGTTTCGGGATTTTTAGTTGCTGATCCGCGTGTGATTGAAAATCCAAAGGGAATTGAAACCATTACCTACCGTGAACTTCGCGAGCTTTCTTACATGGGAGCTTCCGTGCTTCATGAAGATGCAATCTTCCCGGTTCGTAAGGAAGGTATTCCAATCAATATCCGCAATACCAATGCACCGAAAGACAAAGGCACATGGATTGTGGAAGATACCTGTCAGAGATCGAAATACACAATCACAGGTATTGCCGGTAAAAAAGGCTTTTGTGCCATTAATATTGAAAAAGACGGCATGAACTCAGAGGTTGGATTCGGAAGAAAAGTGCTTCAGGCATTCGAGGAAAATGGTATTTCCTTCGAACATGTTCCTTCCGGTATTGATACGATGACAGTGTTTGCACACCAGTCAGAGTTTGAAGAAAAAGAGCAGAGTGTACTTGCAACAATTCATAAACTTGCACAGCCGGATTTCATTGAATTAGAGGCGGATCTGGCGCTGATCGCTGTAGTAGGACGTGGAATGCGTCAGACACGCGGTACAGCAGGTCGAATCTTCTCAGCGTTATCACATGCGAACGTGAATGTAAAGATGATTGATCAGGGATCTTCAGAGCTTAATATTATCATTGGTGTGAAGAACGATGATTTTGAAGAAGCAATTCGTGCAATTTACCGCATCTTTGTAGATGTACAGTTATAGAAAGGAAAGGGAGCATCGCTCAATAAGTATTTCTGATAATGAAACTACTTATATGGAGGATGCTCCTTCTTTATTTTTCTCTCAGTTTCTCCAGCACCTCATATGGGACAAACAGCTTTCCGTAACCGTTTCCCATTTCAAGTCCCGGCTTTGTTCTGCCGTGGAAATCCGAACCGCCGGAAATACACAGGTCATATTTGGCTGCAAGATTGCGAATCTGGCGTTCTTCCGCTGAATTGTAGGTAGAATAAATCGCTTCGATACCGACAAGTCCGGCTTCCTTCAAAGAAACAACCAATTTCTCAAGTCTTGCATCCGACATGTGATATAAAATCGGATGCGCCAGAATCGGGATTCCGCCGCTTTGCAGAATAAGTGAAACGGCCTGTGCGGGCGTTACCTTTTCGCGAGGCAGAAAGCAGGGTGCGCGGTCACCGACATATCGGTCGAAGGCTTCGGACATGCTTTTGACGTAGCCATGCTGAAGCAGAAAGGTGGCATAGTGGGCACGCGTCAGAACGCGCCCCGGAAATTCTGTGCATAACTGCTCGTAGGTAATATCCACACCGTGTTCGGCCAGTTTTAAACACATCTTGCGGTTGCGGTTATCACGCGACTCCTGAAAGTCTTTTAAATACGTTTGGAAAGCAGCGCCTTTATAATCAATGTCGATTCCGACAATGTGAATATCTTTTCCTTCATACTCCGTAGAAAATTCAATGCCCGGAATTACTTCAATCTCTGCGCCGCCGGCGCGGGCAGCGGCTGCTGCGGCAAGTGCTTCGTCAATACCTTCCGTTGTGTCATGGTCGGTCAGTGCAAAAGCAGCAAGTCCTTTGGAAAGTGCTAAAGTAACTAAATCCGATGGAGCATATGTTCCATCGGATTTGTTAGAATGCACATGTAAATCAACAGATTTCATGATTAGTTTTCGTCCTCTTCTTTTTTTGCTGTGTAAACAGTACGCTTACGAGCCATTTCATCGCTTGCCAGATACTCGTCGTAGGTAGTAATTTTGTCTACCAAACTTCCGTCCGGAAGGATTTCCATAATACGGTTTGCCGTTGTCTGTACGAACTGGTGGTCATGGCAGGAGAAAAGCTCCACGCCTTTAAATTTAATAAGACCGTTGTTAAGTGCGGTGATAGATTCCATGTCAAGGTGGTTGGTCGGCTCATCAAGGATGAGACAGTTTGCCCCGGAAATCATCATCTTGGACAGGAGACAACGTACCTTTTCTCCTCCGGATAACACGCGGACTTTCTTCACGCCGTCCTCGCCGGCAAAAAGCATACGTCCGAGGAATCCACGTACATAAGTTACGTCCTTTACAGGAGAATAGCCTGTCAGCCAGTCAACGATTGTCAAATCGTTGTCGAATTCTTCTGTATTATCTTTCGGGAAGTAAGCCTGAGATGTTGTAACACCCCATTTAATGCTTCCTTCGTCCGGTTCTAATTCACCGACAAGAATTTTAAATAAAGTAGTCTTTGCAAGTTCGTTGCTTCCGACAAACGCAATCTTGTCATCGTGACCAACGTTGAAGGAAATGCTGTCGAGTACCTTTTCTCCGTTGATTGTCTTGGAAACATTTTCAACGAAAAGCACTTCGTTACCGATTTCGCGTTCCGGGCGGAAATCGATGTAAGGATATTTACGGCTGGATGGTTTGATTTCATCAAGCTCGATTTTCTCAAGGGCTCTCTTTCTGGAAGTTGCCTGTTTTGATTTGGAAGCGTTTGCGGAGAAACGGGAGATGAACTCCTGTAACTCTTTAATCTTTTCTTCTTTTTTCTTGTTTGCTTCCTTCATCTGTTTGATGAGAAGCTGGCTTGACTCATACCAGAAATCGTAGTTACCTGCGTACAACTGAATCTTACCGTAGTCGATGTCGGCGATGTGTGTACAAACTTTATTTAAGAAATAACGGTCATGCGATACCACGATGACAGTATTTTCAAAGTCAATCAGGAATTCCTCAAGCCATGCAATAGCATCAAGGTCAAGGTGGTTGGTCGGCTCGTCGAGAAGAAGGATATCCGGATTACCGAACAGGGCTTTTGCAAGGAGAACCTTCACCTTCTGGTTACCGTCAAGATCGCTCATAGCGCAGTAGTGAAGCTCCGGTCCGATGCCGAGACCGTTAAGAAGCATGGCGGCATTTGTATCAGCGTCCCAGCCGTCCATTTCGGCAAATTCTGCCTCGAGCTCGCTGGCGCGGATACCGTCCTCGTCGGTGAAATCTTCTTTGGCATAAATGGCATCCTTTTCTTTCATAATTTCGAAAAGTCTTGCGTTACCCATGATAACGACATCCATAACATTGTAGCTGTCATATTTGAAGTGGTCCTGTTCCAGCACGGAAAGACGCTGGCCAGGTGTGATGATAACCTCACCGTTTGTAGTCTCAAGTGCTCCTGAAAGAATTTTAAGGAATGTGGATTTTCCGGCGCCGTTGGCACCAATCAGACCATAACAGTTTCCTTCTGTGAATTTAATATTAACGTCTTCGAAAAGAGCTTTCTTTCCGATACGCAAAGTTACATTACTTGCCTGAATCATGATATAACCTCCTAAAATTGCTCATCGTTTCTTATTTTATAGGAAAAAAGAGGATTTGTACAGTTGAA
>JAGAOK010000086.1 GCA_017623815.1 Lachnospiraceae bacterium
TACAAAGAGAAAAGATGAGTTCCGTATGCTCAGTGACGGTCTGAATCATACGCTTAGCGGTATTCGGGGACTTATGTCAGATGTACAGGGATTTGGTTCTGAGGTAAATGAACTTTCCGGAGGCCTGGCGACGACAACAGAAAGCATCAATATTTCTATGAAAGAGATTGCGGATGCGGTAGATAAGGTTGCACAGGGTGTGGTAATGCAGGCCGGAGATGCGGATACCTGTAATGGTAAGATGACAGAGTTTTCCGACCGAATCACAAATGTCTGTGATCACACACAGGATATGGGTGGTGTAGCCGATAAGGCAATTGATGCAGTAAATAAAGGTAAAGTTATTATCGAAGATTTGAATAAACAGTCTGAGGTGACCGTAGAACTTGCGAAAGGTCTGGAACAGGATATCAAGAATGTTAAGACGCAGTCAGACGAGATTGAAAACATTATTAATGTAATCAATGAAATTGCAGAACAGACAAACCTGTTGTCATTGAATGCATCGATTGAGGCGGCTCGTGCAGGAGAGAACGGACGCGGATTTGCAGTCGTTGCAGATGAAATCCGTAAACTGGCAGACCAGTCTATGCAGGCAGGTAATCAGATTAAAGATATTGTCGGAAATATTCATACAACAACGAATCAGACAACAGAATCTGCACAGAAGACAGAAGAGTTTATCAACAAGCAGGCAACTTCTCTGGAAGAGACGATTGTTGTCTTCGGCGAGATTAATAAATGCGTAGATGAACTGGTAACCGGTCTTCAGTATATGATGACCAGAATGACGGAAATCGGCGAAGAAAAGAATGACGTAGAAACCGGTATCAGTAATATTTCGGCTGTTTCGCAGGAGACAGCAGCAGCGGCAGAAGAAATTACAGCGACATTAAATGAGCAGGTGACTTCTATTTCGTACCTGAATGAAAAAGCAGAACAGCTTGCAACCAGAGTGCGTGCGCTGGAGGAGGCTTCTTCGCAGTTCCGCGTATAAAACAAAAAATATAAACGAAATGAAAAAGGAGTACCGGTAAGCGGTACTCCTTTTGTAATGCCTTAAATGAGCGTTTCGCTCATTGATTTGCGTTTGTTTCGCCGCACGCGATTGATATGACGTTCAAAATCACCATCAGCAAGAAGTCTGGCCAGAACATATTGTTCCAAGGTCGGAACTGTGCAGGAGTAAAAGCCCAGTTTTTTCCGGAAAACAGGAATCAGATGTTCCGGAAGAACCATGTATGCGACCCTGAGTGAAGGTGCAATCGTCTGAGAAAAGGTGTTCATATAAATGACATTTCCCTTGGCAGTATGCGCAAACAAAGTTTCCTGAGGTTTACTTGAAATAGAAAATTCGGACTCATAATCATCCTCGATGATATAACGGTCGAAAGTATCGGCCCAGCGGAGATATTCATGTCGTTTGGTGGCGGAAGCGCTGACACCGCTCGGGAAACTCCGGTAAGGCGTAATGTGAAGTACGCTTGCGCCGGTTGTGCGGAGTGCTGTGCTTTCGATGCCGTCTGATGTCAGGGGTAACATTTCGACCGAAGCATCGCAGGAGTCATAAACCTGCTGTATTTTATGGTAAGAAGGGGATTCGATTGCATAAATTCTGTCTCTGCCCAGCAGAGCCGGAATGAGACCGTATAAATACTCGGATCCCGAACCGATAAAAATCTGTTCGGCGGTTGCTGTGATTCCGCGACTTCGTTGAAGATATTTGCGGATTTCTTCTCGTAGAACCGGGACTCCGCCGTTGGGAGCTTTTTCCAAAATGTTTTCACCGTAATCAGAAAGCACTTTGCGAATGGTTCTTGCAAGTAACGGGTAAGAAAGGGAGTGTGCGGACGAAGAAGAAGTGGCAACGCATGTTAGCACAGGAGAGAACGCAGCCGGTGCAGAAAAACTCTCGCCGACATGAAAGCTCACGTAGTATCCGCTTCTTTCCCTGGATTCTGCATATCCTTCTTCACAGAGCAGAGCGTAAGTATGTTCAATGGTAATAAGACTCAGCCCTGTTTCGTCTGCGAGGAGTCGTTTCGAAGGAAGCTTGGCGCCAAAAGGATATACTTGGTTTATAATGTCATCTCTCATCTGACAGTAGAGCTGCAGATAAGCCGGTGACGAAGCGCTTTTTTCAATCGTATATTTCATCTGGTCATACCTTTCATGTAAATATTGAGCAAAACATAGTATCAAAATTATTATATGAGAGAAAAACAAGAAAAACAAGAGGAGACTATGGTTATTGGTTTAGGAAAACCAGCCGATAAAAATATTAGTAAAACGTTCAAAAGAAGAAGGGGTTCGTTATGGTAATACAGCATAATCTGGCTGCAATGGGCAGTAATCGTTTTTTGGGAATAAATACAGGTAAGCAGGCAAAGAATACAGAACAGCTCAGTTCTGGATATCGTATAAACCGGGCTGCAGATGACGCGGCCGGTCTGGCTATATCTGAAAAAATGCGCAGGCAGATACGGGGACTGACAAGGGCTTCGGAAAATGCACAGGATGGAATTTCCATGGTGCAGTCAGCAGAAGGCGCATTACAGGAAGTACATGAAATGTTACAGAGGGGCAATGAACTGGCGATTCAAGCCGCAAATGGTACGTTGAGTGATTATGACAGAGAATTGCTTGATATGGAAATCCAGCAATTAAAAGGGCAGATTGATCAGTCAGCAAAACATACCGTGTTTAATGAAGTACGACTGTTTCCCGATGGGGAAGATGCGCCGGTAAAATCGCCATCCCGTCACTATGAAATCAGTATTAATCTAAAGGACGGAACGCGTACCGTCAGACATATGGCCGGTCAGGATCCGCTGCAACCTTCCGGAAGAGCGGGATCTGCGCTTTCTACCGGAAATGCATTGGCTGATTTGATTGCAAATGAGCTGGTCCCGAATGCGGTCGAAAATATTATGATAAAGTTTCCGGCTTTGCGGGATATGCAGAATAATGAAGTGGTACAGATCGGGTTGGATATCGGAAACATTGACGGAAAAGGAAATGTAGCTGCGTTTGCGCAGGCATCATTTACTGGATCCGGAAGACCGATTGAAATGAAAATTAAAGTGGATTCTGCCGATTACAGTGATTCGGATATAACCGGAGCAAATACGGACAAACTTCAGGAACTCGAAAGTACCATAACGCATGAATTGATGCATTCTGTCATGCAGTACAATCTTACGGATGGTATGACCGGGCGAAATGGAGATATATATCCGGAATGGTTTGTGGAAGGAACGGCACAGCTGGCAGGCGGTGGTGCTGATTGGAATGCAGGGTTAATAAGAATTGCAGAATCGTTGAGCGGTTCCGGGGATAGCAGTCAGGATGCAGCGATAGCCGATTATTTAAATGACTATACGATGGATGGACGCCCATATGGACACGGCTATCTGGCGGCAGCTTATCTGGGATATAAGGCAAGTACCGGCAGCGGAGATTTTAGTTCTGATCGGGTAACGGAGGGAATGAATCGTATTTTTGAACAGCTCAGAACGAATAGTTTTGAGGATGCAATTTTTGCAACAACCGGTTTAAGAGAAGCTGATCTGAATGATATGTTTCGTAACGGAAATGCAGAACTTGTTGAGTTTGTCAGAAAATTGGCCTATGCGACCGGGGATGGCGCAGGTTCTTTTGTTGCAAATTCAGTGTCTGATAAAGATGTGCTCCCGACAACTGCATCCAGAGATCAGGCCTTTTTGGTGGACCCGGATAAAGTGGCAGTGATGAGCGGTCAGATGACGGTAATGAAATCCTTGTCTCTTCAGGTTGGTGCGGACGCTGAGCAGACGATTGAAGTGAATTTGTTTCGGATGGATTCGAAAGCACTCGGAATTGAGGATGCCAATGTTAAGACGGAGTTTGCTGCTCAGGCGGCAATCGGTAGTTTTAAAGATGCCCTGGCAGGAGTCAGTCAGGTGCGAAGTTATTATGGTTCTGTACAGAACCGGTTAGAACATACAATAAAAAATCTGGATAATGTTGTGGAAAATACGACGGCAGCAGAGTCAGCAATTCGAGATACAGATATGGCAAAAACAATGGTTGAGTATTCGAACCATCAGATTTTATTGCAGGCAGGGCAGTCTATGCTTGCACAGACGAACCGCCAGTCGGAAGGAATTTTGGGATTACTTGGTTAAGCAGAGGAAAGAATAAATGGGTGCGATAGAGAAAATTCAGTGTAATAATTGTGAAAAAAGTTGGGAACTATTGACCGGAATGGGGAAAAGACATGCAAGCCTTGCAAATATTTCGGAATTATATCCGGCAGATGTAGCGGAACAATTGACAAAATATGAAGAAATGCCGGGGGTACGATTTCAGTTTGCCATGACGCCGGCAAAATGTGAAACATGCAAAGCATTTGTGTCAGTACCGGTAGTATTCGTGAAAACAGATGAAAAAAAATACACGGGAGTTTGCCCGGAGTGCGGGAAGTCAGTTCAGACTTTCGCGTGTGTCGAACGCTGTAAATGTCCGGAATGTAATGAAAAGAAACTTTTTATAAATAAAATAGGAAGATGGGATTGACAAAATTTAGGAAATACTATATACTCATAGCGGTTAGAACAAACTAACTAACGTTTTTATCGTTTAACTTAAGTAAGCAGACATATTGAAACAAACGGAAATGAGGCGGAATATGAATCTGACACAGGCAAACACAGGTGAAGAGTATATCGTAAAAGAAATCCTGACAGACGATGAAGAACTGAATGCATTTTTGTTTTCGCTCGGATGTTACAGTGGAGAGCCGATTACAGTGGTTGCCCGTCAAAGAAGAGGATGTACCGTATCAATTAAAGACGCAAGATACAACATTGACAATGAACTTGCATCAGCCATTTCTATTTAAACATGAACTTACATAGGAATATAATATAATAGTGATTTTAATAAAGTCACTATTTTTTATAACAAGTGGTTAGTTGAGACTAACAAGAGTTAGCGCTTTGAGCGGGAGGAGAATGAATTATGAGAATCGCATTAACGGGTAACCCGAACAGCGGAAAGACAACAATGTACAATGCGCTCACAGGAAGAAATGAACGCGTGGGTAACTGGGCCGGTGTAACGGTAGAGAAAAAAGAAAGTCCAATCAAGAAAAGTTTTTATGACGGGACGCAGGAACTGGTTGCAGTCGACTTACCGGGTGCATATTCCATGTCGCCGTTCACATCGGAGGAAAGTATTACAAGTGCTTACGTGAAAAATGAGAATCCGGATGTCATCATCAACATTGTAGATGCAACAAACTTAAGTCGTAGCTTGTTTTTTACCACACAGCTTCTTGAACTTGGTATTCCGATGGTAGTCGCTCTTAATAAGAGTGATATCAATGAGAAGAAAGAGACAGAAATTGATGTAGAAAAATTATCTGAGAAACTTGGATGTCCGGTCGTGGAAACGGTTTCTACGGTTTCCGGTGATAACGGATTAAAGAAAGTCATTGCGCAGGCAGTTTCTTTAACCGGAACAAGTCAGAAAGCTCCTTACGAGCAGGGGGATATCAATCTGCAGGATAAAGCAGAAGTGGAAGCGGCGGACAGAAAGCGTTTCGCCTTTGTAAACGGTATTGTAAAAGAAGTGGAGAAGCGTAAAGTTTTCACAAAAGATACAAACAAGCAGGACAGCATTGACAAAGTGCTCACACATCCGATTGTCGGAATTCCGATTTTTGCAGTTGTGATGTTTCTTGTGTTCTATATTTCACAGACCACACTCGGTACATGGATTGCCGACTGGCTGGTAGGCTGGATTGAAACATTCCAGGGATGGGTTGCAGGCAAAGTAGAAAATGCTGATCCTTTCTTACAGGCACTTTTAGTTGACGGTATTATCGGCGGTGTCGGAGCCGTAGTCGGTTTCCTTCCGCTCGTTATGGTAATGTATTTCCTCATCGCTTTATTAGAGGATTGCGGATATATGGCGCGTGCGACCGTTGTACTTGACCCGATTTTCAAAAAAGTAGGTCTCTCCGGTAAATCCGTAATTCCTATGGTTATCGGTACCGGTTGTGCGATTCCGGGTGTTATGGCGGCCCGTACGATTCGTAATGAGAGAGAACGCAGAGCAACCGCAATGCTTACACCGTTTATGCCGTGTGGAGCAAAGCTTCCGGTCATCGCGCTTTTCGTCGGTGCATTTTTCCCGGAAGCGTCTTGGATTGGTACGTTAATGTATTTTGTAGGTGTTCTTTTAATCCTTCTCGGAGCCGTTTTAGTAAACAAAATTACAGGACACAAATTCAGAAAATCATTCTTTATCATCGAACTTCCGGAGTACAAACTTCCGAGCTTAAAGAGAGCGACACTTTCTATGCTCTCACGTGGTAAAGCATATATCGTAAAAGCCGGTACGGTTATTCTGGTATGTAATACGATAGTACAGATTATGCAGGCATTTAACTGGAAACTTCAGGTAGTAGAAGAAGGTATGGAAAGTACATCCATCCTTGCCTCTATCGCATCTCCGATTGCGGTAATCTTAGTTCCGATTGTAGGAGTGGCCGCATGGCAGCTGGCAGCAGCCGCGGTAACAGGATTTATCGCAAAAGAGAACGTGGTAGGTACACTTGCTGTTTGCTATGCACTGACAAATTTTATTGATACAGAAGAACTCGCACTTGTAGGTTCAGGTAACGAAGTGGCAGCAGTGATGGGTCTGACAAAAGTGGCAGCGCTTGCATACCTTATGTTCAACCTCTTCTCGCCGCCGTGTTTTGCAGCACTCGGTGCGATGAACTCAGAGATGAAGAGTGCAAAATGGCTCTGGGGTGGTATTGCGCTTCAGCTGGGAACTGGTTACACTGTGGCATTCCTTGTATACCAGATCGGTACACTGATTACAACAGGGGCTCTCGGAGCAGGATTTGTAGGCGGACTTATCGCAGTACTTGTTATGGTTGCGATTGTAGTAGCGTTGATTGCAAAGACAAACAAACAGTTTAACGCAGAGTATAAGTTAGCAAAATAGTAGTCCTGAATAGCTGTTTTAAAGGACGTGAAAGAAAGGAGCATACAATGGAAAATGCGATTGTGATACTTATCGTGGCGCTGATCCTCGGCGTATCCATTACATATATTGTGAAGGCCAAAAGGGCGGGTGTAAAATGCATCGGTTGCCCGGTGGGCGGAACCTGCTCCGGGAAGTGTAGCGGGAATTGTTCCGGAAACTGTGAGGGGAATGTGGAAAAATAGAAGAATTACTCATATAGGGGATATGGATTTTTAGAAAAGCGGGAGCCTGCAATATTTTGTTGCAAACTCCTGCTTTTTCTTGAAGAAACACACCTAATGTGGTAGGATAAAAAAGGTTAGAAACACTACAAATCAAAAAATATGAGGTGAACTATGAGAAAGAATGTATGGAAAACATGGAAAAAATCAGTTCTTTCTCTGGCTGTAACAATGCTGGTGACAGCCGGACTTGCAGTGACAGCTAAGGCTGGCGGGGCGTCGTTTGGAGCAGCGCAGCCATTGCAAATGGGACAAAGACAGCAGCTTAGCTTTCAGACAAGCGGAGATGCACAGTATTATAGCTTTACAACGGATTCTGTTGCGGGCTGGTACAGCATTAATTTTGGAAAATCCGGTGGAGAAAGAGTTTATCTTGATGTTTATGCAACACCTGATAAGAGCAAGCCGATTTTGACAGACTGGTCATTGTATGGCGATGGAAATATTACAAAGGTACTTTCTCTTAGCCCGAATACAAAGTATTACATTATGGTAGTACCAAAAGGTAATAAGGTCGGAGCAACGGCAAATTTTGTGGTTACTAAGATTAACGATGACTATGGTAACGATCTTGCGTCCGGAAGAGTGCTTTCTCTGGGTGGTACAATAGCAGGAAATATTGAAGTTAGTGATATGGATGAATCAGATACGTTCCGCTTTACGACAACAGGAAATAACTCTTACTATGAAGTGTCGCTTTCTTCTACTGCGTCAAACGGTGTGTACAGTAACATATATAGAGGACCGGATACTTCTTATGACAGAACGGAGATATACGCCGGCGGAGGATCTA
>JAGAOK010000087.1 GCA_017623815.1 Lachnospiraceae bacterium
GCATCACTGCTGAGGTTATAATTGTAGTACGGATCGGAATTTCCGTTGCGGATATTGTATGAGGCAATATAGGTGTCCGGTCTGGAGAGTGAAAATGCAATATAACATACACTGACTACGGCCAGCATATAGGAAAACAGCGGAAAATCCGGTTTATAGATGGAGACAACCACACCTGTCAGGCACAAAAGCAAAACAAGCAGTGCCACAAGTACAAATACCCGCAGGAAGGTCAGGTGGTAGCTACCGATGTACATCAGCATACGCATGGTGCTGGACGCAATCATAATATAGGTACAGCCGCAGAGGATGGTCAGGATACCCTTAAGGACCTTGTTGTCTCTGTAGTGCGACATACAAAACAGTACCAGAATCAGGTTGATAATGCACACAAACAAAAGCTGGAAAAAGCCTTCGCGCGCATATTCCGCATAGCTGTAGTCGCTCGGAAGCTGCATTTTTCCGATAAAAAGGTATACAATCTGAATTACGGAAAAACACAAATAAATTAAAGTCAGCACAGAGGTAAATGTAATGGCAATGATTGGTTCCATCGTTTTTTTATCTTTTATCTCAGGGCTGATATGTCTTCCGCAAAGCTCTGTTAAAATACCGTGGGAGAATACTATTCCGACAAAAGTGGTAAATAGGATACCCACCAGTGTTCCGAGATCAAATTCTTCAAAAAGCTGAGAAAACAGAGTGTCTGCAAAATTGTGAAATACTACATCGGCGCTAAGTAAAAGCGGACAGATTACGAGCAGAAGCGGAACCGAAATCAATAGTCCGAGCAGGACATAAACCACCTTTGAATTTTTGAGTTTGTTGTTCTTTTTATAATAAAGAGACAAACTTTGAAATGGGCGGTCGACGCGTGTAAGGCTGCAGAATATGGTCTGCAGCAGCGCGAAACTATATTTGGAAAAGTCCCATTTTTTCGTGTCGTAAAAGTGTCGGATTAATAAACAAAACAAGAGAAGCACAATTCCCACATAGTTTAGGAAAATCAAAATACCGCTCATGGTCAGCATATTGGAAAGTCCGAGCAGACAGATGCAAAGAATATAAAATCCCCGCGTTTTAAAAGACTTCATCTCCAGTTTACGAAAAGCAAACAGGAAATAGGCAACGGTTGCAATACATAGAAGAAGCGATGTATAAGACGCCGCATTCTTATAGATGCAGAAGCAGAAAAATATGCTGTATAAAAAACTTGTCAGACCGAAAACCGGAAAATTTTCCACGATAGTCCGAATGGTGTCATTTTCGTAGGTCACCTCGGCGATAGCCGGCTCTTTTTTTGTTTCTAACGTTATCATTTCTTCGTTCATAAGAAAAACCTCCTTTTGCAACTATACGGAGATGAAAAGGAAAATTTGTGGATATATTTTCCGGTTGCTTTTATCCGGTTTTTCGCAACTGCTACACACTTGTATTTCAAGCAGATATTTTTTATACTTTTTATGTGCGCGTTGATATGGTATCAGTGCAAAAAGCGTAAAAGGAGAAAAGAACTATATGAAAAATAAAACAAATGTAGTGGAGCTTTTAAGTAAGATTTTTTTAGGAATAAGCATAGGGCTGATTCTGTTAGGACTGGTCTTTTTTATTATTTTCAGCTTATTCTCCGCCGGATTTGCTGTGATTTTCGCAGGCGTCTGGGCCGGAATCGGAGTGGTGTTCGGACTTATTGCACTGGTCCTGTTTTTGATCCATAAAAACGGAGCAG
The DNA here is from genome assembly GCA_017623815.1 of Lachnospiraceae bacterium. Taxonomy (GTDB): domain Bacteria; phylum Bacillota; class Clostridia; order Lachnospirales; family Lachnospiraceae; genus SVFI01. The sequence goes on from JAGAOK010000087.1 coordinate 1,730, forward strand.
ATAAGGAGAAAAGCTTGAAAGAAACGGGCAGTTACGTTATGGCAGATATTGTTGATATTGATGTCAGGGTGAATATGACCGTTCAGATGGGAACGATGAAGATGCATCCGTACTTTATTCTTTGCCGGTACATAGACGGAAGTGGCCGTTCTTATTTATTTGAGAGCAAAAATTTATATTATAATCCGTCAGGACTTCTGACAAGTCCGCAGCTGAAAGTATATGTAGATCTGGCAAAACCGAAGAAATATTTTGTGGATACGGATTCCATTCTTCCGGGGAATGCAGTGCTGCATAAATGGAATTTTACAGTACAGGGAAATCCAAAACTGATAGAGAGCGGAAACTATGTGCAGGCAACTACCTGCGGTATCGAGCATCAGGGAAGAATCCGCTTAAGCGGAATCTGTATGCCGAAATTTATACAGCTTCCGGATGCCCTGGCAGAGAAACTGAATGCAGGAGTGGACGACAAGGACCGTTCGTATCTGGGATATACGATTCTTTGTCGTTTTGATGCACCGGACGGAACACCGCATATTTTTGCCTCCAAGATGCTCTTTGGCGAGGCAGAGTCTGATTACATAGATATGCCTGTAAAGGTGTATGTGGCCGGTGATAACTATAAGGATTATCATGTGGATATCCGCGATTTGGGAATTTATGAGTAGTAGTAAGCCGTAGACAAATTTAATGTTGTCTACGGCTTATTTTTTCTGAAAAATTACGAAAAAAATAGGGTTTTTCCCTCTAATGTGGTATGATAGATAAAAATGGAAAAATGGGGTCTTTTTTATGGAATACATTCGCAACTTTTATGAACCGGATTTAAAAAGGGTGATGAAAATCTGGTACGAAGGGAATTTGGAAGCACATGATTTCGTCGATGTTTCGTACTGGGACAGAAATTTTGGATTTGTGTCAAGATTATTGCCGCGCTCAGAAGTATATGTATATGAGATCGACGGATATGTGGCCGGATTTGTCGGCGTGGATGAGGGCTATATACAAGGGCTGTTTGTAGATAAAGATTATCGCGGACAGGGAATCGGAACAAAGCTTTTGCGCTATGTGTCAGAGCTTTATGAAAAGTTGGAACTTCACGTGTTTGAAAACAATTACGGTGCGGTTTGTTTTTATGAAAATAAGCACTTTATGAGAATTGAGGAGCAGGTGAACGAGGACACAGGAGAAGTAGAGTACCGCATGATGTACCTTCGGCCGAAAGAGGAAGCATAAGCCGTCAGAAAAGGAGAACATGTACAATGAAAAAAGGTATTATTTTTGATTTGGACGGAACTTTATGGGACAGTGCACAGGCGGTGGTCGATTCATGGAATGTGGTGATTGATTCGTTGCCGGATTTCCATAAAAAGATTACGGTGGAGGATATGGAGTCCCTCATGGGGAAGACGATGGACGACATTGCTTTTACGTATTTTAATACGGTAAGCCGCGACCGAGCACTTGAGATTTTGCAGGCCTGTATGGATTATGAAAATGAATATCTGGAGAAGGTCGGCGGTATTTTATATCCGCAACTGGAGCAGGTACTCGCAGATTTATCAAAGGACTATTTTCTGGCAATTGTCAGCAATTGTCAGAGAGGATATATTGAGGCATTTCTGAAATTCCATAAATTAGAACCGTATTTTAATGATTTTGAATGTTTCGGAAATACGAAACAGGAGAAGGATGCAAATATTACTACTGTGGTAAAGAGAAACGGACTTTCAAAGGCAGTGTATGTCGGAGATGTCTTGGGTGATTATCTTTCGACCACCAAAGCGGGACTTCCGTTTATATGGGCCGAATACGGATTTGGCCAAGTACCGCAGGCAAAATATAAAATAAATGCGTTAACGCAGCTGCGTACATGCATAGAAGAGAGTGAAATTATTTGAGACCGGATATCAGGGATTATCTAAAAAAAGAAATAATGATTACAGACGGAGCATTCGGGACTTATTTTTCGATGATATGTCCGGACGGAATGTTTCCGGAAAAAGCAAATACAGAGGCTCCGGAGCTTGTAAAACAGGTACACCGGGCCTATTTGGATGCGGGAGCAAATCTGATTCGGACCAATACGTTTGCAACAAACACCCGGGCACTGGGTATGGATCTGCAGGCGGTGCTTGAAAATGCGAAACAGGGTTTTCTTTTGGCGAAGGAAGTGGCACAGGAGAACACCTTTATTGCAGGAGATATCGGACCGATTCGAAAGGGTGCGTACGATGACGAGGAGCAGATCAAGGAAGAATATCTGGCATTAGCAAGACAGTTTTCCGAGCTTGGGGCAGATGCGATTGTATTTGAGACATTCAGCGATACGGCTCTGATTTTGGAAGTGGCAGAAGAGCTTCGAAAGGAAAGCGATATCTTTGTGTGGTTGCAGTTTTCGGTCAATCAGCTGGGCTACAGCAACGCCGGTATCAGTGCAAAAACACTTTTGGAAGAAGCGATTTCGTCGAAATACATTGATGCAACAGGACTCAACTGCGGCGTCGGTCCCGGACATATGACGCAGATATTGGGCAAGATTGAGATAACGGGAGAAAAGCCGGTTTCTGCGCTTCCGAATGCCAGCTATCCGAAGATTATGCAGGATAGAATTGTCTTTATGGAAAACATGGACTATTTTGCGGAAAAGCTGGCGGATCTGAAAGCCATGGGAATTTCCATTCTCGGCGGTTGCTGCGGAACCAATCCGGATTATATTAAAAAAACAGCTTCTGTTTTGAGCCGGTCGGTTTCCGTGAGGAAAAAGAGCGAAAAAGAGGAAAGCAAAGCAGAAAAAGCGAGCACAAAACCGCCTCTGATAAGAAAGAAATGGTTTGAGAGTGAGAAAAAACTGATTGCGGTGGAATTGTCGCCTCCGCCGGTAGCGCATGACGAAAAACTGATGGAGGCAGCCCATCTGTTAAAGACATATCAAGTAGATGTTGTGACCTTTCCGGATTCTCCTTCGGGAAGAACGAGGGCAGATTCTATTTTGACGGCGGCAAAAGTTGCTACGGAGACTGGACTTTGTGTTATGCCGCATATTTGTTGCCGTGACAAAAATGCAATCGGAATCCGCTCGCAGCTGCTGGGTGCGTATCTGAGTGAGATCCGGGACTTTTTGATTATCACTGGAGACCCGGTTCCGACCATGGTACGGTCAGAAATAAAGGGTGTATTTAATTTTGATTCGGTTGGTCTGATGAAGCTGGTAAAAGAAATGAATAAAGAATCCTTTGGGGAGGACGCATTGTCTTATGGAGGAGCCATTAACCAGAATCGTCTCAATCTAGAGGTGGAAATTAACCGCGTGAAGAAAAAAATGGAGCAGGGAGCGCAGTTTTTCCTGACGCAGCCGGTTTTTTCCGAGGAAGAAGTTGCCAAACTGCGTCGTATAAAAAAAGAGACCGGAGCGCGCATTTTGTGCGGAATTATGCCTCTGGTCAGTTATAAAAATGCCTGCTTTATCAAAAATGAAATGGCTGGAATGCAGGTGACGGAGGAGGTTACCCTTCGCTACCGCGATGCGAAAACGAGGGAAGAAGGGGAAGCAGTCGGTATTGCCCTGGCTCGTGAAATTATGGAAATGGCGAAGGACTTTGCGGATGGATATTATTATTCCATACCGTTTAACAGAGTCTATATGTTAGAAAAAATTCTAAAAGATTTGTAGATCTGATAGGAGAAAATATGGCGCAAAACAATAAAAGCGGAAATTTTGTCCGCCAGGCCGGTATTTTGGCCATGGCGGGAATTATCGTCCGCATCATCGGAATTTTATATCGTTCTCCGCTGACGGGAATCATCGGGGATGAAGGTAATGGGTATTACAGCAGTGCTTACAATATCTACACCATCATTCTTCTGATTTCTTCTTACAGCATTCCGTCTGCGATTTCGAAGGTAATCGCGCAGCGTCTGGCGCTTCGGGAGTACCGGAACGCGCACCGGATTTTCCATTGTGCGATTCTCTATGTCGTGATTGTCGGAGGAATTGCGAGTCTGTTTACGTTTTTCGGAGCCGGACTTTTAGTGGAAGAGAACTGCAAAGCGGTGCTTCGTGTGTTTGCGCCGACGATCTTTTTGTCCGGACTTTTAGGAGTTCTGCGCGGCTATTTTCAGGCGCACCGAACCATGGTGCAGACCTCTGTTTCGCAGATTTTAGAACAGATTTTAAATGCGGTGGTCAGTCTTTTGGCTGCGCATCTTCTGGTACAGATGGTGTCTTTGCAGAGTGAGACGACGCAGGCAATTTACGGAGCTATCGGTAGTGCTCTCGGTACCGGAAGCGGTGTTTTAATCGCGCTTTTGTTTATGTGGGGCATTTACGGACTCAATCGAAAGATGATTCTCGGACGCGTGCAAAGAGATAAAAAGAAAAATGTGCTTTCCTACCGTCAGATTTTCGGAATTATCTTTGCGATGGTGACGCCGTTTATCTTAAGTACCTTTATTTACAATTTTTCTACATCGCTCAACCAGACAATATATACAAAGGTCATGAAATACATCATGCATCTTTCGGAGGCGGAGATTGCAGTAAATTATGGTGTGTTTGCAGGCAAAGCGGTGGTAATTTCCAACATTCCGATTGCGATTGCATCGTCTATGTCAGCGGCGATGATACCGAGTATTTCGGCTTCCTTTGCAAAGGGAGATAAGGAAAAAACGCATCGGCAGATTCAGGTAGCAGTACAGACGACCATGCTGATCTCGATTCCGTGCGCATTTGGTATGCTTGCGCTTGCAAAGCCGGTGACAGAGCTTTTGTTCCCGCAGAAGGAGTCGCTTGCGCTTGCAGCAGCACTGCTGCGCGCTATCAGCGTTTCTGTAATCTTCTATGCGCTCTCCACACTGACTAATGCAGTACTTCAGGGAATCGGAAAAGTAAATGCACCGGTCATTAACGCAGCAGCAGCCTTGGTTATACAGACCGTTGTTTTGGTAGTTTTGCTGACCTATACAGATCTTTCGCTCTATGCCCTGGCCGTGGCGATGGTTGTGTATTCGTTTCTTATGTGTGTGCTCAATAACGTGGCGGTTCGCAAGGCACTCGGTTATCGGCAGGAGATAAAAAAGACCTTTTTAAAGCCTGCCTTATCCGCAATGGTCATGGGAGTGGTTGCCCACTACGTATATATCATTGTTTATTGGTTTGTTCCGGTTAATCTGATCGCACTTCTGCCGTCAATATTTGCAGCTGTGGTAATTTATTTTACTCTGGTGATTAAGACGGGGGCACTGTCGGAAGAGGAACTTAAGAACATTCCAAAGGGCGGTATGATCGTCCGGATGGCAAAAAAAATACATTTGCTATAGAAAGAGATAAGATATGGAAAAAGAACAGATAAAAATGCGGTTGCAAAGGCTCAGGGAAGAAATGTCCGCGTGCGGAATCGGAATTTATATCATTCCGATGAACGATTTTCACGGTTCGGAGTATATCGGAGATTATTTTAAACTGGTTGCATATGTTTCCGGATTTACCGGATCAGCGGGAACGCTGGTCGTAACACAGGAGGAAGCATATCTTTGGACAGACGGAAGATATTTTCTCCAGGTGGAAAAGCAGCTGGAAATGACCGGAATTAAGCTTCAGAAAATGGGAGAAATAGGTGTTTTGACCATTGCAGAGTTTATTAAGACCTATATGGAGCAGGAGATGCAGAAAGAAAAGGCAGTTGGTTTTGACGGTCGCCTGGTAAGCGCCGGCTTTGCAGAAAAGCTGAGAGGGCTTAAGATCGTATCCGATCAGGATCTGGCCGGTAAGCTCTGGGATGAGGATACGCAGCACCCACGACCGGCTTTTCCGAAGGCTCCGGTTTGGAGACTGGAAGATATATATGCAGGTGAAAGTACAGAGAAGAAGCTGAGCGGAATCCGAGAGGATATGAAAAAAAAGAAGGCAGATTATCTGCTGCTTACTACGCTGGATGACATCGCGTGGCTGACCAATCTTCGTGGAGGAGATATTGCCTACAATCCGGTATTTTTATCCTATATGATCGTGACGGAAAGGGAAGCACTGCTGTTTTGCCATATAGAAGATTCGGACATAAAGGAATATCTAAGCGCCTGTGATATCAAACTCCAGGACTACGATGAGTTTTACAATCGAATCGGAGAGATTCCACCTGAAAGCAGAGTCTGGATTGACCCGGCAAGCATAAGCCTGCGGGTGACAGAGCTGATACCGGACGGCTGCGAAAAAATAGAAGAAGCAAATCCTCTGATTCGAAGAAAGGCAATAAAAAATAAAACGGAAATTCAGAATATCAGACTGGCTCACATTAAAGACGCAGTTGCGGTCACGAAGTTTATTTACTGGCTAAAGACCCGGGTTCGGAGCGGAAAAGAGAAGGTGACAGAGACCGAGGCGGCAGAGAAATTAGTGCAGCTTCGCAGGCAGCAGGAGGATTATCTCGGAGAGAGTTTTGCACCGATTATTGCGCATGGAAAGCACGGGGCAATCGTCCATTACAATGCACAGGATGGTGATAATGCGTGGATCGAGGCAGAAAGCTTTCTTCTTTGTGACATCGGAGCCCATTTTCTGCAGGGGACGACAGACATAACAAGAACCATTGCGATGGGAAGTCTTTCGAAGGAGCAGAAAAAGCATTATACTGCAGTTTTGCAGGGAAATCTGCGACTGGCAAATGTAAGGTTTAAGCATGGAATTACCGGTGCGAATCTGGATTATGTTGCACGCGAGCCATTGTATCGACTGGGACTTGACTTTAATCACGGAACCGGGCACGGGGTGGGTTACCTTTTAAACGTGCACGAAGGGCCGAATGCGTTTCGCATGCGCTATTTTGAAGATGGAGTGTTTGAGGAAGGAATGGTAACTTCGAACGAACCGGGATTTTATCCCAAAGGGCAGTATGGAATCCGACTGGAAAATCTCATTGTCTGCAGGGAGGCAGAGAAGACACCTTACGGTCAGTTTCTCTGTTTTGAGCCGCTGACAATGGTACCGTTTGACAAGGAGGCCATCGATGAAAAGATGTTGACGCAGGAAGATAAACATCTGCTGAATGCTTACCACAGACAGGTATATGAAGCCATAGCAGATCAGCTTACCGAAGAGGAAAGGGCATGGCTTTTGGAGGCAACAAGCGCACTGTAAAAAAGGACAGAAATGGGGTAAAAAATGAAAGAATATGTAATGGCACTGGATCAGGGAACGACGAGTTCCAGATGTATTTTATTTGATAAAAAAGGAAATATTCGTGCAAAGGCACAGAAGGAATATACACAGCATTATCCAAAGCCGGGCTGGGTGGAGCATGATCCGAAGGAAATCTGGTCTTCCCAATATGCGGTAATGGCGGAGGCGATGGCACTCCTTTCGGAAGACGAAACAATTGCTTCCATCGGAATTACCAACCAGAGAGAGACTGCGATTGTCTGGGAAAAAGAAACCGGACAGCCGGTTTACAATGCGATTGTGTGGCAGTGCCGCAGAACAGCGGAAACCATTGATAGGCTGAAGGAGACGGAGCCGGAGCTTTACAACTATATCATTGAAAAAACCGGACTGATTCCGGATGCGTATTTTTCTGCATCAAAAATCGCATGGATCCTCGATCATGTGGAAGGAGCAAGAGAACGTGCCCAAAGAGGTGAGCTTTTGTTCGGAACGGTGGATACCTGGCTGATTTATAACCTGACCAAAGGAAAGGTGCATGTGACGGATTATACCAATGCGTCACGAACCATGCTTTTTGATATTCACACCCTGACATGGGATACGCGCATTGCGGAGTATTTTAAAATCCCGATGCAGATGCTTCCGCAGGTAAAACCAAGCAGCTTTGTATATGGGTATGCAAATCTGGGAGCACTCGGAGAGCATATTCCGATTGCCGGAGCAGCCGGAGACCAGCAGGCGGCGCTGTTTGGACAGTGCGGATTTAGAAAGGGCGATGCCAAAAATACATACGGTACCGGGTGTTTTCTTCTCATGAATACGGGAACGGAAGCAGTAAGCAGCAAATCAGGGCTTTTGACGACGATTGCTGCAAGTTGTGACAGTCCGGATAATCGGTCCGGAGATGTGGAATATGCGCTGGAAGGAAGTGTATTTGTGGCCGGAGCAGCCATTCAGTGGCTGAGGGACGGTATCCGACTGATAGAAAATGCACCGCAGACACAGCAGATGTGTGAATCGGTAGAAGATACAAAGGGTGTTTACCTTGTGCCTGCATTTGCAGGGCTCGGCGCACCTTACTGGAATCCTTATGCAAGAGGTATGATGGTCGGTATGACAAGCGGCTGCAAACGGGAGCATTTCGTGCGCGCTACGCTTGAATCTATTGCTTATCAGACCTGTGATCTGCTGGCGGCCATGGAAAAAGACGCCGGTCTTTCCCTTACGCAGGTGAAGGTAGACGGCGGGGCAAGTGCCAATGATTTTCTGATGCAGTTTCAGGCAGATATTCTTGACAGCTGTGTGCTTCGTCCGAAGTGCATTGAGACAACGGCACTGGGAGCTGCATATCTGGCAGGTCTGGCAGTCGGATATTGGAAAGACAAACAGGAGATAAAAGAAAACTGGCAGCTGGCAGCAGAGTTTTCACCATGCATGGAACAGCCGGAGAGACAGGTGCGCAAAAAAGGCTGGGCAAAGGCAGTACGTGCTGCGCTTTTCTGGGCAGAAGATGAAGAGTAGGTGACGAAAATGGCAGAATCAAATAAGATATCGGTTGCGTACATCAAGAAAGTAGAGTACACAGGCGGATATCAGGGAATGCGCTATATGATAAAAAACTGCGGGGAAGGAATGATGGAAGTGTCTGTCTGGCCGGAACCGCTCTGCTATTCCAAAGCAGATAAAGAAAGCATGATAAAAAAACAATTCCCCCTTACCGAAGAAGGTAAGGAGGAAGCAGTTGACTGGTTAAATAAGTTATATACAGAGCAGTTTGCAAATCAGTAGGACTTTGCATAGCGACCGGCTTTTCTGCCGGCTTCGGTCCCGATTTTGTTGAGACCGCCCTGAAGAATATGTATACCATCTTCCCGGAAGGAACCTTCCGAGAGGGTGGTGGCTTTCGTTGAAATCAAAAGAAAATTATCATTTGTATTGCACAGAGATTTCTGTGCTTTTTGTATGCGCTTAAAGTTTTTGGCAATCTCCGGATCCTTTGTATAGTTGGCAATGGAGATGACCATGCACTTTTCAACCGGTGTCTTACGCATAATTTTTTTCACCATATTTGTCAGGTTTTTCTTGTGCATGGATGCGCTCATATCAGCAAATGCATCATTTTCACCCTGCATCCACACCATATAGACGTGTCTTACGGTAAGATCCTTTTTCTTTGCAAGCTTTACCGCCGCATTGACACGCCGGATCACACCTTTGTAGCGGAAATCCACCCAGGAGACACTTCCGGTACCGACACACGAGGCAGGAACCGCAATGATCGGTGTATTTGTCTGCTTATAATAAGCGTTGGCAAACGCCGTAACCATGGAACCTCTGCAATAATCACTGTTTAAAAAGTAATCATCGTCCTGTCCTTTGCCGAACGGCTCCTTGATTGGTGAAAGATTTTTGCGGTCGGTAATGTAATTAAATGCATAGCCCGCGCCCTGCGTAAGCTTTGGAGCATCTGCCTTGTTACCGACTCCGGTCATATTACTCTGTCCGCAGAAGACAATCACATCTACCGCGGAACGCACCTGCACTGTGCAGGTATAGGTTATATCTCCGGCAGTGGCGGTAATCACAGCCCTACCCGGAGCAATCGCCCTTACTTTTCCTTTTGCGTTGACTCTGGCTACTTTTTTGGCATCGGAAGACCAGGTGACAGAGTCCGAATGATTTTTTATGCTCAGGCGATAACTTTCGCCCGGAAGCAAAGACAGCTTCTCATTGCTGATTTTGGCATTTGCAGCCGAAGCCGGAATGGTAAGTGCAAAAACAAACGCCACAGAAAAAATCAGTAACAAAGTTTTTAAATAGTTTTTCATTTGTAAATCCCTCAATACATGTCGTAATACTCTTTTAGAATGTTTTAATTTCCAGATAACCCACGAGATTGTTTTTGTCGAATTCCTCTAAAATGCCTTCTGTCGGATCGAAATAAGTTCCGTCATACCATACCAGATAATGACTGAAGCGCCCCATTTTTTCCATCAGAATCGCACATTTCGGGAACTCTACATCCTCACCGCTGGCGTACTCGATAGTGTCCGCATGTGCGATACCGAGATAATCAAGCGAGATGATCATGCGCCCCATATTTGCCTGCCAGTCGCGGCAATGCATCACTTCACATGCTTCATCCAGAGTCATACCTGCCAGCATGGCGATACAGGTCTGTCCGCAAAGACCGTCATTTGGCTGTGTGATCAGTTTCATGCTGTCTACCTTGCGGATCGGGTTTTCCAGAGAATAAGGACTGCTGCCGCTGACATTTGCAACATGTTCTATGACACGGAACGTGACGTCACACTGCTTAGGAAGTGCATCTGCAAGCTCCTTGGTCAGGGGAATCTGGTAAAGACCTTTTCCCAGAGGCATCAAATCGCAGGTAAATTCATTGCCCTGCGCGGTTACAGAGACAGGAAAACTTCCCTGTCCGGTACAAACTTCCCATACATTAAACGGAATCTTAATATAATAAACGCCGTTTTCAGAAACTACATCTCCTATAAAATGATATTTCATACATTTAACCTCACTACATAGTTTTTCTTTTTCTTAGCATACCACATCCTTTGTACATCATACCATATTTGTTATTATTGTGAAAGACGAAAAAGGCGGAAATTACTTGACATATGCAAGGGATAATGATAAATAGAAAGAAAAAAATAATGGAGAAAAACATGAAATCCAAAGACACAAAAGTTTTAGTTCTGGATATTGACGGAACACTGACAAATTCAAAAAAAGAGATTACGCCGCAGACAAAAGCAGGCATTTTTCATATCATGGAGCGGGGGCACAAGGTCATTCTGGCTTCCGGCCGTCCGACGCCGGGCATGCGCCGCTACGCACAGGAGCTTGAACTTGAGAAATACGGAGGATATCTTCTTTCCTTTAACGGAGGGCGGATTATTGAGTGCAGGACCGGAGAAGTGGTGTATCAAAAGACCCTTCCGTCCAGTGTGATTTCCGGGCTTTACAAATATGCCCTAAAACACGACATCGGTATCATAACGTATCTCGGCGATCAGATTATCGTGGGAACCCGCATGGATGAGTACATTGAACTCGAAGCCCGTATCAATGGAATGCCTTGTCGAAAGGTGGACAATTTTCCGCAGTACAAGGAGTACAGCCTGAACAAATGTCTGATGACTGCGCCTCCCGAGCAGGCAGCAGAGTATGAAAAACAGCTACAGGAAATGTACGGTGATGTGCTCAGTATTTATCGCTCTGAGCCGTTCTTTATTGAAATTATGCCCAAAAACATTGATAAGGCAAATTCTCTTGACCGTATGCTTGAGACGGTGGGACTTACCAGGGAAAACACCATCTGCTGCGGCGACGGATTTAATGATATGACCATGATTCAATATGCGGGAGTCGGAGTAGCCATGGCTAACGCACAGGAAGAGGTCAAAAAGTCAGCGGACTTTATTACCGATTCCAATGATGAGGATGGTATCGTGAAGGTAATCGATACATTTATTTTGCCGAATTAAAAAAGAAAACCGGCGAATTTGCACAGAGCAGGTTCGTCGGTTTTTATTTCGTTTACGCTTTGATCGTAAGCTCCGGATGTTCGGTCAGATCCAGATCGAATAACGTGACATTGTTAATACCATTCGTATCATCAATGATTCGTACAATCGGTCGGAACGGCTGTCCCGGATTTTGATGCTTAACAATTCCGTGTGTTCCGTCGGAAAGATAGACGATAATTCCGTTCGGATAAATTGCGACATGGTCAAACAGGCAGGAAACAAGCTTCCGATCCAGTTTTCCCTTTAAGGCATCGTCGGTCAGAATATCATAGGCCTTGTGATTGCTCATGCTTTTGCGGTAACAGCGGGCAGTGGTAAGCGCATCAAACATATCTGCAACGGCTGTAATGCGGGCAAAAAGATGAATTTCGTCGCCCTTAAGCCCCTTCGGATAACCAGATCCGTCAAGACGCTCATGATGCTGGAGAGCAATGAGCTTTGCCTCGTCGGAAAGCCCTTTGTTATTTTTTAGAAAAGCATAGCCAAGAGAGGAATGTTCTTTGATATGGGAATATTCTTCCTGTGTCAAAGATGCAGCTTTCAGCAAAATGGTTTCGTTGAGATCTACTTTGCCGATGTCGTGCAAAATAGCACCTTTTGCCAGCGTGGTAAGATCTTCCGTGGAAAGTCCTCTGCGTTTGCCGATCAAAATGCAATATATGGTTGTGTTGATACAATGTACCATGGTGTCATCATCGATGCTTGCAATGTGATGCAAACTGCAGATGATGTCTTTTTCCGAAAAAATATCATCCAGGATGGCTTCGATAACGCCGTCCAGCTGTGATATATCAAGATTTCCCTGAGTTTTTAGCTTGTCGAAAATAGCCGAAACGGCGCTCATGCACCTTTGGCGGGTTTCTTCGCTGACAGCGTCAGGAATGGAGATATCCTCTGACGGGGAATCTTTTACATAAAGTGAATAAATGCCGATATTTTCCAATTGCTTTATATATCTGGTCAAGTGTGTGATATCGCGCTCTAAAATAAGCCGGGTTCCCTGATAGATCGGCTTTGCCAATATCATGGTATCATTCAAGTCTTGCAATGAAATACGTCGCATGGTAACACCTACTTTTTTTCTACTACAGATTCAATCAGATTGGTAATGGTCTGAATGGAACCGAGTTGGTTGCTTTTTTCCATGTTCTCAATGTAAGAGTGACGAGTAAAGTAAAGTTCATGGACTTTATCGGTTAATAATTTTTCAGTTATGTCATCTTCATCAAGGACGATGGAAAATCCTTGTGATTCAAAAGATTTTGCATTTAAAATCTGGTCGCCTCTGCTTCCTGCGCTGAGCGGAATCAGAAGGTTTGGTTTTTTTAAAGCCAGAAGCTCGCAGATGGCATTGGCACCGGCGCGGCTTATGACCACATCAGCCATGGCAAACAGATCTTTTAGTTCGGATTTTACATATTCAAACTGCTTGTAGCCTTTGGTCGTAAGCAGAAGATTATCCACTTTTCCCTGTCCGCAGATATGGACCACCTGAAAATCTTCCAAAAGCATAGGAAGTGCATCGCGCACCGCCTTGTTGACATTGGCAGCTCCGAGACTTCCTCCAATCACCATAATGACCGGAAGGTTTGCAGAAAAACCACAAAATTCAAGACCTGCAAGGCGACTCCCCTGCTTAAGTTCTTCGCGAATCGGAGAACCGGTCAGAACTGCTTTGTCTTCCGGAAGATTTAAAAGCGTTTCCGGAAAATTACAGCATATTTTTTCAGCAACCGGAATACAGAGCTTGTTAGCCAGTCCCGGTGTCATATCCGATTCGTGGATGATACACGGAATCTTGAGCGCGGCTGCAGCCCGGACAACCGGTACGGACACAAAACCGCCTTTGCTAAAGACAATGTCCGGTTTGATTTCTTTTAATATTTTTTTGGCTTCCGAAAAGCCCTTTACCACACGGAACGGATCGGAGAAATTCTTGACATCAAAATAGCGGCGCAGCTTTCCTGTAGAAATACCGTAATAAGGAATATCAAAATCTTCAATCAGTTTCTTTTCGATGCCCTCGTAGGAACCAATGTAATGAATATCATAGTCCAGCTTCTTTAACGTCGGAAGAAGCGCGATATTCGGTGTGACGTGACCGGCAGTTCCTCCGCCGGTTAAGACAATTCGTTTCATAGCAGGTCAAACTCCAATTCTGTTATTTTTGTCTATTTTATGCTTTTATTGACTCTAATGCCTGCGCCAGCTGATCCGGGCAGGAAGTATTTTTAAATCCGCATCGGATTCCTTTTAATCTTGAAATGGCGTCTTCTACCTGCATACCTTCCACAAGTCGGGAAATTCCTTGAAGATTTCCGTGACAGCCCCCTGTAAATTTGACGCTGCGGATGGTATTTCCGTCGACTTCAATATCAATGGCACTGGAGCATACGCCGTTTGGTTTATATCTCATAAGTAACCTCTTTTCTACTGTATCGTACTATAAGTATTGCTTAATTTGAACATATTATAGCAGAAACAAAGATAGAGAGAAAGACAGAGAATTGCATTTTTTGTATTATTTTTGCTTTTCTTTTGACTTTTCTTGCTTTCTATAAATCGCTGTGCTATATTTGTGTTGAAATAATTGTTTAGTGAGGGCGGATATATGAAGGGATTAAAACGTATTTCTTTTATATTGCTTGCTTGTGCAGTCATGATAGGAGTATCTTTGGGTATGACAAAAGATACTGCGGCGGCGCAGAAAGCACCAAAGTTTGAAAAATTAGAGATTTCCACATTTTTGACAAAACCGGGACACAATTTTATTAATACCATTGAGATCAAAAATCTGGCTTCGAAAGCAAAGGTTATGAAAGTAAAATCCAGCAATCAGGATGTGCTGACGGTAGAATATAATCCGGGTACAAATTATATTAGATACACACCGAAAAAAGTCGGAACCGCTGTGATTTCCTGCAGGGTAAAACAAAATGGGAAAACCTATAAACTGAAAAAGCAGATCAAAGTATTAAAAGCAGATCCGTTTAAAAGTATTACCGTAAACGGGAAGCAGGTATACAAAAAAAGAAGTAATGTCGTTTATTACTATTCTATGACGAAAAAAGCCAATGTTTCGTTTGAATTAAAAGATGGATGGACACTGAAGAGAATGTATTATAACTATCATGATAAGAAGATGTCCAAGAATTTTAAGATGAAAAACGGGGAAAAAATAAAAGTTAAGGGCAAAGGAAAAGGAAAGCATACCTCGGTAAAAATTGATGTAAAGAACAAGGATGGTGAGGTATTCCGTTTCGTAATCTGCCTCTATCAGAGTAAAACCGGTATGGACTATTTCTTTTTTACCCCTCCGGTCGTAGGACAGGACATATAACCGAAAGGCAATAAATAAAAAGATCATTGCAGTGGCAATAAAAATAAATCAAAAGGAGCGAAAACATGAGCAGTAAAGTAACATTTGATTATTCAAAAGCAACATCTTTCATCAGCGAAAATGAAGTGGAACTGATGAAAAAAATCACTATGGATGCAAAAGAAATGTTAGTATCCAAAGAAGGTGCGGGTAACGATTTCTTAGGATGGATCGATCTTCCTGTAAACTATGACAAAGAAGAGTTTGCACGCATTAAAAAGGCAGCGGAAAAGATTCAGAAGGATTCAGAAGTTTTATTAGTTATCGGTATCGGCGGATCTTACCTCGGCGCAAGAGCTGCGATTGAATTCTTAAGACACAGCTTTTACAATAATCTTCCAAAAGACCAGCGCAAAACACCGGAAATCTATTTCGTAGGTAACTCTATCAGCTCAACATACATTAAACATCTTATGGATGTAATCGGCGACAGAGATTTCTCTATCAACATGATTTCTAAATCAGGTACAACGACTGAGCCTGCAATCGCTTTCCGTGTATTCCGTAAAATGATGGAAGAAAAATACGGTAAAGAAGAAGCTGCTAAGAGAATTTATGCTACCACAGACAAGGCGAAGGGATCTTTAAAAGGTCTTGCAACAGAAGAAGGATTCGAAACATTCGTTGTTCCGGATGATATCGGAGGGCGTTTCTCTGTTCTTACAGCGGTAGGTCTTCTTCCAATCGCTGTATCCGGCGCAGATATCGATAAATTAATGGAAGGTGCTGCAAGCGGACGTGAAAACGCACTGAATCTTCCTTATGAAGAGAACGATGCGCTTCTTTATGCATCTGTTCGTAATGCGCTTCACCGCAAAGGGAAAGCCATTGAAATCCTTGCTAACTATGAGCCATGCTTCCACTTTGTAGCTGAATGGTGGAAACAGTTATACGGCGAGTCAGAAGGAAAAGACCAGAAGGGTATCTATCCTTCCAGCGTAGATCTTACAACAGATTTACATTCTATGGGACAGTTCATTCAGGACGGTGCCAGAAATATGTTTGAAACAGTAGTTGACATTGAAACATCACGTGAAGAAATCCTGATCGAGGAAGAACCGGTGGATCTTGACGGACTTAACTATCTGACAGGAAAAACCGTTGATTTTGTAAACAAATCAGCTATGAACGGAACAATCCTTGCGCATACAGACGGTAACGTACCAAACTTAAAAGTAAACATTCCGGAAGTAAACGAGTTCTACTTAGGACAGTTATTCTATTTCTTTGAGTTTGCGTGCGGAGTTTCCGGATATATTCTCGGTGTAAATCCATTTAATCAGCCGGGTGTAGAGAGCTACAAGAAAAATATGTTCGCTCTCCTCGGAAAACCGGGATTTGAAGCACAGAGAGAGGAACTCTTAAAAAGACTGTAAGGTATAAAATGATTTGATGACTAAGGCTACGGTTTCTTTCTGCAGTGATGCAGGATGAATTCGTGGCCTTTCTGTATTTATTTTTTAAAACAGTTAATTCCCCTGCGCGTAAGAAAAGTTCCCTCTCAGGCACGCTTCCGCTTGACGAAAAACGCAGCGGTACTAAGGATTTTCGTGCTATGCCCGAAAATCCAAGTGCCGGCGTTTTTCCACAGCCTTCGATGGGAATCCTTTCTTACGCGCAGGCAATGAATTGTTTTAAGAAAAAACGTATTATAAAGGAGACGACTTTCATGCGTAAATTGATAGGAACCAAAGACTTTTACAAAAAAGTCTTATACATATCGATTCCGATTATGATTCAGAACGGAATTACTAATTTTGTGAGTATGCTTGATAACATTATGGTTGGTCAGATCGGGACAGACCAGATGTCCGGAGTGGCCATTGTCAATCAGCTCATGTTTGTTTTTAATATCTGTATCTTCGGCGGAATTTCCGGGGCAGGTATATTTACGGCGCAGTTTTACGGAAAAGGAGACAGGGAAGGAATCCAAAATACCTTCCGTTTCAAGATATATACCTGTGCGATTTTGACAACTCTCGCAATCGCTATCTTTGGAGTTGCAGATGATTTCCTGATTTCACTCTATTTACATGAAGGAAGTGAGGTCGGGAATCTGGCACTTACCCTTACCTGCGGAAAAGAATATCTGGCGATTATGCTAATCGGGCTTGTGCCGTTTGCAATCAGTCAGATTTATGCATCCACGCTTCGCGAATGCGGTGAAACGATTTTACCGATGATCGGTGGTGTGGCAGCAGTTCTGGTAAACCTGGGACTTAACTATATTCTGATCTTTGGAAACTTTGGCGCGCCGCGCCTTGGAGCAAATGGCGCAGCAGTTGCAACCGTGATTTCCAGATTTGTGGAAATGGGTATTGTGGTGATTTGGACCCATGCAAAGAAAGCAAAGTACACCTTTATTCCCGGGATATACAAAAGCATGAGGATTCCGGGAGAACTGGTGCGTATTATTTTGGCAAAGGGCCTGCCTTTGATGGCAAACGAGATTTTCTGGGCAGTCGGAATGGCGGTGATTGCACAGTGTTATGCGTATCGCGGACTGGCAGTGGTGGCAGCACAGAATATTACATCCACCATTGCAAATGTATTTAACATTGTCTATATTGCGCTCGGTAGCAGTGTTTCCATCATCGTTGGACAGCTTCTCGGAGCCGGCCGAAAGGAGGAAGCAAAGGAAAAAGACGCACAGCTCATTGCCTTTGCCGTGGCTTCCTGCACACTTGTGGCGGTGTTTATGGCCTGCTTTTCCAAGGTGTTCCCGGAGGTTTATAATACCGAGCAGCAGGTAAAAGATCTTGCGACAGCTCTTATTTTAGTATCCACGCTTGTGATGCCTTTGCAGGCATTTACACATGCTTCTTATTTTACGCTGCGATCCGGCGGAAAAACGTGGATTACCTTTTTGTTTGACAGCGTGTTTGTCTGGGTGATTGTGGTTCCGGTTGCATATATCCTGTCGCGTTTTACAACCATAGGAATCATTCAGGTTTACCTGCTTGTTCAGGCAACAGAGCTTGTAAAATGTATCATCGGATTTTTTATGGTTAGAAGCGGAATCTGGCTGCAGAATATTGTGGATGAATTGTAGGAAGTATCCATTGACAAAATTTTTGTATCATAGGAAAATATAAAAGGAAAATGGTTTTAAAAAAACAGGAGGAATCCATGAAAATAGTGGTTCTTGAAAGAAACAGTGTCGGGACCGATGTTCCGGTGGACTGTTATAAAGATTTCGGCGAAGTGACCTGCTACCGCAATACGCTGGCGGAAGATGCACCGGAAAAGGTAAAAGATGCAGATATTATCATTGCCAATAAATGTCCGATGAATGAAAAGACGCTCGGAGACGCTCCGAATGTAAAACTCATCTGTGAATTTGCGACAGGATTTGACAATGTGAATCTTGCATATTGTAAGAGCAGAGGAATACAGGTGGCAAACGTGCGTGATTATTGCAGTGCGGCGGTTGCGCAGCACACGTTCGCGCTTGCCTTTTACCTGATGGAGCATTTGCGCCATTATGACGATTATGTCAAAGGCGGAGAGTACAGCGCGCAGGACCGATTCAGTAACTTTGATCTGCCGTATGCGGATCTGGAAGGGAAAGTCTGGGGCATTATCGGTATGGGAAATATCGGACGCCGGGTAGCTAAAATAGCAGAGGCGTTCGGATGCAGAGTCATGTTCCATTCGGTAACAGGAAAAAGCACCTGTACGGATTATGAGCAGGTTTCCTTTGATGAACTTTTGCGCTCCTGCGATGTCATATCGCTGCATTGTCCGCTTTCCGACCTGACCAAGGATCTGATGAACAAAGAGGCATTTGAAAAGATGAAAAAGACAGCGGTACTGATCAATGTAGCCAGAGGTCCGGTTGTAAACGGCAGGGATTTGTATGAGGCATTGATGAGTGACACCATTGCCGCTGCCGGTCTGGATGTGTTTGAGCAGGAACCGATTTCCGTAGATCATCCGCTTTACCAAATCAAAGACAGCAATAAGCTGATCATTACACCGCATATGGCGTGGGCAAGTACGCAGGCCAGAACACGTGTGGTGGAAGAGGTATATCTTAATATTGAGGCTTTTTTAAGGGGAGAAAATAGAAATTCGGTGATCTAGCAGAGGCGAAGGGAACGAAAATGGAGAAAAAGAGCTTTACGATTGCGATTGTGGATGACGAAACGATGTTTCGTGTATTAACCAAAAAAAAGTTAGCAGAGGTAATGAAAAAATTACCGTTTACCTTTTATGTACAGGAATACAAAAGTGGTGCTGCTTTCATAAAACAAAAAAAGGTCTTTGATATCGTGTTTATGGATATTGCAATGCCAAAGATGTCGGGAATCGAAGTGGCGGCAAAATATCGGGAGTACTGTCCGGAAGGAATTCTGATTTTTCTTACTGCATATGATGACTATATGAAAGACGGCTATAAAGTAAATGCGTTTCGTTATATTGGAAAGCAGGACGAGCCGCAGGAATTTTTTGAGGCAGTTAAGAGTGCGGTGCTCCAATTACAGGAAAAAGAGCAGATAAAATTACAGGTAGTCAGCGGCGGAGAGATTTTTGTTTCGCTTAATGATATTGTGTATGTGGAGGCGCAGGCCAGATCAGTATTGTTACATACAAAGGATGGAGAGGTATTTCCGGTCCGTTATAAAATTTCCGATTTGACGCAGCTTCTCGAAGCAAAAGGCTTTTTTCTGACTCATAGGTTATATCTGGTAAATTTAAGATATGCCAAATCCTGTGGCAGAAAAGAGGTTGTTTTACATACCACGGAGACGATACCGATCAGTGAAAAAAGACGTCATGAATTTAAGGTTGCACTGAAAGAATTTCATTCATAATACGTGTTTCATGTCGTTTTTTACGTTGTTCGTGCAAAAACCCTTACTTTTTTTACAAAATGTGTTATGTTGTTATTGGCGAATTCTTGTGTAAAGAATTAAGGGGAAATGGATTATGGGCTAAGAAAAGATCGACGGTGACGTCGATCTTTTTGTCTGTTCTTGACAAAGGTATGCTTTATACAGTCAAAAATATGATGGTAGAAAACAAGGAACTGGTATATAATGATGGTGTAGTAAAACTGTTTCTATATACGAAAGGAAAGCGAGGGGGCAGTGAGGATCTGAAGTCGCTTCTGACTTATTTTGAGGAGACAACACAGGATAATGCAGTGGATGCAGAACTTTTGGAGATTCAGAGAATCGTCGGAACTGTCAAACGTAGCCGTGAAACGGAGGATCGTTATATGACTTTACAGGAAATCATTGACCATGAAAAAGATTTTAGTTATCAAGATGGATTAGAGCAAGGATTAGAGCGAGGATTGCAACAGATAGTCCGCACTTGCCAAAGTCTGAACCAGACAAAAGAAAAGACCATAGAGATGCTGATACAGCAGTGTAATCTGACAGAGGAAGCTGCGAAAGAGTATGTCAGTCTCTATTGGGAAGAAAATGTAGCAAATTAACTTATCTTAAAGGAATGACACCAAAATAACAAGAAAGTCCTGTCGATACTCGAGGGTACTGTAAAAAATGCAGTGTGCCCGAGATATCGACAGGACTTTCTTAACATTCTCTCACATCAGAGAAACTCCATACATGAATATTATAAGCGACAACGCCGGTGCCGCAGTATTCACAAAACTTCTGTCCGAGGCTGGTAATCGGAGCACCGCAGTTTGGACAGTTCAGACCGTCTGCCTCGCCAAGATCACCTTCCACGAGAGCGCGGTCCTGAATATAAATCAGGTCGGTCTCATACTTGGACTGGAATAAAACATCCTTGGATCCGGAAATTACACGACCGTTTTGATCGGTAATGTAATGATAATACTGTATCGAAGATTGCATGGTAATGATACAGCGACCGGATTTTTTTGTGTAATTAGAAATTTCGGTTCGATGTATTTTGATTTTATCAAAATGTTCTCTTTGATCTTTGTTCTTTAACAGTATAATGATGTGTTCCAGTTTGTTTTTCAGTTCCGAGGTACCTTCCGTTAGTTTTCCCGGATCAAAGTCATTGATTGCGAGAAGATAAGATGTCAGTACATTTCGTGCCTTATCTTTCATTTCGTCGTAGGAAAATTCCGGGAAGTCCTTTGTAATCTTCGGAAGATACAAACTGGTTACAGCGGATACTGATTTCGGTGTGACCGCATATTCCGCCTCAATCTGTTCAAACCCTTCTTTTAGGGAATCCGTACCGAATACTTGTCTGGAAAACTCTCGGGTTTTCTGTTTAAGTTTATAGACGCCATAATATATGGCGCCTATAACAATCAGCAAAAGAACTAAAATCACAATTATTAAAATTAGTGTTGAAGTCTTCATTATTTAACAATATCACCTTCGTCAAATGGGTCTCCGCATTCCGGACAGAACTTCGGTGGATTCTTTGGATCCGCCGGTTCCCATCCGCATTTATCACATTTGTAAAGCGGTTCACCGGTTGGTTTCTGGGTTCCGCATTCACCACAGAATTTACCTTTGTTCTGTGCTGAACATACCGGGCAAAGCCATCCGTCAGCAGTCTGCTCTTCCGGTTTTCTTGCGCCGCAGTTGGCACAGAATTTACCGGTGTTTGCATTATGTCCGCAGGCGCATGCCCATGCATCTGCAGGTGGCGCAGCCGGAGCGGCAGGAGCAGGAGCCGGAGCAGCTGGAGCAGCCTGTGGCTGGTTCTGACCCATTGCAAACAGAGTGTTTGCATCCATTCCGCCTGCCATGTTTGCCATGTTCATTCCGGCAAAGGCCATCATAGGACCTGTGGATGTATTGGAAGCAGCAGCCTTCATAGCCTCAGCCTGTGCACTTACAAGAGTTGCAGCAGCCATGTTGGAGTTGCGAAGAACAGCTGTCTTCTGAAGATCTTTGATCATAGCTTCATCTTCTTCGGAAGCTTTCACGGTATTGACACCGAGCTTAACAATCTTAATACCACGCAGCTCTGACCATTGTGCGGAGAGAACTTCATTTAATGCATTGGAAATTTCCATAGTATGTCCAGGCAGTTCACTGTAACGAACGCCCATAGCGGATACTTTTGCAAAAGCCGGCTGAAGTGCAGTTAAAAGTTCTGTTTTTAACTGGCTGTCAATTCTATCTCTTCCGTAGGAGTCTGTAATATTACCGCAGACATTGGAGAAGAAGAGAAGCGGATCGATAATCTGATAAGAATATTCACCGTTACAACGGATGGAAATATCGATATCAAGACCGATATTGTTGTCAACGACACGGAAAGGAACCGGGTTCATGGTTCCGTATTTGTTGCCGAGAATTTCTTTTGTATTGACATAGTAAACTCTCTGGTCTTTTGCCGGGTCACCACCCATGGTGAAACGTTTACCAATCAGGGAGAATGTGTTTTTGATGTTTTCTCCGAGTGGTCCGTAGAAGATACTCGGCTCGGAAGAATTTTCGTATACAAACTCTCCCGGTTCTGCACAGACCTCAACGATTTTTCCCTGATCGACGATCAGCATACACTGACCTACAGCGACAGAAATGATAGAGCCGTTAGAAATAATGTTCGACTCTCCCTTGGTATTACTGGTACCGCGTCTGTCACTGGTTTTTTTCTCTCCTTTTTGAACAAGGATACCTTCGTTAAGTGAATCGCAGTAGAAATACTCACGCCACTGATCGGCAAGAGCCGAACCGGCTGCGTTTGAAAGTGCTCTGATTAATCCCATGTTAATTCTCCTTTTCTTATTTGTAAATTATATGATGGTTGTAATCTTCATATCTTTATGTACGGACAAATCAATGAATTTGTCTCCCGCACATTTGATTGTCGGACGGGATAACTGCTCCGGATGAATGAAGACAACCTCACCTTCAAGACCATTATTTAGTCTGACACGGAATCCGATGAAGGAATTGGAGACATTTCGCAGAAATGTCAAAATCATATCCGTATCATATTTATCGAATCCTTCTTTTTCAAAATCTGCGATGACATCAAACGGACATATCGGATCGCGATAAACACGTTTGCTGGTCATGGCATCGTAGATGTCAACGATGGTAATCATCTTAGAAAAGAAGGAAATCTTATCTCTTGTAAATCCGTATGGATAACCGCTGCCGTCACATTTCTCGTGATGCATAAGAGCAGCATTTTTAATTTCCTCTCCGAGTCCTGCTGCATCAAGAATGTTGTAGCCATCCAAAGGGTGGCGCTTGATGGCATCGAATTCTGCCTTTGTAAGAGGTCCCGGTTTTTTGAGAATAGCTTCCGGAACTTTAACTTTACCGATGTCGTGGAATAATCCGCAGGAAGTTGCCATAGCGCGATCTTCCTGACTTAAGTTGAGCCAACCGGCAAAGATATTGGAAATAATGGCGGCATTAACACAATGTGCATAGGTGGAATCGTCGTAATCACGCATATTGAGAAGCATATCCATAAGATTGACGGAACGATCAATGTTATCTATGAAAGTCAAAGTTTGTGACACAAGATTTTCTGCATCAAAATTGGAGTTGGATTCTGCAATTTGGTTGAGTCCTGTCTGCAACAGATCGACATGTGATTCAAAGTTTTCTTTGAAAGCAAGAAACTCCGGTTTTTGACGTACGCGTTCATTGTAAGACGGCGGTACATCATTCATAGCAGGAGCCACCGAAACAACATAATCCTCAACTTTGATTGAGTAGATTCCGAAGGAATCCAGTTTTTCAATATTTTTGTCAATTAAGATAACTTTTTTTCCGAGAATGAGCTGCCCGTCTATCGAATAGATGTCTTCGGCAGTAACCATTCCGGGACGAAGATCTTTTACCTGTATTTTTTTCATGTTTGTCACCTCATTCCTACCCTTAAAATTATAGAAGATAATAGAAATACTGTCAATGAAAGTTGTGCGAAAATACGATAGAAATAAGATGATTTTCTGACATTACTTTATCTGATTATCAAAAAAGAGTCTACCAATCAGAAGTTGCCGAAAAATTAATTTCCGCAACCTGGTTTTTCTAAATAAGTAGGTTGAGAAAAGCAAAAAAACTATTTATACTTAAGTAACAGGGAGAGGTGCTTATGAAACGATCGAAAATAAATGCATGTATTAAAGATATGGAAAAAATGGCCAAAGAACACGGATTTGCGCTTCCGCCGTTTTGCCACTGGACCCCTCAGGAGTGGAAGGACAAAAGCAGCGAATATGATGAGATTCGTGACAATATGCTTGGCTGGGATATCACGGATTACGGATCGGGTGATTTTGATAAGGTAGGATTTGCATTGATTACGCTCCGAAACGGAAATCAGAACAATCCGAAATATAAAAAAGTATATGCGGAAAAACTGCTTATGCTAAAAGAAGGACAGCATTCACCGATGCATTTTCATTGGAATAAGAGCGAGGATATCATCAACCGCGGCGGCGGAACGCTATTGATTCAAGTATATAATGATGCGGGAGACGGTTCCTTTGCAGACACCGATGTGCTTGTCAATATGGATGGGCGCTCTTTCTATGTTCCGGCAGGAACCACCGTGGAGCTTACGCCCGGAGAAAGTATTACACTGTGGCCGCACCAGTATCATGATTTTGATGTAAAACCGGGAACCGGCGATGTGCTGATCGGAGAGGTTTCCATGTGCAATGACGACAATACGGACAACCGTTTTTATGAACCGGTCGGAAGATTTCCGGCCATAGAGGAGGATGAAGAGCCGTACCGGCTTTTGTGTAATGAATATCCGCCGGCTCCGTAAGGAGTAATTTAGAGAAAATAAGGAAGAAACTATGAAATTTTTACTGGCAGCAGTCAATACAAAATATATACATTCTAATCCTGCAGTCTATTCGCTGAAGGCTTATGCGGAAAAAAAGGATTCTGATCTGAAAGGACAGATTGAGATTGCGGAGTATACGATCAATCACCAGATTTCAGACATCTTAGCTGATTTATATGTAAGAAAACCGGATGCCATAGGTTTTTCCTGTTATATCTGGAATATAAATTATGTATTGGAACTGGCGGAGGAGATTAAAAAATTACTTCCGCAGACCGTGATCTGGCTTGGGGGACCGGAGGTATCTTTTGATGCGGACATTTTATTAAAGGCGCATCCGTTTTTGACCGGTGTTATCTGCGGGGAAGGCGAGGAGACATTTTATCAGCTGATGCAGGCTTACAGGCAGGCGCAGGAAGAAGGAAAGTCCTTTGATACGGTCAGTGCAGGGAAATTTCAAAATGCGGAGGTGATCCTTTCCGAGGTTCCGTTTTTATATGAGGACAGTGCTCCGTTTGAAAACCGGATTTTGTATTATGAGTCGAGCCGCGGCTGTCCGTTTCGGTGCAGCTACTGCCTGTCATCGATTGATAAAACGGTGCGGCTTCGCGATATAGAGATTGTAAAAAAGGAACTGGCATTTTTTATAGAGAAAAAAGTGAGTCAGGTCAAATTTGTGGACCGGACATTTAACTGTAATAAGGCACATGCGCTTGCGATATGGGAATATCTCCTTGCGCATGATAACGGAGTGACAAATTTCCATTTTGAAATTGCAGCAGATCTGCTCGGAGAAGAGGAACTTGCGCTTCTTGCAAAGTTCCGCCCGGGGGCACTGCAGCTGGAGATTGGAGTGCAGTCTACAAACACGCAGACCATTGACGAGATTGACCGTCGTATGGACGTAGAGCGTTTGCGCCGCGTGGTAAAGAGAATTCATGACGGAGGGAATATTCACATTCATCTGGATTTGATTGCAGGACTTCCTTATGAGGACTATACGTCTTTTGCCGCGTCGTTTAACGACGTATTTGCGATGCAGCCTGAGCAGCTGCAGCTCGGATTTTTGAAGGTGCTCAAAGGTTCGAAGATGCATAAAAGAGCCGGAGATTACGGTCTGGTATATCGCTCAAAGCCGCCGTATGAGGTGCTGTATACAAACTGGCTCTCGTTTGCGGAGGTGTGCAGACTTAAGCGCATCGAAGAGATGGTGGAGATTTACCATAACAGCAACCAGTTTACGATGACCCTACCGGTTGCAGTTCAAAAATTCCCGTCTGCGTTTGCCTTTTTTGAGGAACTTGCAGATTATTATGAAGAAAAGGGATATTTTATCCAGTCACCGGCCCGCAGTTACCGCTATCAGATTCTTCTTTCCTTTTTAAAGGAAAAACTGCTGCCGGATGAGACGCAGGAGATGTTTTATGCAGAATGTCTGACGCTGGATCTGTATCTGAGAGAGAACTGTAAGACAAGACCGGATTTTGCACCGGATGAGTCACCATATAAAGAAAATATGAGAGCTTTTTTCCATGCGGAGGCAGAGCAGCATAATGTTCTTGGAAGTGCGTATGCACAGTATGATGCAAGGATGCTGGCAAGATCCGTGCATATAGAACCGGTGCGGTTTGATTATAAGACCGGAAATCTGCTGCCAAGAGAAGAATATCTTTTGTTTGATTACAAAGACAGAAATGCGCTCACATATGAGGCAAAGACTTACAGGATAGGGATGTACACAGATGAGTGATTTAAATGCAGTGGTCCTTGATCTGGAAATGACAGGACTGAATGTGCGAACGGAAAAGATCATCGAGATCGGTGCGGCGAGAATCCGCGGCGGAAAGGTGACAGAGACTTATTCAAAGCTTTTAAACCCGGGAAGAAAACTGAGCGAAAAAACAATCGGGATTACCGGTATTACAGATGAGATGCTGGAAGGATGTGTAAAATTTGCGCAGATAAAAGAGGAACTTTTGGAGTTTCTTGGGAATGATGTGCTTTTGGGTCATAACATCATTTTTGATTATTCCTTTTTGAAAAAGGCAGTAATTAATGAAAGTTTGAAAGGAACAAAGTTTGAAAAAAGAGGAATTGATACCCTTAAGATTGCCCGCCGCTTTTTGCCGGGGGATCAGAAAAAAACGTTGACAGATCTTTGTTCTCACTATGGAATAGAATATTTAGCGCACAGAGCAAAGGATGACGCGCTTGCGACGTATCGTCTTTATGAAGTGTTATGGGAAGCCTATTATGAGGCGGGACCGGATATGTTTGAGCCAAAGCCGCTGGTATATCAGGTAAAAAAAGAAAGTCCCATCATGGCAAAGCAGATTGCGCAGATTATGAGACTGACAGAGCAATATGGGGTGCAGTGTCCGTATGAACTTTCCGCGATGACCAAAAACGAGGCGAGTCGTTATATTGACCGGCTAAGAGCCGACTTCGGTGCTGTCTGAGTCACTGTTTAAGGCTCTTAAAATAGCACCGCGGGTAAGAGAATGGATACCATCTGCTTTTTCTTTCAGCCAGTCAATACCGGCCGGGTTACCCTGCTCGCGGTAAATTTGAATGATCAGCTTGTAATGCGAAAGGGAGTCGGTTCCTGTCAGGATCGTCTCTTCCGATAACATCAGGGCTTCTTCAATGCGCCCGATATCATACAAATGCTGGCAAAGCAGATAGATATGTTTGACAAAGGTTTCATAGTTTGTGTCGTATTCTGTCAGGAGCGATAGATTGGCAACACCGAAACGTTTTTTGACCTCCGTGTTGGAAATGCCATTTAAGTTTACCATTTTTTTGTCGGCCAGGGACATGAGAAGGGGCAGCGATTCCGGGACCGGATTCGGAGAAAAGCTTTCCTCGGTCGGAAGCTTGTCGAAGGGAAAAATCACAAAGTCAGAATCTTCCAACTGCTTTTTTCTGACACTATCTGCCATTGCTTCTTCTTCCCAAAAATCCTTTTCGGCTTTTTCGTTTAATTTACGGGATTTCTTAAGCTGAATCGTCAGCCAGGTACCGAAAACCATAAAACTTGCAAAAATCAATAAATTCATATATAATATCCTTTCAAAGCAAAAGAGGTGATATTTATGTTTAATAATAACAAAAGCAAGCGTATTGTTGCAACAGTTATTGCGGTTATTTTGGTACTTTCACTTGTGGTGCCGCTTGTTATTTCAGCAATCGGTCTTTTTTAAAAATCAGAGGAAAATAATTATGAAAAAATTTATGACAGCATTAGTTGCAGTGTTTGCCATGGCAGTTCTGCTTGCAGAACCGGCAGATGTGCAGGCAGCAGCAACCTTTAACACAATTGAAAAAGGTGTTTTCATCGGTGATATGGATGTATCGGGTATGACGACACTGGAGGCGGAAGAGGCAGTCAATGAGTATATTGATTCCTTAAAACAGAAGGAGATTACATGGAATGCTTTAAACGATAATACCGTTACGGTTACCGCCGGAGATCTCGGCCTGAAATGGCAGAACAAAAATATAGTAGATGAAGCAGGAATGCTTGGAAAATCGGGAAATGTGGTGCAGAGATATAAGTCACTTAAGGATTTGGAGCACCAGAATGAGATTTTCCCGCTGGAGATTTCGTTTGATGATGCAATGATTCGTACGGTCATTAACGAACAGTGTCTGCAGTACAATGTGGAAGCGATAGACGGAAGCCTGACCAGAGAAGACGGAGAGTTTCAGATCGTCGCAGGACAGACAGGTGTTGCGATTGATGTAGATGCATCCGTGAAATCCATTCAGGAATATCTGAACAATGAATGGGATAAAGAAAATGCCATGATTGATCTTGTGGCAGAGACAACTCAGCCGCGTGGTACAAAGGAAGAACTTTCCATGGTTAAGGATGTGCTTGGTACATTTACAACCAGTTTTTCGTCCTCCGGTTATAATCGAAGCGGTAATGTAAGAAATGGTTGTGCTAAGATTAACGGAACCTTATTATATCCGGGAGATACATTCTCTACATATGAGACGGTTAGCCCGTTTACAGAGGCAAACGGATATTATGAGGCAGGCTCATATTTGAACGGTCTGGTTATTGATTCACTCGGAGGAGGAATCTGTCAGGTTTCGACCACACTTTACAATGCGGTTCTTTTGGCAGAGCTGGAAGTGACGGAGAGATTTAACCACTCTATGATTGTAACTTATGTGGATCCTTCTGCGGATGCAGCAATTTCAGGAACAGCCAAAGACTTTAAGTTTGTGAATAATTTAAGCTACCCGATTTATATTGAGGGAGTGACAACGGAAGATAAAAAGATCACATTCACTGTTTATGGATGTGAGACAAGACCGGAAAACAGAGAAGTAACCTACGAGAGTGTAGTAATCAGCAAAAATGTTCCGGAAGGAGAACGAGTGGTTCCGGACGGATCCCGTCCCGCCGGGTATATTGATGTACAGTCTGCACACGTTGGTTATGTAGCAGAGCTTTGGAAAATTGTAAAAGTTGACGGTACGGAAGAGAGTCGCGAGCAGGTAAATGGCAGTCGATATACAGCGACTCCGAGAACGGCGGCTGTAGGTACGGCGACAGCGAATCCGCTTGCAGCGCAGGCCATCAACTCAGCCATTGCAACAGGAAGTATTGACCAGTGCCGTGCAACAGCAGCAGCTATCAACGCAGGAACATATAATGATCCGGCGGCAGCAGCTATTGCAGCTCAGCAGGCAGCCATCGCAGCCCAGCAGGCAGCGGCTCAGGCAGCAGCGCAGCAACAGCAGCAGGCGCAGTAGACATCAAATAGGTGAATAGCATTGAAACCAGGAAAGATTTCAGAGAATGTTTTGAAGCGTTCTGTATTAAAATATATGGATCATGAGAAGACAGAAATCGCAAGAGGCGCAGGGATCGGAAATGACTGCGCCCTTTTTGCATTTTGTCAGGGAGGAAGTGTGGCGACTTGTTCTTTTCATATAAAAGGAAAAGAAAAGGTACGTCATGCGATTTTTGCAGCGATAAATAACCTGATCGCCGCAGGGCAGGAGGCCAAATATCTTCTGCTTGCCATTACGCTTCCGGAAAGAGCAAGGGAGATTAAGCTTCAGGAAATCATGGAGGAGGCGGCGCAGATTGGCGCACAGCAGAATCTGCAGATTGTCGGTGGACATACCGAGGTATCAACTGCAGTAACAGATATTGTGGTGACTGTGACGGCTCTTTCCGGGGAAAACCGGGCAAAAACACAAACGATACCCTGCGTTACCGGCTATGATATCGTAGTCGCGGGTTATATCGGAATGGAAGCTGCGGGAATGGTGGCCACAGCAAAAGAAGAGGAGCTTATCGCGCGTTTTCCAAGGTGGCTGATCGATGATTTGAAGAAGTATAAGGATCATGTATCCGTTCTTCAGGCAGCGCAGATAGCAACAGAGCATGGGGCAGTACTTATGCATGATATCGGCGAGGGCGGTATTTTTGCTTCCCTTTGGGAGATGGCTCAGCGGGCTTCGGCGGGACTTACCATCGATATCATGAAAATTCCGATGAGACAGTCTGTCGTTGAAGTTTGCAATCACTATGACCTGAATCCTTATGAGATACTTTCTCAGGGATGCCTTCTGATCCTGACAAAGGACGGCGAAAACCTGGCAGAAGCGCTTATCGAGGCAGATATTCCCGCAGCCGTGATCGGCCAAATGACAGACAGCAATGACAGAATCATACAAAACGGCGAGGAAATCCGCTACATGGATCTACCAAAACCGGACCAGATTCGAAAGATATTATAAAGTTTAGAAAGGAAGAACGAAAATGAGAGAAAGAATTTTAGCCATCATTGAAAAAAACAGCCGCATCGCCATCAACGAACTGGCGGTGATTATGGGAGAGCCGGAGATAGAAGTGGCCAACGAACTGAAGAAACTTGAAGAGGAAGGCATTATCTGCGGATACCACACAATGATTGATTGGGAAAAGACAGACCTTGAAAAAGTGACAGCTCTCATTGAGGTGCGTGTAACCCCGCAGAGAGGTCAGGGCTTTGATAATATTGCGGAGCGTATTTATAAATATCCGGAGGTAAATTCCGTGTATCTGATTTCCGGAGGATATGACCTGCTGATTACACTGGAGGGACGTTCTTTAAAAGAAATCTCCCAGTTTGTATCCGATAAGCTTTCAACACTGGAATCGGTTCTCAGTACAGCGACACATTTCATTCTGAAAAAATACAAAGACCACGGAACGATTCTTGCAAAGAAATCAGAAGATGAAAGGATGAAGATCACACCATGAGAAATCCATTAGCAAAACAGGTAGTTGAATTAAAGCCTTCGGGAATCCGTAAGTTTTTTGATCTTGTGGCTGAAATGCCGGATGCCATTTCTCTGGGTGTCGGCGAGCCGGATTTTGATACACCGTGGCATATTCGTGATGAGGGTATTTATTCCCTGGAAAAGGGACGTACTTTTTATACATCCAATTCCGGTTTAAAGGAATTAAAGGAAGAGATTTGTCGTTATTTAAAGCGCAAGATGAATCTTTCCTACAATTATACAAGTGATGTTATCGTGACGGTCGGAGGTTCTGAAGCAATCGATATCGCACTGCGTGCCATGATCAATCCGGGCGAGGGCGAGGAAGTTCTTATCCCGCAGCCAAGCTATGTTTCCTATGAGCCATGTGCTATTTTGGCGGGAGCAAAACCGGTAATTATTGAACTGAAAAATGAAAATGAATTTCGCCTGACGGCGCAGGAGCTGGAGGATGCGATTACAGATAAGACAAAGATCTTGATTCTGCCGTTCCCGAACAATCCGACGGGCGCCATTATGGAGAAAAAGGATCTCGAGGCCATTGCCGAAGTAATTGAAAAACATGACATCTTTGTCATTTCGGATGAGATTTACAGTGAACTTTCCTATAATGAAGATCATGTGTCGATTGCCTGTATTCCGGGTATGAAGGAAAGAACCATTTTGATCAATGGATTTTCCAAGGCCTATGCCATGACGGGATGGCGTCTCGGTTATGCATGCGGACCGAAGGAAATCATTACACAGATGACCAAGATTCATCAGTTTGCAATCATGTGTGCACCGACGACAAGTCAGTATGCGGCTGTGGAAGCACTCAGAAACGGAGATGAGGATGTGGCGATGATGCGTGAGGCGTACAATCAGCGCCGCCGTTATCTTATGCATTCGTTTAAAGAGATGGGACTTCCGTGCTTTGAGCCGTTCGGAGCATTTTATGTGTTCCCTTGTATCAAAGAATTCGGTATGACCAGCGAGGAATTTGCAGAAAAACTGTTAAACAGTGAAAAGGTGGCTGTGGTTCCGGGAACTGCATTCGGTGATTGCGGAGAAGGCTTCCTTCGTATTTCTTATGCATATTCCCTGGAAGATTTAAAGGTGGCGATTGAGCGTATAAAACGCTTTATCGAAAAACTGCGCGCAGAAAAATAAAGGCAAAGTGAGAATACTATGAATATCATACTTCATCAGCCGGAAATACCGGCAAATACAGGAAATATCGGAAGAACCTGTGTGGCAACGGGGACTTCCCTTCATTTGATAGAACCGCTCGGATTTCGTCTGGGTGAAAAGGAACTGAAAAGAGCCGGTATGGATTACTGGGATAAGCTCGATGTAACCAGATACGTCAATTTCGAAGAATTTAAAGAAAAACATCCGAATGCAAAGATCTGGATGGCGACGACAAAAGCAAAACACGTGTACACGGACGTGGAGTTTGGACCGGATGATTTTATTATGTTCGGTAAAGAGAGTGCCGGGATTCCGGAGGAGATTCTTGTCGATTATGAGCAGACCTGTATCCGTATTCCGATGCTGCCTGCAATCCGTTCCCTGAATCTTTCAAACTCCGTGGCAGTTGTGCTTTACGAGGCACTGCGTCAGCAAAATTTCGAATCCATGCAGATGACCGGTGAACTTCACCGCCTGCAGTGGAAATAGACTCAAAACAGAGGAAACCAATATGTATATTATAGTGGGACTGGGAAATCCTACCAGAGAATATGCGCATACGCGCCATAACGTGGGATTTGATACCATTGATAAAATCGCGGACAGGCACGGGATTGCCGTGATGGAAAAAAAGCATAAGGCAATTTACGGCAGAGGCTATATCGGGGGTCAGAAAGTGATCCTTGCAAAGCCGCAGACGTTTATGAACTTAAGTGGTGAGTCCGTTCGCTCGCTCATAGATTATTATAAGGTGGACGAGGAGTCGGAGCTGATTGTCATTTATGATGATATCAGTTTAGAGCCGGGAAAGCTTCGCATCCGGAAAAAGGGAAGCGCGGGCGGTCACAACGGAATCAAAAATATAATATCGCATCTCGGACATGATACCTTTGTCCGCATTAAGGTCGGTGTCGGAGAAAAACCGAAGGGCTATGATCTGGCGGATTATGTGTTATCACGTTTTGGAAAAGAGGAACAAAGCGCGATGGAAGATGCGTTTGAAAGAGCTGCGGATGCAGTGGAAGTAATCATGACCGGCGGACCGGAGGAAGCGATGAACCGGTTTAATGCCAAGAAATGAGAGGCTAAATTGAAGGCATTTACAGAACATTTAAAAGAGTTCTCTTTTTATGAAGAGGCAGACAGACAACTGAATATAGGGAAAACAGTTGCGATTTCCGGA
This sequence comes from Lachnospiraceae bacterium, assembly GCA_017623815.1. GTDB lineage: Bacteria > Bacillota > Clostridia > Lachnospirales > Lachnospiraceae > SVFI01. The sequence continues at coordinate 35,197 of JAGAOK010000087.1, forward strand.
TGTGCTGCGGCGCAGAAATGTCAGATGATCTACACATATGGGGAGAATTATCCATATAAGATCGTAATACAGCCGGATGATGTGAAAGCCAAAGAGGTATATGAGGATTACCGCTTTTTTGACAAAGATGTCGTGTTATTTCCGGCAAAAGATTATATTTTCTTTCAGGCGGATATTCGCGGAAAAGAAATGACAAGAGAGCGAATGATCTGTTTTCGTAAAATTTTATCCGGTGAAAAGGTAACCATTATCACGACACCGGATACTTTTATGGCACCGGTGCTTCCGCTTGCGACGCTGCAGGAAAACTGCATTCATGTCGAAAGAGAAAGCGTGATGGAAGAGGCGGCAATTGCCAAAAAACTGGTACGCATGGGATATGAAAAGACATATCAGGTAGAGATTCCGGGGCAGTTTTCCGTTCGCGGAGGAATTATAGATGTCTATGATCTGACGGAGGAAAACCCGTATCGTATTGAGCTTTGGGGCGATGAAGTAGAGTCGATCAGGCGGTTTGACGTACTCAGTCAGCGTTCCATCGAGGCACTTAGTGAGGTAACAATCTATCCGGCCACCGAGATGATTCTGACCTTAGCGCAGAGGGAGGATGGTCTGAAAAAGATAGAAAAAGAAGCGAAAAAGACGGCGGAGAAGCTACGCGATCAGAAAAAAATTGAGGAAGCAAATCGCATAACGAAACAGACGCAGCAGCTTGCAGAGCAGATGGAGCAGTTTGGTGTGATGGCCAATCTTGACAGTTATATGAAATACTTTTATGAAACGCTGTCAGGATTTTTTGATTTATTTGACCCGCAAAAGCTTTTGCTTGTGGTAGATGAACCCATCCGCGTGAAAGAGCATCTCGAAGCGGTGGAATTGGAGTTTCGCGAAAGCATGATGCAACGACTCGAAAAGGGATATGCATTAAAAGGTCAGGCGGATCTTCTTTACAGCGCCGGGCAGGTGCTGGGAGCTGTTAACAGGCAAAGACTCCTGCTTCTTTCCGTTCTTGATGGAAAGCAGAAGGCATTTCCGGCGGATGAGACCTATCATGTAGATGCCAGAAACATAAACTCGTTCCAGAACAGTTTTGAACTTCTGCTGAAAGATTTAAAGAGATATCATAAAAACGGATATCGCGTTATTCTTCTGTCACCGTCGCGTACGAGGGCAAAGCGTCTTTCGGAAGACATTTATGCCAGTGATATTAATTGTTTTTACAGTGAGGACAAAGACCGGGAGCTCAAGTCCGGAGAAATCATGGTCATGCATGGCCAGCTTTCCAAAGGATTTGAATATCTGTCTCTTCGCATGGTGGTGATTACGGAAAGCGATATTTTCGGGAAAAGAGCAGCCAAAAAAGCCAAGAGAAAACGATATGAAGGACAGAAGATTCACGATTTTACCGAGCTTAAGGTCGGTGATTTTGTTGTGCATGAAAGCCACGGACTGGGGATTTATCGCGGAATCGAAAAGGTTTGTGTGGATAAAGTCGTAAAAGACTATATGAAAATAGAGTACCGCGACGGCGGTAATTTGTATGTGCTTGCGACCGGTTTTGACGCGGTTATGAAATATGCTTCATCCGACAGCAAAGCACCGAAGCTCAATAAACTCGGAACACAGGAATGGTCGAAGACAAAAACAAAGGTTAAGGGAGCGGTGACGGAGATTGCCAAGGATCTGGTGCAGCTCTACGCGGCCCGCCAGCAGAAATCCGGTTTTGTGTATGGACCGGATACGGTATGGCAGAGAGAATTTGAGGAAATGTTTCCGTATGAGGAGACGCAGGATCAGCTTCTGGCCATTGAGGCGACAAAGCGTGATATGGAAAGCCGACGCATCATGGATCGCCTGATTTGCGGGGATGTTGGTTTCGGTAAGACGGAAATCGCCATTCGTGCAGCGTTCAAAGCAGTGCAGGAAGGTAAGCAGGTGGTATTTTTGGTACCGACCACGATTCTTGCTAAGCAGCATTATGATAATTTTGTGCAGAGAATGAAGGATTTTCCGGTGACCGTGGAGATGATGTCGCGGTTTCGGACACCATCGCAGATCAAAAAGACAACAGAAGGGCTGAAAAAAGGATTGGTGGATATCGTGATCGGTACCCACAGAGTGTTGTCAAAGGATGTGGCATTTAAAGATTTAGGGCTCCTTATTATCGACGAGGAGCAGAGATTCGGGGTGGCCCACAAAGAGAAGATTAAGCAGATGCGACAGGACATTGACGTTCTGACACTGACTGCGACGCCGATTCCGAGAACGCTTCACATGAGTCTTGTCGGAATCCGCGATATGAGTGTACTGGAAGAAGCACCGAACGACCGTATGCCTATCCAGACCTTTGTCATGGAATACAACGAAGAGATGGTGCGTGAGGCGATACAAAGAGAGCTTGCCCGCGGAGGCCAGGTTTATTACGTGTACAACCGGGTCAATACCATTGCGGAAATGACCGGAGCCCTGCAGGCGCTGGTTCCGGATGCCAATGTCGCATTTGCCCACGGGCAGATGAAAGAGAGCGAGCTGGAGCGGATTATGTTTGATTTTGTGGAGGGACAGATCGATGTGCTTGTTTCAACTACCATTATTGAAACCGGTCTGGATATTCCGAATGTCAATACCATGATTGTGCATGATTCCGATAACATGGGACTTTCGCAGCTCTATCAGCTCAGGGGCCGTGTCGGAAGATCGAACCGGACTGCATATGCATTTCTTATGTACAAGCGGGACAAGATATTAAAAGAAGTAGCAGAAAAGCGTCTTCAGGCAATTAAAGAATTTACGGAGCTGGGAAGCGGATTTAAAATCGCGATGAAAGACCTTGAAATCCGCGGAGCCGGAAACCTGCTCGGAAAAACCCAGCACGGACATATGGAGGCAGTCGGATATGATCTGTACTGCAAGATGCTAAACGAAGCCGTGAAGGCAATGAAGGGGAAAAAGGAAGTCATCGATTTTACAACTGCCATCGATATGGATGTGGATGCGTACATTCCGGAAACCTACATTGTCAATGAGTATCAGAAGCTGGATATTTACAAGAGAATCGCAGCCATTGAAAGCCGCGAGGAGAGCGAAGAAATGCGCGGCGAACTGATGGATCGTTTCGGAGAGATTCCGCGCTGTGTGGAAAACCTGCTTCGCATTTCTCTGATCCGTATGGGAGCGCATGCGCTGTATGTGACAGAGGTCAAAGGTAAAAAAGACGGCATTACCTTTACCATGGATCCGAAAGCGCAGATCCGCGTGGAAAACATAGAAATTGTTCTCGCCAATATGGAAGGGAATCTGAAATTCAGTGTCAAAGGTGTTCCGACCTTCTTTTATCGTCTCAAATCGACCGGAGTGGTACAAAGAGATGAGGAGAAGATGCTGGCTGCGGCGGAGAGAGTGGTCGCTGAGATGAGGGCAAGATTGTTGTAGGAGGATTTGTCGCAAGTGGGGAAGTACCTCTGGGGGCGAAATGACCCAATATACAAAAATACTTTGAAATTCAAACTAGACGAAATGATGTTTTCCATATACAATGGGGAAGAACAGTTAATAAAGTCAATTTATATATGATTTTTAAGAGGTATTATTTATGAGAGATTTTGTAATTTCAACAGAAACCAATTCCGATATGTCACAGGAGTTTTTGAAATCCAATGACATTCTTGTGATTCCGCACTATTACAATGTGGAAGAAGATATGTATGGTGACGGAAACGAGCTTACCATCGAGGAATTTTACAATGAGATGCGTGCAGGAAAAAAAGCCGGAACTGCAGCAAGTAACCCGGCGGTGATTGAAGAGAAGTTTACTGAGGTGGCAAAAGCCGGAAAAGACATCCTTCACATCAGTTTTTCATCCCAGCTTTCCTGCGGATGCCAGAATATCATCAACGGCGGAAATGCAATCAAAGAGGATAATCCGGAGTTTAATATCGAAGTTGTGGATACGTTGTCCGGAACACTTGGTGAAGGA
>JAGAOK010000088.1 GCA_017623815.1 Lachnospiraceae bacterium
CCGCCGTGCTCTCCACAGATTCCGAGTTTGATATCAGGACGAGTCTGACGGCCCTTGTCTGCTGTCATCTGAACAAGCTGACCTACACCGCTCTGGTCAAGTCTTGCAAACGGATCTGACTCGTAAATTTTGTTTTTGTAGTAATCGCCGAGGAACTTACCTGCATCATCACGAGAGAAACCGAAAGTCATCTGTGTCAGGTCGTTTGTTCCGAAGGAGAAGAAGTCTGCTTCTTCTGCAAGCTGATCAGCAAGAAGTGCAGCTCTAGGAATCTCAATCATAGTACCAATCTTGTACTCAATATCAGAATTCTTTTCCGCTTTTACTGCTTCTGCTTCTGCAACAACTACGTCTTTTACAAACTTAAGCTCTTTCTTTTCGCCTACGAGAGGAATCATGATTTCAGGAATGATATCGAAGCCTTTTTCATTCTTCACTTCGATGGCTGCCTCCATCACGGCTCTTGTCTGCATGCGGGCAATTTCAGGATATGTCACTGCAAGACGACATCCTCTGTGTCCCATCATCGGGTTAAACTCATGGAGGGAATCACAAACTTCCTGAACCTGCTCTGCTGTCATAAGCATCTCTACTGCAAGGTCATCAATATCTCCCTGATCAGTAGGAACGAACTCATGAAGCGGTGGATCTAAGAAACGGATCGTAACCGGTTTTCCTTCCATTACTTCGTATAACGCTTTAAAGTCACCTTTCTGGAACGGAATAAGTGCATTCAAAGCTTTTTCTCTCTGTTCCACTGTTCTTGCAAGAATCATCTGACGAATCTTCGGAATACGGTCAGGCTCAAAGAACATATGCTCTGTACGGCAAAGACCAATACCTTCTGCACCGTATTTAATTGCATTTGCTGCATCTGCCGGTGTATCCGCATTGGTACGAACTTTAAGCACACGGTACTTGTCAGCCCACTCCATAATACGTCCGAAGTTTCCTGTTACGCTTGCTTCTACTGTTTTAATATCTCCAAGGTAAATCTTACCCGTTGAACCATCTAAGGAAATATAATCTCCCTCGCGGATTACTTCGCCTGCAAGTTCAAATACTTTATCCTCTTCATTGATTGCAATTTCGCCACATCCGGATACACAAGCGGTTCCCATACCTCTGGCAACAACCGCTGCATGAGATGTCATACCACCACGAACCGTAAGGATACCTTCTGCTGCATGCATACCTTCGATATCTTCCGGTGAAGTCTCAAGACGAACAAGAATAACTCTTTCGCCTTTCTCTTCATGCGCTGCTTTTGCATCCTCTGCAGTGAAATAAACTTTACCAGCAGCTGCTCCCGGTGAAGCCGGAAGAGCCTGTCCAATTACTTTTCCTGCCTTTAATGCATCTGCATCAAACGTAGGGTGAAGGAGCTGGTCAAGTGATTTTGCTTCTATTCTCATAACCGCTTCTTCCGGAGTAATCTTTCCTTCGTCTACAAGATCACAAGCGATCTGAAGCGCTGCCTGTGCGGTTCTCTTACCGTTACGTGTCTGAAGGAAGAACAGTTTTCCATCTTCAATTGTAAACTCCATATCCTGCATATCACGGTAGTGCTCTTCCAGTTTCATGGCGATATCCATGAACTGCTGATATGCATCCGGCATATCTTCCTGAAGCTTTGTGATTGGCTGAGGTGTACGAATACCTGCTACTACGTCCTCGCCCTGTGCGTTGATGAGGTACTCACCGTAGATACCCTTTTCACCTGTCGATGGGTTTCTTGTGAAGGCAACACCTGTACCGGATGTCTCACCCATGTTACCAAATACCATCGCCTGTACGTTAACCGCAGTTCCCCAGTCACCAGGGATGTCATTCATACGTCTGTATACAATCGCTCTTTCATTATCCCAGGAACGGAATACCGCTTTTACGGCTTCCATAAGCTGAGTCTTAGGATCCTGTGGGAAATCTTCTCCCATTTTATCTTTGTAGATGGCTTTGAATTTAGCAATCACTTCTTTCAAATCATCCGCAGTAAGATCCATATCGAATTTTACGCCCTTCGCATCCTTGATCTCATCAAGAACTCTCTCGAAATGAGACTTCGGAACTTCCATAACTACATCCGAGAACATCTGGATGAAACGACGGTAAGAATCGTATGCGAAACGAGGATTACCTGTCTTTGCTGCAAATCCCTCTACTGCAATATCGTTTAATCCGAGGTTAAGGATGGTATCCATCATACCCGGCATAGAAGCTCTCGCACCGGAACGAACCGATACAAGCAGCGGACTTTCTGTATCACCAAATTTTTTACCCTGTTTCTCCTCAAGCTTAGCAAGAGCTTCAAAAATCTGCTTCTGAATATCTTCTGAGATTGTGCGATTCTGATTGTAATAATCTGTACAGGCCTCTGTTGTTACCGTAAAACCCTGAGGAATCGGCAATCCAAGTTTTGTCATTTCTGCAAGATTCGCACCTTTTCCTCCGAGAAGATTACGCATGGAAGCGTCGCCTTCTTCAAATAAGTAGACCATTTTAGCCATTTACGCGTCCTCCTTTAATTAGATTAAGTGTAACAATTCAGAGCCATGCGTATTTTTAATCACGCAATCATCTTGCTCGCACGAATGGTTGCATGATTGAAAATGCATATGGCGAGAAGTTAGCATGAGCAAAAGCAAAGCCTCGTAGATGCGATTTTGCGAATGATAACTCTGAATTGTCAAAATCCACTCTAATAGATATATTATACCACTTGTCCAAATAATAAGCACTCTCTTATTCTCGCCAGATTATACAAATTTTCACAGTAAAAACTGTGATTAATGACGGGGCAACCAATAAATTTAGGAGAAAAAAATACAGGTAGGTCAAATTTCGACCTACCTGCATATTTTATTTCTTATTTGTAACTATAGAGTACAAACTCACCGGTATACAAATTAGTATCTTACAGTAAATGCTTTTGTTGCATTTGCCGGAGCAATTGCATATCCATTTACATCTGTAAGAACATATGTAATACCGCCAATTGTACATTCATCACCTGTAGATACTACTACTGAGTAGTTCTCTCCTTCGATAAATGTCTCATCTTTCAGAACAATAGTTACTTCTTTCACACCAACTTTGATGCTTGCAATTTCTAATTTGTTATCATCTTTATCTTTTACAGTGAATAACTTAGCAAGTTTCTCAGCATCTAAGTCTGTTGTGTTAAGTTTGTTATTAAACTTAACTACAACCTGATTCTTGTTTGCAGAATCAAATGTAGGATCTCCATCAAATGCTAATGCTGCTGCTTCTGCATTTACAACATAATTAATCGGTGAAGAAGTTTTCTTAAATACCTCAGCTACTGTGATATCAAAGATTAATTCACCTGCTCTTGCCGGTGCATTTACAGTAATTGCAATCAAACCATCCTTATCTGTCTTAGATGAACTTGTAACCGCATAAGCAGCTCCATCAAATTTCGCAGCTACTTCAACATCCTGATCAGCAACTGGGTTGTTATTCTTGTCATGAAGTTTGAAGTATACAACTGTATCCTGATTCTGATCTATGGTTGTACCATACGGATATACAAATGTGCTATCCCAGTTACCAGGTGTCCATGTCATAGTATAAAGAATCTGTGCATCATATCCAGGAGTGCTCTGTAACTTCTGGTCATTTACTTCTACTGCTGACACACCAACGGTATCGAAGAACTGTACTTCGCCTAATGCATCGTAGTATTCCACGCGTACAGAATCGCTCTTAACGTTAAGTGTACCATAAATATCCATTGTACCAATCTTCGGAGAAGTAATTACAACAGCATCATTGCCATTCTTTTCTGTAACAGTTGATGTAACATCATTATTTACACCTTCTGTTTCATACTTAACACCTACATTAGATACATGTTTAAATACATTTGTAGGCTGTACACCATCTTCCAGACTCTGGTAAAGTGCATCAAAAGCACAGTTAAACTCGCTACCCGGACATTTTACAACCGGTAAGAAACCTACTTTCCATTCCTGATCAACAACTGCATCGCTTTCGGTTTTCTCAGCACCATTAAAGCTATAAATCCATGTTCCTGCTTTTGTTGCATCCTTCTGATAAGAAAGACCTAAATCAATCCAGTGAATATTACATTTGTTTACAAGCTCTTTTCCTTCTTTGATCGCTTCAAATTTCTGATCGCCTACATAAGTATTGAATGTTTTGAATTTACCATCATACTTTACTTCAATACCATTTGCCATAGCAGCATAATCGCCTGTTAATACTAAGAATGCTTTACCATCTTTATTTGTCTTAGCATCCACATATTTAACCTGAACGCTGGAATCATCTCCGATTTTTGTTGCAACGTCTGTGATCTTTGTATCATTCCAATAGAATTCTACAACTTCATCCGGCTGTACTTCACCATTATCAGCTTTTACTTCACCTGTGATCACTACAAACTGATCCTCGATTGCATGGTATGTCTGTGCCATTCCGTCTGCTTCTTCTTCTTCCGGACTAGCTACGAACTGAACATAACTGTATAATGGGAATTTCTTATTCGCACCCTTAATTGGATGTCTGTCAAAATCTACAATCTTTTCAGCTGCTTCAATTTCTTTGTTAAGAGCATCAATCTGTAATCTTGCTTCAACGAAGATAACACCACTCTTATTGTTTGAAGAAGATGAAATTACAGCCTGGTTACCCTTCTGTGTAATACCACCTGTCTCCTGCTGAACATCACCGTTTGCATCAATTACGTCACTACCTAAGAAGATAGCTTTTACATCATCTGTTTTTGTTACTAATTCATTAACATTTAAAAATCTGCCATCTTCCACTTTGTGGACTACCGGATAAGCAAATGTTGCTGTTTTCTTTGTTCCGTCCGGAGCAGTATATGTACTTGTGATTAATGCATTACCTGTAATAGCGTTTGCATTCTCTGCTTTAGAGTTAAATACAGGCAGACGTTTTTCGAACTTGTAGTTTTCATCATCGATTAAGTAAGTATTCTCCTGACTGATATACTCGCTTAAGTAAGTTGCAACTTGTGCATAAGTCATTTCTTCTGCTACAGAATAACGTGCAGAAGCAGTTACATCAGCCCATTTTACAGAGTTTACTACTTCTACCATCTCAGGATCACCCTTCATGCTGGTATTATAGTCACCAACAACTTTGTTTAAGCTATATCCTGTTTTTGACACATCAACCTGTCCCGGTGAACGTAAAGAAACAATCAGGATACCTTTTCCTGTCATATCCTCTAAATTCTCAACCGGCACACCTTCTTCTTTGGAATATGCCTTTTCTACATCTGTATATTTCTTACTCCAAACTTTTGAACCTCTGGTACCATCCCAGTTGTATAAGTCAATGTAAAGTTCAGAATATTTAGAAACACTGATTTTGTTAAAGTATACAGACATGGAAACAAGACCTGCAGGAATGTTAACGATTTCTGTTGTCGTTGTCATATCTGTTGCTTCATTGTAAATACTGTATGACTGTGTTGCTGTCGGACCATTTACTATAACATCTGTCTGACCTGTTGTTACTTCTTTTGATGGGAACAGAACTTCGAACTTATCTTCTGTAGCCACTCTGTTCGGTGGTAATACAAAGTATGGAGTTGCTGACATATAAACCTCGTCATTTTCTCCTACCTGCTGGCTGGAAACATACTCAATACCATAGTATCCGTTTGTATTTACTGTGTTTTCAATACCGTCATCCACAGCACCCTTGAATGGTACAATGTTCTGAAGAGTAATGTCTCTGTTGTTGTCAATTACAATGCCGCTACGAAGAACTGACGCAAATTTAACTGTAATGTTCTCATCATTTGGCTGATTATCTACAAGTGTAGATACATCAAAACTTGCATATGGAGCTTCGTCCAAATCAGTATATGTTGACTCAATGTCATAATCATATGTTACGGTAAATTCTGCGATACCTTCCTCATTTGTAACGGCTACATCTGTATCAGCACCATTTACTTTGATTACAAAATTACGATAGTACAATCCGTTATAATCGATATCGTCAAGCTGTAATTTAACTCTTGCACCTTTTACAGGAGCAGTATCTTTCTGAACATATGCCTGAATGATCATATCCTGATTTACTAAACATGTGTTTTCAAGTACTGTTCCGTCGTTGTTTTTGATTGGGTTAAATACAGATAATGTAACTCCATCATTTTCCGGATCATATTTTGTTACAGTAACTTTACAGCTGGCTGCCACTGCGCCGCTTGTTGCGATAATATTTGCCACACCAGGTGCACGACCTGTAACTTTACCTGTCTGATCAACAACAGCTACATCTTCATTATCACTTCTCCATGTTACATCAGCAACTGAAGCTGTTAAGTTAGCTGTCTGATTAAGACCGATTTCAAGTTCTGTTTTATTTAATGTAACAACAACCGGCTCTACAACAGTAATGGTTGCAGTTGCAGGTGTACCTGTAGTTGCTGCTGCTGTAAGAGTCGTTGTTCCGGCTTTTAAACCTAATACAACACCAGCATCTGTTACAGTTGCAACAGATGCATCTGCTACGTTGTATTTAATCTCTTTGTTTGTAGCATTTGCCGGTTCTACTGCAGCAATAACCTGTACAGCTTTACCCTTTTCAACTGTATAAGCCGCTTTATCTAATGTAACTTTTGTTACATTCACCTGTGAAGGTGTTGGCTGCGGCTGTGGCTGCGGCTGCGGCTGTGGTGCCGGAGTAGCTGCCTTAGGATTAACTGTTACTTTAATTTTCTTTGTAATAACTTTCTTTTTGCTGTTTTTAGCTTTTGTTACCACTTTGATAGTTGTGGTAGACTTTTTGCTAACATTAGCTGCTGTGATAGTAAGTTTAGAAACACCTTTCTTATTTGGTTTTCCAACCTTTACACTCTTAACAACTTTCTTGTTTGCTTTTGTTAATTTTACTGTTACCTTTTTGCTTGCTGATCCCTTAACTTTAACAGTCGCGTTTACTGTAGCTTTCTTTCCGGCTTCCAGTGTAACTTTAGACTTGCTAACTTTAAGAGACTTCACATACTTGCTTGGTGCAGCACTTGCGCTAACTGCTGTAACCGGCGAAATTGCCATAACAGCTGTCATAACTACTGCTACTGCTAATGCCAAGACTCTTTTGACCTTTTTCATAGCCCCTTCCTCCTATAAAATTTTGTTAGTGTATGCCTTTACATACCTAGATTTCATTATATTTTAAACATTTCCATTTTTCAACTATTTTGTAAAATTTTTTTCATAAACAAAAAATCTGTCTTTTCGTCTATATTCTGAGCTCCAAATCCGAGTTTGCAAAGCAGCTGCAGCGATTTAATATTCCCACGTTCTACGCGCGCCGTAACCGCCTCAAATCCCAGTTCTTCTTTTCCATAATTCAAAAGTGCTTCGCATACCTCCGCCGCATATCCTCTCCCCTGATACTGTGTACAAATAACAAAACCAAGTTCCGGATTTTCATTCCCCTCTCTCATATCAAACCCCGCCCGTCCTATGATTGTTTCCGTTTCTTTGTCAACCACAATCCACATTCCAAAATCATAAAATCCGTAATGGCATTTGATATAATCCTCTGTATATGCGATTTCATCCTCTTTCTTTTCATATAGCCCTTCCATAAATTCTGTAATCTGCGGATCTGCATATATTTCATAAAGCCGGTCCACATCTGCCGTCGTAATTTCCCGCACGCGGCACCTCTTTGTATCTAATATATGGCAGGGTTCTCCTTTGAAGCGGCACAGTACATGTTCCAGATATGTTGCATAACCGGCTTCTTCCGGCTCCTGCTCTGTGGTCTCAACGGCATAAGGATAATCCGCCAAATGGTCCTCCTTAGTCATCCCCTGCACCGGATAACTAAGCACGACATACTGCCCCTCTGCCTTTGCCCTACGTGCAATATCCATTTCATCCGTGATCAGTAATTCTTTATATTGTCTTTGCATTTTTCAATTTTTTCCTTTACGCATGTTTCATTTTATTTTAAACTAATCCTAGCCAAAAGAAAACATATTTAGGAGGAATCACTATGGCACAGAATCCAATCGTAACTATTACCATGGAAAACGGAGACATCATGAAAGCAGAACTTTATCCTGAAATCGCACCGGTTTCCGTAAACAATTTTATCAGCCTGATTAAAAAGGGCTACTATGACGGACTTATTTTTCACCGTGTAATCCGTGGCTTTATGATTCAGGGAGGATGCCCAAGCGGCACAGGTACCGGCGGACCGGGATACCACATTAAGGGAGAGTTTTCCTCAAATGGTTTCGAGAACAATTTAAAACATACAGAGGGAGTTCTTTCTATGGCAAGAGCAATGGATCCGAATTCAGCCGGAAGCCAGTTCTTTATCATGCATAAAACTTCTCCGCATTTGGATGGTTCTTACGCAGCTTTCGGAAAAATAACAGAAGGTATGGATGTTGTAAACAAGATTGCAGAGTCTCCAACGGATTACATGGACAGACCGATGACTACGCAAAAAATCCAGTCCATCGTTGTGGATTGCTTTGGCGCAGAATATCCGGAACCGGAAAAAATGTAACACATTTACATTTTGTTCACATTTTATTTAACATTTTTTAATTTGCGCAACATTGTTTATTCATTTCCATCGCATATAATAACAGTATAAAATAACAATGTTTCCAATGAAATGTTTGTGATAAAAACTTTTTCATAATAAAGGCGAGGTAACAGGTTACCTCGCCTCCTCCCTTTTTATCGGGAACTTTTCTCTTCAAAAAAATCTTAAAAGGCGTCTCTGCTATTGCAGAAACGCCTTTTTTACACCAATAAACTATGTATTATGCCTGGTTGATAGAACCAAAGATTTCCATTTTTTCTTTTACTGTATCTTTGATTGCCTGTACACCAGGAGCTAAGATCTTACGTGGGTCAAATCCTTTACCCTCTAAGTCTTTTCCTTCTTCGATGTATTTACGTGTAGCAGCAGCGAATGCTAACTGACACTCTGTGTTAACATTGATTTTAGCAACGCCAAGGCTGATTGCTTTTTTGATCATATCAACCGGAATACCTGTACCACCATGAAGAACTAATGGAAGATCTCCTGTTTTCTGCTGGATTGCATCTAATGTTTCGAATGATAATCCTGCCCAGTTTTCCGGATATTTTCCGTGGATGTTACCGATACCTGCTGCAAGGAAGTCTACTCCAAGATCAGCTACTGCCTTACACTCATCCGGATTTGCACATTCACCCATACCTACAACACCGTCTTCTTCTCCACCGATAGAACCAACTTCTGCCTCAAGAGAGATTCCTTTGCTGTGAGCTACTTCTACTAATTCTTTTGTCTTAGCAACGTTCTCTTCGATCGGATAGTGAGAACCATCGAACATAACTGAAGAAAAACCAGCTTCGATACATTTGTAGCAGTGCTCGTATGAGCCGTGGTCTAAGTGAAGAGCTACAGGAACTGTGATGTTCTGATCTTTGATTAATCCGTTTACCATACCAACGATCGCATCATATCCACCCATGTATTTACCAGCACCTTCAGAAACACCGAGGATAACCGGTGAATTATTCTCCTGTGCTGTTAAAAGGATTGCTTTTGTCCACTCTAAGTTGTTGATGTTAAACTGACCAACTGCATAGTGGCCTGCTTTTGCTTTTTTAAGCATTTCTGTTGCTGAAACTAACATTTTATCGTACCTCCGTTAAAATTTTTCATTTTATCGTTATCATTATAACGCATCTTTCTTTAAAAGCAAATACTTTTTTTACGGAACAATAATCTCTATCGCCTGCATTTCATTCTGAATTGTTACTTTTCTGTGATGCCCGCCATATTCGCCATCCAGTGTCCAAGGCACTTCATCCTCGCATTCAAATCGAATCTGTGAAGTTTTAAAACAATACATACAATCCGTATCAACATCCTTCATCACAAGTGATGTCATAAGCTGATTCAGCTCACTGACCGTTTTCGGTTTTTTAATCAGTGTCACTTCAAAAACTCCATCATCCAGCTTCACATTACGTCCCGTTATATTTTTAAATCCCCCAACGGAAACAGAATTTGTGATCATTCCATACATAAAATCATCTTCTATCACACTTCCGTTTGCTTCGAATTTCATATGATAAGAAGGATAACTGTTCAGGCGCTTCGCACCTTCCAACAAATATGCCATATGACCGAGCACGTTCTTCATATTCTGATCCGTCAGATAAGAGACATCCGTAAACAAACCGAATGCAGCAATGTATACGAAATCATCCCCGTTGAAGGTTCCGATATCGCATCCGAATGCCTTTCCATCTACGATGGACTTTGCCGCCTTTATCATGGTACGTGGTATTTTCAAACTCCGGGCAAAATCATTGGTCGTTCCCGCCGGTACATAGCCAATCGGAATCCGCTCACTTCTTTGCATCATTCCGGTTACCACCTCATCAATCGTTCCGTCTCCTCCGCTGCAGACAAGAACATCATATCTTCCTGCTTTATCTATCGTCGCAGTGATGGCATCCCCCTTTTTCTGTGTCGGCTGTGCCGTCACCTCATACCCTGCCTTTGTGAAGATATCTATAATATCTAACAGATTACTTCGGATACTGGCCTTACCCGCATGCGGATTATATATAAAAAGCATCTTCTTTTCTTCCATAACTATCGCTTCTCCTGTTAAAAAAGAGGCACATACGTGCCCCTTTTCGGTTGATTTGCTAAAATCCGATTAATTTTCCTGTCCGCCTAAATATTTTTCAATGCTTGAAATCGCTGCCGCTTCGTCTTCTCCCTCTGCAACAACGGTAACTTCTTCACCCATATTGAGTCCGAGACTCATCATACCCATAATACTTTTCGCATTGACCTTCTTACCTTCTGCATGAATATAAATCGTACTGTCATGCATACTTGCTTTCTGAACAAGCACTGCAACCGGTCTTGCTTCCAGACCATGCTCCAGCTGAATTTTCATTGTCTTTTCGATCATTTCAATTCCTCCTACTGCAAATCTTTCAGACTTTTAGCAAATTCCCCTATTTTTCTTAACCTGTGGTTGACTCCCGATTTTCCGACCGGCGGATCCAGGAGCTTTCCAAGTTCCACAAGGGAAACTTCCGGGTTTTCCAGCCTCACATAGGCCATTTCCCGCAATGAATCCGGCAATTTTTCAAGGCCACAAGATGACCGGATATATTCTATATCCTCCACTTGTCTGGCCGCCGCATTTACTGTTTTGTTAATATTTGCCGCATCACAATTGACCTTTCGATTCACCATGTTGCGGACATCTTTGTATATCCGCGCATTTTCAAATTCCATCAGCGCCTGATGCGCTTCAATGATATTGAGAAAATCCGCAATATTTTCGCCTTCTTTTATATATACCACATAGTATTTTTTGCGCAGTACCTGTTTGGCATCCAAACCAAAATCCAAAAGCAGTTTCTGAATCTGCCCGGCCTGTTGCTGGTTCTGACAGACAATCTCAAGATGGTACCCTTTGTAAGGATCGCTCATCGAACCGGCTGCCAGATAGGCGCCTCGCAAAAAGGCTCTTTTGCAGCAACTGTTCTTCAGTAAAAGCGCACTTGTGCAATCCCCCTTTTCCCACTCCGATATTTTCATGGCATCCATAATCCTTTTTTGTTCCGGATGCTCATCCGTTCGCAGCAGATAGGTCATATTACCCGTCAGCGCACCGCTCCTTCGAACAGTCACATCAACGTATATCTTAAATGTTTTCTTAAATAAAGTAAAGCATTTTCTTGCTACATTTTGGTTTTCCGTCTGTATACGCAGACTTTTATCATCGTTTTCTGCTTCCACCATGCGACTGCAAAACTGAAAATAGGCAGCAAGTTCTGCCATCTGGCAATGCCTGGAGTTTCCCGTGACAAGCTGTAATTCCTCTTTGATTTCTCCCGAAAAAGACATAGGTAGTTCCTCTTATTTTAATCTGTTAATATCTCTGTGAACCAGTGTCAGCCCATAGTTGCCTTTGTTTTTCATTTTATCATACAAGGCATTGGCAAGCGTCACGCTGCGGTGCTTGCCCCCGGTACAACCGATACCGATCACCAGACGATATTTTCCCTCTTTTACATAATTCGGCACAAGAAATTCCAGCATATCTTCCAGTTTTTCCAAAAAATCGCCTGCCTCATCAAAAGACATAACGTAATCATACACCTCTTTATCATTTCCCGTTTTTACTTTCAGTTCGTCGATATAAAACGGATTTGGCAGAAAACGCACATCAAATACCAGATCCGCATCCAGCGGTATTCCGTTTTTAAATCCGAAGGACATAATCGTAATCATAAGGCTATTGTATGCCCCATTACGCTCAAATATTCTGTCCAGTTCCTCCTTAAGCTCTCTGGTCAACAGCGAAGAGGTATCAAATACATAATCCGCCCTCTCAAAAATCTCTTTTAGAATCGCCCTCTCCTTGCGGATACTCTCCTCAATCGGTCCATGCCCGTCAATCGGGTGAATGCGGCGACTTTCTTTGTAGCGCTTCAGCAAAACACTGTCCGAAGCATCCATAAAAAGAAGATCGTAATCCACCTTCATTTCCTCCAGCTGCCCAAGTGCTTTCATAATATCACCAAACACCTGATCCGAACGAATATCCAGGCAAACCGCCACCTTACGGATCTCACTTCCCGGCTGAAGCAAAAGCTCTGCAAATGTAGGCACAAGCGGAACCGGAAGATTATCCACACAATAAAATCCGATATCCTCCAGCATTTTCATGGCAGTCTGTTTTCCACCGCCACTCATTCCCGTTACTACTACAAAACGCATTTCCTTACCTCCCTGTTAAAACTGTCCGAGTCTTACAACCTCAGGTTCTAACCTTACTCCGAACTGTTCCTTTACCTTTTCACTCACCTCATCCATCAGATCCTGAATATCTGATGCTGTCGCATTTCCGACATTAATAATAAAACCGCAATGCTTCTCCGAAACCTGCGCGCCTCCGATGCGATACCCCCGAAGCCCTGCATCCATAATCAATTTCCCTGCAAAATATCCTTCCGGTCTTTTAAACGTACTTCCGGCGCTCGGATACTCGAGGGGCTGTTTGTCTTTGCGGCGCCGATTAAACTCCGCACCTTTTTTCATAATTTCATCTTTATCTCCCGGACAGAGTTCAAACATAACCTCCTGCACCAGAAACGGTCTGTTCTTAATAATGCTCGTACGATACCCAAACTCCATCGTCGCATTATCCAGTTCCATCACTTCTCCTTCATGACTTAGTACCGTTACGCATCGAACCACCTGCTTCATCTCCCCGTCATATGCACCTGCATTCATCACAACAGCTCCACCGACAGTTCCCGGAATGCCCGCCGCAAACTCAAGACCGGAAAGCCCATGGTTTGCCGCCGTAACTGCCACCTGCGGAAGTGACGCGCCCGCCTGCGCATAAATCCGGTTCCCTTCCACACGCACCTGCGAAAAATGCCTGCTCATATCAAGAACCGCTCCCTGATATCCCTGATCGCTGACAAGAAGATTGCTTCCTTTTCCTAATACAAAATACTCCTGTGAAACTTTCCCAAAATAAGACACCAGCTTCTGTAGCTGCTCCTCATCTCTTATCTGAATAAGAACCTCGGCCTCACCACCCACGCGAAAGGTCGTGTGCTTCTCCATCGGTTCCTTCCATAACAGATCCTCCGGTAATACATTTTCTTTTAAAAACTCTTTTACAGCCTGATTCATCATCTCACCTGCTTTTACCATTCAAAAGGAAGGACTTTTCTGTCCTTCCTTATCTTATTTTTATCATTATTATGCGCAAAAAGCTTAACCAAGTACCAGTTTGGCCGCTCCGAAAATACCTGCATCATTTCCAAGCGTTGCAAGGGCAAACTTCACATCTCTGCTGCCATGGAACACAACCGGCTTATAATTCTTTTCCACGTAGGAAAGAAGAATCTCGCCTGCTTTTGAAACTCCGCCGCCGATAACAAAGGCCTCCGGATTTACCACTCCTGCAATCGCTGCAAGTCCTTCGCCGAGGTATTTTCCAAACTGTTCTGCCACTTGAATCGCTACTGCATCGCCGGCTTTTACTGCATCCCATACATCTTTTGCCGTAACACTGTCGGCATTTAAAACTGTCGCCTGCTGCGTCTTTTCCAGTATGCGTTTTGCAATTCTCACAATACCGGTAGCCGAAGCATACTGCTCCAGACATCCTTTATTTCCGCAGCCGCATTCTTCCGGCTCTCCGTCCTGTACATGAATGTGTCCGATCTCACCCCCGGCGCCGTTTGCACCCGTGAGCATCTTACCATTTATAATGATTCCGCCGCCGACACCTGTACCAAGTGTTACTACTACAAGGTCATTGTGTCCCTGTCCGCCGCCCTTCCACATTTCTCCGAGCGCTGCCACGTTGGCGTCGTTTCCCGCCATAACCGGCATTCCTACCAGCTGACCGAGTTTGTCGTTTACATTGAATTCATCCCATCCGAGGTTGACACAACGATGTACAATTCCTTTTGCATCTACCGGACCCGGAACGCCGACTCCGACTCCTGCCACTTCCTCTTTTGTGATAGATTTTTCTGTCATTTTATCTTCCACTGCTTTTGCAATATCCGGAAGAACGTTTACACCACCATTTTCTGTACGTGTCACAATTTCCCATTTATCAAGCACATTTCCATCAACATCAAACAACCCCATTTTGATCGTCGTTCCGCCGACATCCACGCCAAAACAATATTTTTTCATTTCCCTGTCTCCTTGCTCTATTCTTCCTCTTCCCTGCGTTTGGTAAATGACTCCTGCACACGCTTATATAGCTCCTGCGCTGCATTGTATCCCATCTTTTTCTGACGATGGTTAACCGCTGCCGTTTCACAGATCAGTGCCAGATTTCGACCCGGACGAATCGGAATGGTATGTGATGTCACTTTATTCCCAAGGTAGTCCACATACTCTTCCTCCAAACCGAGACGGTCATATTCTTTTTCTTTACTCCAGTCTTCCAGATGGATTACAAGGTCAATCTGACTGGTCTCCTTTACACTCGAAACACCGAACATAGTTTTAATATCTGTAATACCGATACCTCGAAGCTCGATAAAATGCTTCGTGATATCCGGCGCAGATCCCACCAGCGTATCATCACTGACCTTGCGGATTTCCACTACGTCATCGGTTACAAGACGATGACCGCGCTTTACAAGTTCCAGCGCCGCCTCAGATTTACCGATACCGCTCTCACCCGTAATCAGCACACCCTCACCATATACATCAACAAGAACTCCATGCACAGAGATACAAGGCGCAAGCTGCACATTAAGCCAGCGAATTACCTCTGCCATAAATGCGGATGTTGCTTTCTTTGTCATAAGAAGCGGAATACCGTGTTCAATCGCTTTCTTTAAAAAGAGCGGATCCGGCTGAAGCTCACGGCAAAATACAATGACCGGAATCGGATTGGATAACAGATTTTCAAAAATCTCTTCTTTTCTTTCTTCCGAAAGACCACTCATATAGGTATACTCTACAAAACCGATAATCTGAAGACGTGTTGCCTCATAATGCTCAAAATATCCTGCCAACTGCAGCGCCGGACGATTGATGTCGGGCTGTGTGATTTTGATGCCTTTTGTGTCAATCTCCGGTGTCAGATTTTCCAGTTTAAATCGATCAATGATTTTGCTTAAACTGATGCTTGCCATACTCACTCTCTCCTTCTCGTAAATAGTGTCTCAACTTATCCAGTAGCCCCTCCGTAATATCGCATGCCCCTGAACACTATCATTCTATCATATTTGATGCATGAAAAAAAGCGTAAATTTCCCTTGCGCAGTTTTCATTAATCTCCGGAATTTCCATCAGTTCCTCCACACTCGCCGCCTTGATATGCGCAATGGAATCAAAATGTCTCATAAGCGCTTTTCTTCGCGCAGGGCCTATCCCTTTGATGTCATCCAGCACAGATTTTACATTCGTTTTGCGGCGCAGCGAGCGATGATACTCTATCGCAAAACGATGCGCCTCATCCTGTATACGTGTAATCAGCTTAAACCCTTCGGAATGCGTATCAATCGGAAGTTCTGTATTGTTATAATATAAGCCTCTGGTACGATGATTATCATCTTTAACCATTCCGCAGACCGGAATGCGGAGTCCAAGCCTATCAAGCACCTCAAGTGCTATGTTCACCTGACCTTTTCCACCATCCATCAAAAGCAAATCCGGAAACTTCGTAAAACTACCGAACATGTCATCCTTTCCTTTTTCGAGATTCTCTTCTTTCTCAGAAAGTCCATGCGTAAAGCGTCTTGTAAGCACCTCCCGCATACTGGCATAATCATCACTTCCGGCCACCGTCTTTATTTTAAATTTGCGATAGTCACTTCTGCGCGGTTTTCCATCCTCGTACACAATCATGGAGCCAACCGTCTCAAAGCCACTGATATTGGAAATATCGTATGCTTCCATCCGATGAACGTCGGAAAGTCCGATCATCTCTGCAATCTGGTTTACCGCACCGACCGTGCGTTCCTGCTCTCTTCGAATGCGCTCTTTGTCCTGCCCCAAAATAAGAGCCGCATTTTTTCCCGCCAGTTCCACCAGTTTTTCTTTGGCACCGATCTTCGGAACCACAATTTTTACTTTTGTTCCCTTACGGGCCGACAGCCATTCCTGTAAAAGTTCTGTTTCTTCAATCTCTTTTGAAAGCATGATTGTTTTCGGAAGGTACGGCGTTCCGGCATAAAACTGTTTCAAAAAGCTTTCCAACACTTCATTTTCCGTACTTTCCGACACATTCGTCATATAAAAATGTTCTCTGCCTATTAACTTTCCGTCACGGACAAAGAATACCTGCACAACCGCATCTTTTTCATCCTTGGCAATCGCCACCACATCTTTATCTTCGCCGCCCGCGTCCGTAATCTTCTGTTTCTGCGCCACCGCAAGAACACTGGCACGCAGATCCCGGTAGCGCATCGCCTCTTCAAATTCCAGATTATCTGATGCTTCCTGCATTTTCTGTTCCAGATCCTTTAACACCGGACTATAATTCCCCCCGAGAAATTCAAGCGCTTTCCTAATATTCTGCGCGTACTCTTCCTTTGAAATTGCCCCGGTACAAGGTGCTGCACACTGGTGCATGTGATAATTTAAGCAGGCTCTCTGCGAAGGCTCCGCTCCCGTCACTTCATCCGGCTCGTCAATCCTGCGATTGCAGGTGCGAATGTGATACAATTTGCAAATCAGATCTATGGTATCTTTGACTGCAACCGCACTGGTAAACGGCCCGAAATACTTAGATTTATCTTTTTTCATCAAACGCGAAAAGAGGACCCTTGGATATTCCTCTCCCAGAGTCACCTTGATATACGGATATGTCTTATCGTCCTTGAGCATCGTGTTATACTTCGGGCGATACTCTTTGATCAAATTGTTTTCAAGCACAAGTGCTTCCAGTTCCGAATCCGTCAGAATGTACTCAAAACGCTCAATTAAAGATACCATTTTTTGAATTTTTGCGGTCTTCTTGGTGCTTTCTCTAAAATAAGAATGCACACGGCGGTTCAAATCAATCGCCTTTCCGACATAAATAATCGTATCCTTTTCATCATGCATCAAATACACTCCCGGCTGATGCGGAAGTTTTTTTAATTCCTCATTGATATCGAACATAGTTTGTCCTCTGGTTGCATTTTTCCTTATAGGAAATGGGTATAGAAAGGAAACTTCCCTTTCCTATACCCAATTTCAAAGTCAATCAACCTGCTTTGTTGTTTCCGCAGTCGTTTCTTCTTCCGGCTCTGACGTTTCCGATGCCGTTTCTGCTTCTTCCGACTCAAACACTCCCGCTTCCGAAGCTTCTTCTGACAGCACCTGTGTTTCCGCCGAATCTACCGCTTCGGTCTCAGAGACACTCTCTGTTTTTTCCGTTTCTTCCTTCGTCTCCGAATCCGGCTCCGGAAGGCCTTTTTCTTTACGGTAAATTTCCATAAATTCTTTTCCGGTAATCGTCTCTTTTTCAATCAGATGCTCTGCCAGCTTATCCATAAGGTTGCGGTTATTCTGAAGTAATTTCTTGGCTTCCTTATAACATTTCTTCAGGATATTCATCACTTCTTCATCCACAGCCGCTGCCGTAACATCAGAGCAGTTGAGCACCGCACGTCTGTCCAGATACTGACTCTCAATCGACTCAAGTCCAACAAGACCGAATCGTTTGCTCATACCGTACTGCGTCACCATCGAACGTGCAATATTCGTCGCTCTTTCGATATCATTTGACGCCCCCGTTGTCACGGTATCAAACACCAGCTCTTCTGCTGCACGTCCGCCCAGCAGTCCGACAATCATATCGTGAAGCTCTGCCTGGGAATTCAAATATTTCTCTTCCTCAGGGACATGCATCACGTATCCAAGCGCTCCCATCGTACGCGGTACAATGGTAATCTTCTGTACCGGCTCGGAGTTCTTTTGCAGTGCACTGATCAGCGCGTGTCCTACCTCATGATAAGAAACAATCTTACGCTCCTCTTTGCTCATAATGCGGTCCTTTTTCTCTTTTCCGACCAGAACCACTTCCACCGCATCAAACAAATCTTTCTGACAGACTGCTTTTCTGCCATTCTTAACCGCATTGATTGCCGCCTCATTAATCATGTTGGCAAGATCGGAACCAACGGCTCCGCTTGTTGCAAGCGCGATTTCATGCAGATCCACTGTCTCATCCATGCTGACGCCTTTTGCATGCACCTTCAGGACATCCTCACGCCCTTTTAAGTCCGGTTTGTCAACAATCACACGGCGGTCGAATCGTCCCGGACGAAGCAGAGCTTTGTCGAGAATCTCCGGTCTGTTCGTCGCACCTAAAATCAGAATACCTTTTGAGGTATCAAAGCCATCCATTTCAGCCAGAAGCTGATTCAGCGTCTGTTCACGCTCCTCATTTCCGCCACCGTATTTTGAGTCACGGCTACGTCCGATTGCATCAATCTCATCAATAAATATGATACAAGGCGCGTTTTTTGTCGCCTCTTTAAACAAATCTCTGACACGGGAAGCTCCGACACCGACGTAAAGCTCTATAAAATCAGAACCCGCCAGCGAGAAAAACGGTACATTTGCCTCACCTGCCACTGCTTTGGCCAGAAGCGTCTTTCCGGTTCCCGGAGGTCCCACCAAAAGGGCACCCTTCGGAAGCTTCGCACCGATGGTTGTATATTTCCCCGGATTGTGCAGAAAATCCACCACTTCCTGAAGCGACTCTTTCGCTTCATCCTGACCCGCCACATCTTTAAATGTCACACCGGTCTCTTTTTGTACATATACTTTGGCATTGCTCTTGCCGACTCCCATCGGACCACCGCCGCCTCCCATTTTGCGAAACAGGAAACTGAGAAGTATCCACACCAGTACAATCGGGAGTATATAGGTTAAAAGAATGGATAACAGCCAGCTCGTATCATCCGGAATCTGCTGTTTAAACTCCACTCCGTGTTCTTTTAAGTAGCCCGGAAGCGTATCATCCTCCACTACACCCGTATAATAGGTCTTTTCCGGTGCATCGTATGCATACGGCAGAAACGGGTTAATCTGCTGCGGCTCTTTCTTTTTCTCCTCCACCGGAGTGATACGGATTTCATCCGGAGTAATCAGAACTTCTTTTACTTTGCCGTCCTTTACCATATCCAGGAATGCATTGTAGGTAATCTCTTCACTGGATGAACCACCGATATTTCCCATGAAGAAACTCATACCAAGAAGCGTGATCAATGCTGCTATAAGAAACAGCATAATGCTCTGGCGTCTTGGCGGCTCTCCACCACCGTTTCCTCCGTTGTTCCCATTATTATTGTTATTATTTCCATTATGCGGACCCTGGCCATTGCCATTTGGTCCCTGATAATTTTGATTTTCCATTTTTTCTCCTCACTCTTGCTGAAATTACAGCACTTTTTCATTATATAGATTCAAAATCGTAAAATCAATAAGAATTGTGTGAAATAAGGGACATAGAAATTAAAGTTTTGTAAATTTTCGAAATATACACCAAAAAACAAAAAGATAGAGAACCATTTTATGATCTATTTCAGACTCGCTCTTGCTCGGCGAAAGACGTAACCTCAATATATCATAAAATGATTCTATTCTAACTTCTCCATATCACATTTTTTCTTTTCTAATTACTTAATTACTGCCGTTGATTTCACCCCAGCTTTTTTCAGAAGTTTTTTATACTTTGTCCTCTTACTTTTCGGAACTTTAATTTTGGCCTTCTTATAAATTCCTTTAAAAGCATTCTTCTTTACAACCGACATTTTTTTACTCTGAATTGTGATAGATTTTAATTTTTTGCAACAACTTTACTTGTTTTACACTTGCTTCTATAGTAGATACTCTAAATTAAAGTCCACTATATTATCGTATTACTCAGGAGGCACCAATGGATATACCAGAGAGACCTTGGCAGAATATGCAGATATTTATAGAAGGATTATCCTTCGAAAGAAATGATACATGATTTTCGTGCACTATGTTGCATTCTTCGTGCAATTGACATATAATATAGTAAAACAAACCGAAAGGAGTAGCGATATGGCAAAATCAACTACCACAAACATTAGTATTCGCATGGATACCGAACTCAAAAATGCCGCCGAGTCTTTATTTGAAGAATTGGGTATGAATCTTTCTACTGCATTTAATATCTTTGTCCGCCAGTCATTGCGCGAAAGAGGAATTCCTTTTGTAATTACCGAAAAGACGCCAAACAACGAAACCGTCTCAGCTATGCTGGAGGCAGAAAGGATTGCAAAAGATCCAAATGTAAAAGGATATACCGATTTGGATGAACTTTTTGCAAATTTAAAGTCATGACAAAATATATCATAAAACCCACCACGCAATTTAAAAAAGACTACAAACTTGCTCTACGTCAACATCGAAAGATAGAATTACTCGATGACGTAATCAAAAAACTGGCAAGTGGCGAAATCCTACCGGCTAAATACAAAGACCATCCTCTATCCGGAAACTGGAGTAAACATCGCGAATGCCACATCGAGCCTGACTGGCTTCTAATCTATCACATCGATAAAGATATTCTCGTTCTTACTTTATCCCGAACCGGTACACACAACGATTTATTCAGCAAATGATCCCCTTTCCTCCAACCCCATTTATATATCACGGCAAAAATAAGACCCGATGATATTCTCACCGGGTCTTATTTTCTATTCCTTAATTTATATTTCTATGTAGGATTGAAATTAGTAGATCACATACATATTTAATTCACCTGTCAGTTCTTCAGATACATCAAAGAGTTTTGTTGAAGCGTCTTTGATTTCACTGATGGTAGCTGCAAGCTCTTCTGCGGAAGCCGCTGTCTCCTGTGTACCTGCTGCGTTCTGTTCAGCAATTGCAGAGAGACTTTCAACAGAAACCATAACTCTGTCTTTTGCCTGATCAAGCAGCTGCGTATTAGAAGCAATGCTTTCCACATCGCTGATCGTATCCTGAAGACCATTGCTTACTTTTGCAAATACACGTCTGGTTGTATCCACCTTATCTGCCTGAAGACCGATGATTGCATCTACTGTATTCATGGTCTGCACCGCCTGCTCAGACTCTTCAAGAAGGTTTTTGATAATTCCTTCAATAGTCTTAGCAGATTCGTTAGACTGCTCTGCAAGATTTTTAATCTGCTCAGCAACAACGGCAAAACCGCGTCCGCTTTCTCCGGCTCTTGCTGCCTCGATGGAAGCATTCAGTGCAAGAAGGTTTGTTTCATTTGCAATAGATGCAATGAGCTCTGTAGCTTTATGAATTTCCTGTGCAGATTCATTCGTTGTATTTGTCTGCTGATAAATAATGGCAATCTGCGCTTTTACTTTCTCAGAAATGCTCTCAAGATCTTCCACGCTCTCCACTCCGGCTTCGCCGGCTCTTCTCATGGAATCTGCATTATTCAGAAGATTCTGCACCGCAAGTGTCGTCTGCTCAATACCATCACCAATCTGCATAACCGCTTCAGAAACTGTCTGTGTCTCTGTAGCCTGTGCGGTAGCCCCGTTTGCCATGTCTCCCATGGATCTTGCCACATCATCGGATGCATTACTGGTCTGATCTGCCATCTTCTCTAATTTTTCAGAAGCCGCCACGATTACATCTGTTGTGGTACCTACTTTTGCAATCACTTTACAAAGAGAACGGATAACCTCATTTGCATGACGGGCAAGAACTCCCATTTCATCCTTACGTTCCGTATCTTTTGCTACACACAGACGTGTCAGATTACCACCGGAAGCTGAGTTCAGAATCTCGATAATTCGATTCAGGGAACCCACGATATTTTTGGCAATCACAAATACAACTGCCCCGACTATAATCTCAAGAATCACCATTGCGATCAGATTTGCTTTGATAAAACTACCAACGGAACCTCCGCCAACGGTTACGGCTGCCACGATAATCGATACAATCGTGGAAAGAAGAACCGGCACAATTCCGATTGCAAGCATCTTGATTGTCAGTGTAAAATAACCCCTAGTTTCTTTTGCTTTTTTCTCTTTACCCATACCTTCCAATCCTTTACACCCGCAGGTGTTCCTTTCAGTAATTAGACTATTTTGATTGTACCATAACAGCCCTAAAAAATCTACCCTTTTCTTGACAATAAACCACAGATTCTACATAATACAAATTGCCGAAAAACTTAGCGATTTTATGTCGCGGAAAGAGGAGTTATGAAACCCAAAAATGCTTTTTTACTGTTTATGGCAGCTTTTATATGGGGAATCGCCTTTGTGGCCCAAAGCAGCGCCGCCGCCTATATCCGTCCGTTTACTTTTAACGGAATCCGTTGTCTGATTGGCGGCCTGACACTGCTTCCGCTTGTTTTTATCATGCAATTCCAAAAACACAAAACCCTCCCTCCAGGTGAGAGTTTCGACAAAAATCGCCTTTTTTCACCGGAAGATCTGAAGAACGGACTAACCGGTGGCCTATGCTGCGGTATCTGCCTGTGTCTTGGCAGCACTCTTCAGCAGTTTGGTATCGAACAGACCACTGTCGGAAAGGCCGGTTTTATTACTGCCCTTTACATCGTTTTTGTCCCGATTGTAAGCGCTTTATTTTTGCGCAAAAAAATAGCCCTGCCTGTTGCCCTGAGTGTTATCCTCGGACTGGCCGGACTCTTTCTTTTATGCATGAGCGAGCAGTTTTCCATTGGAAAAGGAGACTTTTATGTTCTTCTTTGTTCCTTTGCATTTACTGCACATATTCTCGTTATTGATCATTTTTCAGCAAAAGCCGACGGAGTTCTGCTCTCCTGCATCCAGTTTCTGACCTGTGGCATCATTTCTCTACCATTTATCTTTTTTATGGAAAAGCCGCAGTGGAACCAGATATTTTCCGCCAAGATTCCAATTCTCTATGCAGGGATATTATCCTGCGGTGTCGCATATACGCTACAGATTGTCGGTCAGAAGAACACAAATCCGACGATCGCCTCCCTGATTCTGTCCTTAGAATCCGTAGTCAGCGTACTGGCCGGATGGATTCTTTTAAAACAGACATTGTCAGGGCGTGAGATCGCCGGATGCATTGTCATGTTTGCTGCCATTATTATAGCTCAATTACCTTCCCGGTCGTAAATACTACTCGGTCACGACCACCCGATTTTCCTTTATACAGGCATTCGTCGGCACAATTGATAATTTCATCAAATGTAAATCCATTGATTTCTCCGTTCACACCGGCTGTAAGCGTAATATGAAATGAATGCTGCTTATGAATAAATTCATGTGCCCGGATATCCTTCAGCAAGCTGCAAAACGATTCCTGCATGGACTGTGGATCCGTTTCATACACAAGAAGGAACTCCTCGCCGCCCCATCTGGCAACACAACCTTTATCTTTCATATGTTTTTTGAACATCTCCGATACTGTCACCAGTACCATATCACCACAGTCGTGTCCGTATGTATCATTGATTTTTTTAAAATGATCAATATCCGCAATCACAACCGTAATTCTGTTCTTCTGCTGTTTTTTGCAGGTCTCAATCCACTTATCCAGATATTTCTTACATGCACGGCGGTTTAAAAGTTTTGTCAGCGGATCCGTCGTAATCGTCTCTTCCAGCGAGCGACTTACTTCTACTGCATATCTGCCCATATCTCCAATTTCATCCCGGCGCTTTTCTACATGCTTCGGCATTTTGTGGGAAAAATCGCTCTGCGCCAAAAATCCCAAATAATCCATGATACTTCCGAGTGCATCCACTATTTTTCTGCCGGAAGCAACGCAAACAAGCAAAGTCGCGATAATTACCAGCAGGCAAATCAACAAAGAACTCATAATATTGGCCGAGATTGAGCGGATTACTTCCACTCGCGGTTCCCCTGCAAATGCCATGCCGACTACACTTTTATCCTTGTTCAAAACCGGAATATAATAGCCAAAATAATCTTCACCATTTATCTCGATTTTTTGCGTAAAATATTTCCTCCCGTTTTCCAGCACCCATTTCACGGCCTGCGGATCGGCCTTTGTTCCAACCACTCGATTCCCCTCTTCGTCCGTGATGGTGGTAAGTTTACGCTCATCCCCATAAAACAGTGTAATCTCCATTCCATAGGATTCTTTTAGGGCATCGACTATCGCATAATCTCCTTCCAGCACGATGTCACCCTTCATCAGAACGCCGTCTTTCAAACTATAGTCTCCCGGTGCAACCAGAGAATATGTATTATATAAAGAGTTCGCGGCAATCGCCAATGAATTACTGATTTCACTGCTCATTCCTTTCCACATGGAATGGACCGATATGCTCATAATTGCAAGACCGATAAATACTGCAGGTACAACAGAAAGCCCAATCAACATTCTTTTGATACTTTTTTTCTTTTTCATTCGTTACCCCTTATTTCCCATAGCCGTTTGATACATTTATTCTACTACCACAGGTCTGAAATCGCAACCCGGAAACGTCTCGCCAAATATGGTCTGCACAAGTTTCGGATTTGCAATCAAACGCTCTTTTTTCTCCTTCGACAAACGCTTGATGGCATATTCCAGCCTGGCCGCATCCGACCAGGATTTTGACTCAAATACAACTTCAAGCCTGAGAAAATGGTGCGTGCGCGTATATTTCGCACATTCCTTTCCGCGCCCCTTATGCTCCTGCATGCGCCGCTGTACATCCTTGGTAATCCCTGTATAAATCGAACCATCCACGCAGCGGATCATATAAGTGTAGGACTTCCCATCCTTAGACATAACGTTTCCTTCCTTCTCTTCTTCGAACAATCAGGATACTGAGCATATGCACACTCATAGTAATTGCCCACGTTACAGGATATGCAATGTACAACACTTCAATCTTTTGAAAGTATTGAAACACTGTTGCAATCCAAAGAAGTCTTAACCCGCAGGCTCCGACAATCGAGACCACCATCGGTATCACCGCACGGTTCATACCTCTTAAAATTCCGACACACACATCCATAATTCCGCACAGCGCGTACAGCGTACACACATAGGTTAAGCGAACAATTCCCGCCTCAATCACCATGGCATCACTTGAGTAAATCCCAAGAAGCGGCGCTGCAAAATATACCGCCAAAACTCCAAGTCCGAGTCCTGTAATACTGACAAAAGCCACACAAAGTCCAAATACTTTATCTACTCTTTTCAGCTCTCCCGCGCCATAATTCTGCCCGCTGAAAGTAATCGCGGTTTGGTGAAACGCATTCATTGCCATATAAATAAAACCTTCAATATTTGCAGCCGCTGCACTGCCGGCCATGACCACAGAACCAAAGGAATTGATTGTTGACTGGATCACAACATTAGACAACGAAAATACAATCCCCTGCAGCCCCGCAGGAAGACCGATTTTCATAATGCGGACCATTTTACCTACATCCAGACGTAAAGCTCTGAATTCAAAATGAAGCCATCCTTTCTCTCTGATAAGACACCTTAAAATAAGCCCGGCCGAAATATACTGACTGACGGTCGTAGCCACTGCTACCCCGACCACTCCGAGCCGGAAGCAAATTACTAAAATCAAATTCAGACCGACGTTTACCACTCCCGCAAAAAGCAGATAGTATAACGGGCGCTTTGTATCACCGATGGCACGTAGCATTGCTGCACCGAAATTATATATCATCAGAGCAGGCATTCCGAGAAAATAAATGCGCAGGTACACAGATGCTAAATCGATCACGTTTTCCGGCGATGCCATCATAAGCAGGAAATCCGGTGCGAACAAAACTCCGATTACCAAAACAATTACACCACTTGCCATAGCAAGTATCATTGCTGTATGCAAAGTCTCCTTTATCTCCTCCGGTCGTCCCGCACCATAGGAATTGGCCACCACAACATTTGCTCCGATGGAAAGTCCGACAAACAGATTCGTAATCAGATTGATCAGCGATGTTGTAGAACCGACTGCTGCCAGCGACTCGCTCCCCGCAAAACGACCGACTACAATCACATCTGCCGCGTTGAACAAAAGCTGCATCATGCTTGATAGCATGAGGGGCAGGGCAAATAAAAGTATCTTTTTTGCGAGTGGTCCGTGTACCATATCAATTTCATATTTTTTCTGTCTTACTTTACTGTTTTCTTGCATGTTCCGCCTCTTTTATCTTTGCTGCCAGATCTTCAAGATACATCCAGCGCTCCATTTTTTCCTCCAGCAATTCCTGCAGCGCTTCCTTTTCTTTGGTCAGTTCATTTAACTTCACAAAATCTCTTGAAAATTTCAGGATATCCGCCTCGGTTTGCTCGATTTTTTCCTCTATCGTTGCAATCTCTTCTTCTATTGTTTCATATTCCTTCTGTTCCTTATATGAGAACTTCAGCTGATGCGCCCTCGGTCTCTCGGTCTTTTCGGAAACAGGCTTTGCTTCCTCCTTCGCCTCTTTCCTTGGCTCCGCCTCTTCCTGTTCCATCTCCCTGCGAAGCTGATAATCCGTATATCCGCCCTCATATTGTCTGAGCACTCCGTCTCCTTCGAACGCAAAAATACGACGTACGCACCGGTCCAGAAAATACCTGTCATGAGAGACCGTAATTACAATCCCGTCAAAATAATCCAGATAGTCTTCGAGAATTGTCAACGTCTGAATATCCAGATCATTGGTCGGTTCATCCAGAATCAGTACATTCGGTGCTTCCATGAGCACACGCAGAAGATTCAGACGTCTCTTCTGACCGCCGGATAATTTCCCGATCAGACTGTATTGCTGCTCGCTGTCAAACAGAAATCGCTCGCACATTTTCGTTGCGCTGACCGGTCCGTCGCTTGTCTGCACAAACTCTGCGGTATCCCGGATGTAATCAATCACGCGCCTGTCCGGATCCATATATGCAATTCCTGCATCTTTATCTGCCGTCAGTTCCTGGGAAAAATAACCAAGTTTGATGGTCTGCCCAATGGTGATGGTTCCGCCATCCGGAAACACCTGCTGCTCCTTGCGCATTCCGACCTGCTCACCTGCTGCCGTGGCAATCATCTTCATCAGCGTTGTTTTTCCGCAGCCGTTCTCCCCGACAAATCCCACACGGTCATTTTTTAAAAAGTTATACGTAAAATCCCGGATCAGCACCCGGTCCCCATATGCCTTGGAAACTTCTGTAAGTTCCACCGTAGTCTTTCCCATACGACTGGAAACGCTCCCCATCTGCACCTGTCCGTCCGCGGCAAGAACCTGTCTGTTTTTCAGCTCCTCATAGCGTTCCAGACGAGCTTTCTGCTTTGTCGTTCTGGCCCGCGCGCCCCGTTTCACCCACTCAAGCTCGGTCCGCAAAATGGACTGGCGCTTTCTCTCCGATGCCTGCTGCATCTCTTCGCGCTGCGCCTTTCTCTCCAAAAAACCAGAATAATTGGTATCATAAGAATAAATCGAGCCGCGGTCAATCTCGACAATCCGGTTCGACACGCTGTCTAAAAAGTAACGATCATGTGTCACCATCACAAGCGTTCCGCGGTATTTTTTCAGCTGTTCCTCCAGCCAGTCTGACATTTCAGCATCCAAATGGTTTGTCGGCTCATCCAGCACCAGAATATCTGATTCATGAAGCAGAACTGACACCAGCGCAACCTTTTTCTTTTGTCCGCCCGAAAGCCTAGAGGCCGGCTGATCAAACTCTGATATTCCAAGCTTCATAAGCATGGATTTTGCCTTTGCTTCCATTGACGGAATATCCATTACCTCTCGCTGACTTCCTGTGACATGCGAATGCATCACTGCAGTCAGTACCGTGTCATCCGGTGCAAAAGACGGACTCTGCACAAGCATCTGCACCGTCACATTTCCCGCCAGAACCACTTTTCCTTCATCCGGCTCTTCCAGACCTGCCACGATACGCAAAAGTGTGGATTTTCCGGTTCCGTTGATTCCGAGAATCCCGACTTTTTCGCCTTCCTGCAGATAGAATGACGCATCCTCAAACAATTTTCTTCCTGTATATGATTTGGTAATATGATCCAGTGTCAAAATATTCATACATATCTCTCCAGTGTAATATTCAAATTCCCCTTCTTGGTCTCGTGTATGCAGCCCCCATAAACAAACTTCCCGTAGCCGCGGACTGAAACCACATCCCCGGCCTTGCAGACACCGCTGTTATTTTCCATGCATCTGCCGTTTACAAACACCTTTTTTTCTCGAAACAGCAAAAGACTCTGACTGCGTGATAAATGAAACAGCTTTGCCACAACCACATCAAGCCTTTCGGAACTGATAATCAGATGTTCCTCCTTCAGCGTCGGTTTTACCGCCTCCGGCGCCTTTCGCAAAAGCTTGCATTTGACGCTTGTATGTCTGATTCTGTCTACGCTCGCAAGCATGTAATCCGCTACCTTTTCATGGCAAAACACATAACCCGTTTTATCTGCAATAAAAATATCTCCAAGCGTACTTCGCTCAATTCCGAGATTCATCAGGGCTCCGAGAAAATCCCGATGCGAAAGTTTATCCGCAAACTTCGGCGCCGACGGCCTTATCTCCACACAGCAGATCGGAAATTCCTCCTCATAACCAAGCTGGTCCTCACTGCCAAAACGCAGCATCTGCCTTTCGCATCCTTCCACACCGCCGAAAAGCGTATAACTTATCTGTCCGATCTGAGGGAGCATCCGAAAAAACAGATCCTGCTCCGATGCGCTTAAAAACCCGGTAAAAGTATATATATTATTTCGATAGGACTGGTTTGCCAGATCGACAAACCGTTTTTGTAAAAACTCTTCTTCCATATTTAACCTCGCAGCACAGAAGTTACCTTCCTGCATCTTTACATTTCACTTTCGCACAATATTCTACCACAATCAGACATAACTTTCCAATCATACGGGGATTGCTTTTTTATTTTCACTGTGCTATGCTAACTCCGTTACAACTGCGGTCAGCCGCGGAAAAATACCGAGTGTTCGAGACCTTCCACTCGTAAAACAAAACTAAAGGAGACCTATCATGAAAAAAAACAATGTATTATTTCTCACGCAGGCTGCGATGATTGCAGCTCTCTATGTCGTGCTGACCTTCTTAAGCAATGCTTTCGGGCTTGCCAGCGGCGCGATTCAGATCCGTATTTCGGAAGCACTTACCCTTTTACCTTATTTCACTCCCGCGGCCGTTCCCGGACTTTTTGTCGGTTGTCTTCTGAGCAACGTTTTGACAGGCTGCGCACTTTTTGATGTCCTTTTCGGAAGCCTCGCCACCTTGCTCGGCGCCATCGGTACCCGGATTTTACGCAAAAGCAAATGGCTTGCCCCGATTCCGCCAATCGTTTCCAATATGGTCATTGTTCCTTTGGTACTGACCTATGTGTATGAGCTACCGGGCGGAATTCCTTACCTTATGCTAACCGTCGGAATCGGCGAAATCATTTCCTGCGGAGTACTCGGACTTTCGCTTTTGTCTGTGCTTTCCAAATACAGGACGAAACTTTTTCCTGCGTGAAACGAAAGGAGCATCGCTTCCTAAGATGATTTCCATTTGCGAAATCACTTATGAGCCATGCTCCTATTTTAATCCAGCAAATCTATCTTTTCCAAAAGATAGTTTAAAACCCTTTTCTCATCTACCACTATTTTTGCCTGACATGCCATTCCGTTTATCAAATTCGCTTCCTCACCATCTTTTCCTTTTAACGTCATATCCTTACATCTGACTTTTACCAAATAGTAAGCATACCCTGTACTTTGATCTACTGATATATCCTTTGCTATATTTTCAACCGTTCCTTCAAAGTACCCATATTCGCCGGAAGGATAAGCAGCAATTTCAAACTTTACTTCCTGTCCCTCTTTTATTTGGGCAATGTCTGTGTTTTCCACATAAATCTCTGCATAATACTTTGACTGCGCTTCCGGATAGATGGTTCCAATGGCCGTTCCTGCCTGCACATAACTTCC
>JAGAOK010000089.1 GCA_017623815.1 Lachnospiraceae bacterium
CTTCTCTTTTAACAAAACAAGCTGCTGCTCTTTTTCCATCGCAACACGACGAAGCACAAGGTTTTTCCCCGTATCATCCAGGACCACTCGCTCCTTGCGTCCGACTTCCTCCGCAATCCGATAAATCATACGCGAAAAACTGAGCACGTCAACATTCATGATGCCGCCTCTCGGATGCATCATACAAAGCTGTTTTTGCGTATACATGGTAAACTGATCCGGAACCATGATCAGATAATTTTTCTCCGGATGCTGCATGGACTGCGCAATCACTTTCTCATATACGGTTGTACTTTTACCGGCTCCGCTGCCGCCGAACACAAACTGTAATCCCATTTTTTTACTCCTAAAAATCATACATTTCTTCTCTATTTTACCCTTGCTCTGTCTGCTTGACAAGCCATGACTTAGCCGATATGATTACCTCATGAATATATCAAAACAAACCATAGAAAAACTTTATACCACAAGAAATCTCAGCGACGAAGAGTTACTCTCCCTGCTTGCCTGCGACACATGGGACGCCTTATTATTTTCCCTCGCAGATAAGGTGCGACGCTCTGTTTACGGAGACGCCGTTTATATACGCGGACTTATTGAATTCAGCAACTTTTGCAAAAACAACTGCTACTATTGCGGAATCCGCGCAGGTAATACCGGTGCAACCCGTTACCGCCTGTCACCGGAAGAGATTCTCTCCTGCTGCAAAGAAGGATATCGCCTCGGCATGCGCACCTTTGTCCTGCAAAGCGGAGAAGACCCTTTTTACTCCGATGAGTTGTTATGCCATATCATAACAAATATTAAGTCCAATTTTCCGGACTGTGCAATCACTCTTTCCGTCGGCGAAAAATCCCGTGAAAGTTATCAGGCTTATTTTGATGCCGGCGCAGCGCGCTATCTTCTGCGACACGAAGCTGCAGCCGACGCATTATACAACCGTCTCCACCCTGCATCCATGTCCGCTTCCGGGCGCAGACAGTGTCTTAAAGACCTGAAATCTATCGGATACCAGGTTGGTGCCGGATTCATGGTAGGTGCCCCGTTCCAGACCCTTTCTGATCTGATTCATGACCTGCGATTTCTGCAAAGCCTTGATCCTGACATGATCGGCATAGGGCCTTATCTTACGCACTCGCAGACCCCTCTGCACATGCATGAAAACGGAAGTCTTGCTCTGACCCTGCGACTACTGGCCATACTACGCCTTATGTTCCCGCACGCGCTTCTGCCTGCTACAACCGCGCTTGCCACCGTAGCACCGGACGGGCGTGAAAAAGGATTAAAAGCAGGCGCCAATGTTATCATGCCAAATCTTTCACCAGTTAGCGTAAGACAACTTTACGACATCTACGAAAACAAAAACTGCACCGGCGCAGAATCCGCCCAGTGCAGTGATATACTTCGTATTCAGATTGAAAAAGCCGGTTACCGCATGGTAACAGATATCGGCAATGTCAAAAGACCATTATAAGACAAACACATCCTTTATGCTGTCATAGTGCAGAAAAATCCCCTGCTGTGCAAGCTGTCGGATTTCTTCTGCCGTTGCCAGCTTATATCCAAGCGTTTCCGCCTCCTGCAAATTCAAATCACTCTCATCAAAATCGAGCACAAAACGATAAATGTCCACAAAATAATTATCGCCCTCTCCCGGATTTTCCCTATGATACGTAAACATATATCCGCCTTCTGCCGCGGATACATCCAGTCCCGTTTCCTCTTTTACCTCACGGATTACCGCCTCAAGCGACTCCTCTCCTGCCATCGCTGCTCCGCCGGATACTTCCCACCAGCCCGGTGCCCAGGATTTTGTCATCACACGCTGCGTGATTAAGAAACGTCCGTCCGGTCGTACCACGACGCCCAGCACCGTCAAGTGATATTCGTCATCCTTCAGACACCAATCGTTGCGTTTCATTGTGCGGCCTGTCTTTTGCTTATTTTTATCATAAATATCCCAATATTCCATATCTATCCTCTTTCCTCGGCTGAGCCGTCATTTTATTACCGGGTATGATTTTAACACAAGATGTCTCAATTTGCACCCTTTTTCTATCATTTCTCCTTGCCAATTTCGCCTGACACCGCTAAACTGTTATTAGTACAATACTTTTGATAAAAAGCGAGGAAAAAACATGAAAGAAACCTTATATACGATACCATTAACCGATGCTTTTAACGCACACGACGAATGTCCTTTCTGTTTTGTTGAGCGCGATGTCGAACAGGACCTTCTTGATCTTGTTCTCGGTTCCAGCGCCTCCTATATGGAAAGCGACATGCGCGAAATGACAGACAAAGCCGGATTCTGCCGTTCTCACTTCCAAAAGATGTTTGACTACGGAAATGCACTCGGAAATGCCTGGATCTTAAAAACACATTATCTGCAGATGCAAAGCGAACTGGATGCGCAGATTAAAATGTTCGCTCCGGGCAAAGTCTCACTCATGAACCGAATTAAAAAGTCCGATGCACCGGATAACAATATCAGCAGCTGGATCAAAGAAAAAGAAGCCTCCTGTTATATCTGTAACAACTTCAAAAAAACCTACGACCGTTATCTTGACACCTTCTTTTTTATGTACAAAAAGGACGGCGAGATGAAGCGTATGATTGAAAACAGCAAAGGCTTCTGCCTGCACCATTTCGGTGATATCTGCCAGCGCGCACAATACGAATTATCCGACAAACAAAAGGACGAATTTTACGATCTCGTTCTTCCGCAAATGCTGGAGAATTTAAAACGCGTCGGTGA